>CAYZDH010000188.1:0-5095 GCA_964477025.1 uncultured Rhodospirillaceae bacterium | reverse complement strand
TCCATGCAGGAATTAATTACCCGCCAGGTAGCCTAAAAAATGAGCTCGCTAAACGCGGTAAGGACCTTCTTTATAACTATTGCCCGGAGCGCGGCGTGAGTTATCAGATGACGGGTAAGTTTATAGTCGCAACGGAAGAAAAGGATATTCCTGAGTTGCATTCCTTAAAGGCTAAAGCAAACAAGAATGGTCTCGAAGAGATTTATATAGCTGATGTAAACGAGGTTAGAGAAAAGGAACCCAACCTTCACTTTGCGGGAGCATTATATTCACCGACCTCGGGCCTCATAGAGCCGCATGAACTTATGACAGCGTATTTGGGTGACGCAGAAAGTGCGGGTGCGGTTTTAGTTTTAAAAGCAGAAGTCAAAGCTGGAAAGCTATATGAAAATTTTATCGAGCTTGTTGTCAGGCAGAGTTCCGATATTCGGATACGTTGTAATTTATGTATTAATGCCGCAGGGCACGGTGCACAGAAAGTAGCTTCTAGAATTACAGGTTTGCCGTCGCCTACAATTCCAAAACAGTTCTTAACTCGTGGGTGTTACTTTGTAATGCACGGGCGCAGGCCCTTTAACCGAATGATTTATCCGTTACCGAAGGATCACAAAATTTCCGTGCATGTTTGTCCAGATCTTTCGGGTTTAAACAGATTTGGTCCCGACGTCGAAATTGTGGAAGAAGTAGATTATACGCTGGACCCAAACCGGGTAGAATTTTTTTACAAAGCGGTTAGACGTTTCCTTCCAGATTTAAAGGATGGAGAACTACAACCAGGTTATACTGGCGTTAGACCCAAACTTAGCCTTAAGCAGGCGACGTCGAATGATTTTATAATTCAAGGCAAAAAAGATCACGGGGTTGACGGTCTTATAAATCTTTTTGGCATTGAGTCCCCCGGATTAACATCCTCCATGGCCATTGGGGAATATGTAAAATCAATGGCCGGTTTTAATTGATGTTAGAGAAGAAGAATAAACGATTAAAAGTTTATCTTCATGTTATTTTTATTATTTGCATCTTTTCTCCTTTTTTTAACTCGCAGTCATTCGGTTATGATGGGTTTCTGTTTGATGCAATGGCGCAAATTGACGAAAGAACAGACTTCGAAAAATCAATCAGAAAGGTAAAGAAATCAGGGATTTCTAAGTTGGCCTTGTTTGCCCGGAGCCGAAAATACCTAGGGCAAAATGAAGAAGAGGTTTTGGAACTAAAAAATGAACACCCGGGCCTAATAATTTTGGGCGCCCCCAAATATTTTTTATTGAGAGATGACTTAGACGCCGATTATATCGCCACAACTTTAGACCATATTAACAAATATAATTACCTGTTTGTCGGAGAAATTTTGTACACACACGCAGACAAAAGTCATGGAGAGCAAACGGCAAGAGGCGAAAGATACGTTGACCCGCTTGGCCCGGGCACTAAAGAGTTTCTCAGTAGTTTATCCGGTCAAGGAGTCCCCGTTATGACCCATTGGGAGGTCTACGAATGGGAAAGAGATTGGCCTCGGTTTTCAAAAATTTATTCTGAACACCGTGATATTGATTTCATAATTCCCCATATGGCCTTCGGACACCCTCATCAAGTGGAGGAGATCCTTTCCCTACATCCAAATGTTTACATGACGATTTCGAAGAAAGAAAAAGATAAAAGAGCTTACTCAGATATTTCCAAAGCTTCCAAACTTGGGCCCGGCTTCACTGATAATTCTGGGAAGATTAGAAAAATTTGGTTACCAATTTTTCAAAAGTATCAGGATCGCTTGCTTTTCGCTACAGATGCCCACAAACGTAAACGCTGGAAAAAATATCGCAAAATAATAAGGCGTTACAGAAACATTTTAAGACAATTACCGATAAATATTGCGGAAAAGATGGCCTACAAGAATGCCGAGAAATTGTATGGAGTAAAATTAGATTGAGGTGATAGCCTCGTAATTTTGGTAAACAACAAAGGACAGGCCGGTTAATCTAGCTCTTTGTTCGTTGGAAAAATTACCAGTTACTATCCTGTTTTGCTCTATCTTTATGGTTTAAGATAAAAAACCATAATGTGATTGAACAAAGTTCCCATGTCCGAAATAACGCGTGCCCCCGGGTACACAAGTGCTCAGACAATCTCCGTCCTAACCGGCGCGAGTCTGATGCTGACCATGAGCATGGGGATGCGACAAAGTTTTGGTCTGTTTGTTGGGCCAGTTACCCAAGATTTGGGAATTTCTGTCGCCGACTTTACGCTTGCAATTGCCATACAAAATTTTACGTGGGGCCTCACCCAACCGCTGATCGGTGCGTTTGCTGATAGGTTTGGCTGCAGGATAATGACAATTTTAGGTTCCCTGCTTTATGCAGCTGGACTGGGTGTCACGATGCTAGCAGAGGGCCCTATCGCTCTTTGGATCGGTCTTGGTTTTATGGTTGGGTTGGCGTTAGCCTGCACCGGTCTAAGTCTTGCTCTTGCTGCGTCAGCACGTTCAGTTTCCGCTGTTAAGCGGAGCGTGACCCTTGGAACCATCTCAGCGGCAGGCTCTATCGGGACGTTTATCGCGGCTCCGCTCGCCCAAGGGCTCATGGCTAGCGATGGATGGCTAATGGCGATGGTCGGGTTTCTCGGTATGTGTGTAGTTATGATTCCGGCTGCTTTCTTTACCGGTGCAGGAGATAAGGTTGCTCTAGAGGCGGCTGAGTCTTCTGAGGCTTCGGGTGAAAGTGGTGTCGGGATGTCCGTAAGAGAGGTTCTGACTGAGGCATGGCAACACAAGGGCTATGTGACGATGTCTGTTGCCTATTTTGTTTGTGGCCTTCAGCTGATTTTTATAGCAGCACACTTACCTGTTTATCTGGAAATTTGCGGGCAGTCACCGACACTTGGCGCACAGGCGCTTGCCGTGATCGGTGGGTTTAATGCGATCGGTTGTTATATTCTGGGCTGGATGGGGGGCAGGTATCCCAAGCACATTTTATTAGGCTCGGTTTATATTTTGCGTTCCGCTTTTATCGTTGTTTATTTCCTGTTGCCCGCCACGCCGACAACAACATTGGTCTTCTCAGCTGTTATGGGCTTGCTTTGGCTGGGCGTCGCTCCACTTGTTACGGGGTTGGTCGCGCAGATATTCGGGCTAAGGAATATGGCGACACTCACCGGCTTTTCGTTTTTTTGCCACCAGACCGGCTCCTTTGTCGGGGCTTGGGGCGCTGGGCTTCTTTTTGTAGTTTTTGGGAATTATGATTTAGCCTGGCAAATCGGCGTGGTGATTGGTGTTACCGCGGGGATGGCTCAGCTGTTCATGAATGACGAACCGACACCCCGTATGCGCAGGGTTGTTACCGCCTAAAGTATCCATCTGACAAAATACTCCCTCACGTTTTTAATGAATTGGTAAAATAGGAATACCCTGTTTTAGTTTTAATAACCCCTTTTATAATTGTTGTTATTGGGCTTAAATAAAACATATTGGGTCCACCATGAGGGCGACATGGAGCTAAGAATTACCAAAAAGTCCAGCAATCTCGCAGCGGAGGTTACGGGTGTCGACCTATCTAAACCACTGTCCAGCGATGTTTTTCAAAGAATACTGGCGGCTTGGCACGAGAACCTACTCTTAATTTTTCCTGAACAAAAAATTACCAAGGAAGAGCATATAGATTTTAGCCGCAGGTTTGGCGATTTAGAAGTTCACCCCGGTGGCAAGCATGTACTCAAGGATCATCCAGAATTATTATGGCTAACCAATGAACAAGATGCTGAAGGTAATTATGTAAGTCTCAGAGATGGTGGCAGTATTTGGCATTCAGATCTTTCCTACATGGCCTTACCCAGCAGATGTTCCCTGTTGTACGCTATTGACGTACCCGAGGACGGAGGCGATACGGAATGGGCTAACATGTATCGCGCCTATGACACTCTCCCTGAAAAATTAAAGATCAAAGTCGCCGACTTAAAAGCAATTCTTCAGTTTGACCTAGCTGACAATCCACGCTTTGACCCGCCCTCTGGTATGACTGAAGAAGAAAAAGTTGGTTCAATTTGGGAAAAGAAGTCAGCGGAAGTAAAAGCAAGGACGCCGGATGTTATTCATCCGGTGGTGCGCACCCATGACGTATCCAAACGCAAGGCCTTATTTGTAAATAGGCGTTTTACCACGCATATTTTTGATATGGAGGCCAATAAGGGTGAAGAGCTTTTGTTGGAACTTTTTGACCACTTAGAAAAACCAGAAAACGTATACAACCACCGGTGGTCAGCGGACCAACTCCTTTTGTGGGACAACCGATGCACGGTCCATCTTGCCTGCGGCGACGTTCCAGATAATCAGTTGCGTACAATGCTTAGAACAACTGTTAGAGGGGACGTGCCCGTTTAGCCAATAAAATATCCAAAGAAACTTTAATTAATAATTTTATGGGGAGTAGGAAATGTTTAAAAAAGTTTGTTCAGCTTTTGCTGTTTTAATTGTAGCTATTTTCAGTCCGACGGTAGTTTCATCGGTAGATGCAAAACCTTTTTATAAAGGAAAGCGCATTGTCTTTTTAGGTAATTACCCAGCCGGAGGTGCAAATAGCACCGAAGGAAGGATTTTCGCAGCACATGTTGCTAAGCATATTCCTGGAAAACCAAAAATTATCTTTAGAGATATGGGTGGCGCTGGTGGCCTTGTGGCTACAAATTTCCTGGCTGAGGCAGCGAGACCCAATGGGATGACAGTGGGGTTCTTTACTTGGAATCCTGTCGCGCAGGTTCTTGGCGATCCTGGGTTGCGAGTTAAATATCCAGATCTTCAGTTTGTCGCAGCCGCCGCGCCACCGGTAATTTGCTATATCCGTAAAGATGCAGCCCCAGGTGGAATTAACAGCCCAAGAGATTTCTTAAAAGCTAAAGGCTTTAAGTTTGGTGGCCTTCGTACCACTTCCACACATGATTTGAAGGGACGACTATCACTAGATTTGTTGATAGGACCGGAAAATTATAAAACGGTCACTGGTTACAGGGGGTTTACGCCCATTTTTGCTGCTATTCATCAGAATGAAGTTCAGTATCACACGACTTCAATACCCGGTTATCGGAGAGTTGTAGAGCCGACAATGGAAAA
>CAYZDH010000187.1:0-5187 GCA_964477025.1 uncultured Rhodospirillaceae bacterium | reverse complement strand
TGTGGATCTCTCATAGTCATTCCGGTTTTGATTTCATTAATACTAATATTATCGTCACCGATTTCGCGAGCTAGTGCACGAGTGAGCCCAACAACTCCCGCCTTCGAAGTTGTGTAGTCAAGACGGTTAGGATTGCCCTCCCAAATACGGCTGGAAGAAATGTTGACGATACTTCCGCCACCCCGTTCCTGCATATAGGAATAAACGGAGCGGCAGCATAAAAAGATACCCTTCAGATTTACGGACATAACAGAATCCCAGCGATCAGCTGAAATCTCAAACCAATCTCCCCGCGGCAACACACTCATTAGAGAAGCATTATTGATCAACCCGTCAATACCACCAAACTCACTTGCTGCGGCATCGGCCATCGCCTGAACGGCGGCTTCATTCGTAACATCTGTTGGCACTGATAGCGCCTGCCCACCAGTATCACGAATTTTTGCCGCTACATCGTTTGACTCATCAGCGGCGATATCAGCCAAAACAACTTTAGCACCACCTTCCGCCAATCTCTGGCTATAAACCTTCCCAATACCGGTTCCACCGCCAGTTACGATGACAACTTTATCTTTCACGCTATAAGCGTTTTTCACGTCAAACCCTTTGCTCATCTTGTCCTCCACAATAAATATTCATGTTTGGTACCTGCCTGGGTCCATCAAGATAACCAGGCGATAAGGTGACAGAAAACTCTTTTATTTTTTATGGCAGGCCCGGTTAATGGCCTTGTGAGCCAACGTAAACCCAGAAAGCGAATATCGATCCTTTGTAACTGTTCCCCGCTTCGACGTTCCAATAACAGTCATAGATGTGCCTGCCCTCATAGCCGCGACAAGGGTAGGGTCGTCTTCGGACCACGCTGTCGCGCCAGCGGTGTACATAGCAAATGTTTTTTTATCGATTTTTACGCTTACAGCACTATCTTTTTTAAAGATATACCCAGCCGTAATAGAAACTTCATTACGGGCACGGCTCGCCGTCCGATGAGTGACCTGCATATAGGTCGGACCACGAACCTTATATTTTCCCGCAGACTTCCGTGGTTTGCCATGGATATAACAAATCTTTTTTTTCTTTTGACCAGCTATATGAACAGACCAGTCTTTAAAGACGTTAGCAGATTTAATTCCTGAGCTTTGAACCGGCGTGCCATAAAAAATAATAAATACCGCGCCAAAAATTCCTAAGATTGAAAGCCTTTTCATTCCCACTGCCATAAATTCTTACCTTTTTTGTCATTTATTTCGGGGTCTGGCTAGATGTAGCCTTCTTCCGACGCCGTAGCTCTTTCTTTTTCCATACAGGCTCGCCAAACGCATGCTCGGGTAAAGGTTCAATCGGTCCGTTAGGGACAACTGGGCGCGAACCAAACCGACCAAGTGTCAACGTGCGATCATACATCACGATTGCACCCGCAGTAGCAAGGTTAAGAGAAAATTGTGTCGGAATTTTAACAATATAATCACAGCATTCTTGAAGACTTGGCGATAGGCTGCCCCGTTCCATTCCCAATACGTACGCAGCAGTGCGCGGATGACGAAAACTTGGCAGCTCAACAGCATCATCCGTTAGCTCTATCCCGACTAAGGGACAGCGATCTGGCAATTGAATTGAATCGACATCATCAAATTTATAAAAAGGTATCTGACCAGCCATATCCGAAGTATCAGATTTTATGAGACGGGGATCGATTTTTGAATCAATAGTGAAGACAAAACCTGCTCCAAACCCATGTGCGGTCCGAAACAAATTTCCTGCATTCATTGGTTTAGAAACCCCTTCGACGCCGATGCCAAAATATCCCCGCATTTTCATCCTAACCTTCGTAAAGAAAACAACTTTAGTGACCTATCTCAGCAAATCATATGCTTCCTTTGAGGGCTTCTAAGACTAGTTATATTCACTTCCAAAACCCTTAGCCCCCCTTTTGTAAGCAAAACTCTTCGCCGTCAAGCGGCGGAACACTGGCTCCGAAAAGGCCCTATAGGAAATGTTTTTGCCCAAAGAGCTAGCGCACTCCCAACCCACAAATTTTCGGCAACCAAAAATATAGAAACTAATAGATCAATTCACACCAATAGCATCGCCTAAAGTGTCGCCAATTTCTGAATTAAGGACTAAATCAGCATAACCATCGAGATTAGTCGGCTCCCGATTGAGGATGACTAATACAGCACCGTTTTGAGCAGCTGTCTGCGGAAATCCGGCCGCAGGGAAAACTTGAAGAGAAGACCCTATCGCAATAAATAAATCACATGCGAGAGTTTCTTCTTGAGCACGGCGCATTTGGCCGTCGGGCATGGGCTGGCCAAACGAAATGGTTGCCGCTTTAAGCAGACCACCACAGGCAACGCAATCGAGGATGGTTTCTTCGTCTAGGAAAGCCTTCCGAATGGGTTCAAAATCATGACGCAATCCGCACGCTAAACAGGCTGCATACGTACTATTTCCATGCAGCTCTATTATTTTCGTTTCCGGTACCCCGGACTCCAAATGCAGTCCATCGGTGTTTTGAGTAATTACTGCTGAAACCTTTCCATTCCTTACAAGTTTCTCAACGGCTCGATGTCCACGGTTTGGTTCCGCCCCTCCAAAGCCGTAGGAATCATCAAATTTACGCCGCCATGACTCACGCCGCGCTTCTTCTGAGGAGATATATTCATCATAAAGAATTGGGCTGTATTTAGACCAAACTCCACCTGGGCTGCGAAAATCTGGAATACCGGATTCAGTACTTATCCCGGCACCGGTGAAAACAACGGCTCTCTTGCTATTTTCAAGCAGCCGACGAAATTCTTCCGACTTCCAATCATCACCCTCCAATCTCACGACCTCCAAGAAAAATTCTTTTATCAGCTAATAATTTTAGGGAGCATATAAATAGCACGCAACTAACTTCGAAGTTCGATTAGATTCCGAAAATGGTCTAAGGCGCCAGGATTAGCTAACGCTTCAGTATTGCGCACCGGCTGGCCATGAATAACATCGCGCACAGCTAGTTCCGTGATTTTTCCGGATTTAGTCCGAGGAATATCTGGCACGGCTAAAATTTTGTCAGGCACGTGCCTTGGTGTAAGGTTGGCCCGTATTTTTGACTTTATCTGATTATATAGATTTTCGGTCAAAACATTACCTTCGCGCAATCTCACAAACAGAATAATTCGCGCGTCTCCTTCCCAATCCTGACCCACGGCAATTGCCTCCTCAATGGCCTCGAGCCGTTCGACCTGTCCGTATATTTCGGCTGTGCCAATCCGTACACCGCCAGGATTGAGCGTCGCATCGGAGCGGCCCTGAATAATCATTCCGCCATTTTTAGTCATTGCCACCCAGTCACCATGACACCAAACCCCCGGGAAACGTTCAAAATAAGCTGCCATATAACGTTTATTATTTTCGTCTCCCCAAAAACCTAGGGGCATAGAGGGAAACGGCTTGCGGCATACCAATTCGCCCATTTCATCATCCAACGAATTGCCCTTGCTATCAAATACCGCCACATCCATTGCTAAACAGACTGCTTGAATTTCTCCACGCCAAACCGGTCCAATTGGATTGCCGCCAACAAAACAACCCACAATATCAGTCCCACCGGAAATCGAAGACACACAAATATCAGATTTGATATTTTCATAAATAAAATCAAAGCTCTCTGGAACCAACGGCGAACCTGTTGACATCAATACCCTGACACTCGAAAGATCGTGAGTTTTTTTAGGGCTAAGTTTTGCGTTCTTCGCTGCGTCAACAAACTTCGCAGATGTTCCAAAATGGGTCACCTTGGCCGTGTCCGCAAAATCAAATAGGCTATTGCCATCGGGGAAGAAAGGGGACCCGTCATAAAGAATAATGGTCGCCTTGGCCGCCAATCCTGACACCAGCCAGTTCCACATCATCCAGCCGAGGGTAGTAAAGTAAAAAACGCGGTCACCCGGTTTAACGTCGGTCTGGAGAAGGTGATCTTTTAGATGCTGGATCAGCGTCCCACCGGCACCATGTACGATACACTTTGGAATACCTGTCGTCCCTGACGAAAACAAAATATAAAGTGGGTGATTGAAGTCAAACCGTTCAAACTTAATCTCTCCGGCTTGATAAGGTTTAATAAATTCGTTAAGCGGTAATTTGTTAGGGACGTCAATTGATATGGCATTTTCGGGATCATATGGAAGAACGACAACCTTACTAACCGTAGGAAGGTTTGCACAGATTTCGTCAACCCGCTCTAAACAATCTATAGCCCTACCATTGTAAAAATATTGATCTGAAGCAAATAAAAGCTTGGGTTCAATTTGTCCAAACCGATCAAGAACCCCTTTGCTGCCAAAGTCGGGCGAGCAGGAAGACCATACCGCGCCTAGGCTGGCTGTAGCTAGCATCACGGCGATCGCTTCGGGTAGATTTGGCAAATAACCTACGACACGATCACCTGATCTGATGCCGGCGTCTTCCATTGCATGTTTCAAACGTGATACGAGATCATATAGCTCTGCACCTGTCAGAATACGTTCGACACCAGTTTCGCCTCGAAAAATTAGTGCTGGTTTATCATCTCTTTGGCGCAAAAGATTCTCAGCAAAATTCAAACGCGAGTTGGGGAAAAATACAGCGCCGGGCATATTTTCAGCGTCTCGCAATATGATGTTCCCCGAAAGGTCGCCCAACACGTCTGCAAAGTCCCAGAGACTCAACCAAAATTTCTCCAATTCTTCGGTCGACCATTTGTGTAAGGCCGCATAGTTAGAACAGGAAACCCCCCATCGGTCCTCGATTGCACCGAGAAATTTAGTCAGGTTACTAGCTGCGATTTTACTAGGCTCGGGCTGCCACAACTTTGTACTCAATTTAAGACTTCTCCTTTGCTACCCAGTACGTCAGCAAACTTTCAACACGTCGAGTTCAGCCGGACCCTAGCCCGGTCAGCGTCAAGAGCATAGTGTAAAACTCATGCCAACCCGAACTCAGACCCGTATAGGACTAAGCCACCGGTCACCTGCAACGCAGGGGATAATTTGGACTATAATCGCTTCATTTTGCGTCGTGGCCTTTACCGCGATTGGTAAATATCTAATTGCAGAACTATCAGTACCAATGATTACCTTTTTCAGGTGTGTGATTGGTGTGTTTTTCATTATAAATTGGATTGCCCGCGTCGGAAATTTTAGGCACGCTAATAGAATAACG
>CAYZDH010000186.1:0-5208 GCA_964477025.1 uncultured Rhodospirillaceae bacterium | reverse complement strand
GCGAAATTCAGCAGGTCACGCCGCTAGTTCGGCGCCTGGTTGCTAGAAACCCTAGCGGATTTACCTTTCATGGAACCAATACCTATATTATAGGTCATGGTCGGGTCTCCATTATCGATCCAGGTCCAATACTAGGTGAACAAACTTCGGCAATTGTTAAAGGTCTGGAGGGAGAGACTGTCGAAAATATTCTTGTCACGCATACCCATAATGATCATTCACCTGGTGTCACCCCTCTACAAAAGAAAGTTGGCGGCCAAGTGCATGGTGCAATTCCCCGCGAAATTCCAACGACGGCTGCGACCGCTGAATCAATACAATATGACTTTGCTCCCGACAACGTCCTTAAGAATGGATCTATCGTGAAGGGCGAGGGTTGGACCCTCGAGGCAATCCATACGCCTGGTCATATGTCCAATCACATGTGTTTTGCCTTAGCAGAAGAAGATATTCTTTTTACCGGCGATCATATTATGAGTTGGAATACAACAATTGTTTCTCCACCGGACGGTCACATGGGAGAATACTTGAAAAGCTTGGATTTATGTCTGGCACGCAGTGATAAGACTTATTGGCCAGCGCACGGACCGTCTATCTCGGACCCTGGACCCTTTACTCGCGCTTACCGTAATCACCGGCGTATGCGGGAGGGTGAAATCCGTAAATGCCTTGATAATGGTTGCCATACTATTCCCGAAATTGTTGGAAGGTTATACAAACACCTGCCAGAAAAGATGCATGGCGCCGCCGGGAGATCAGTATTGGCACATTTGGAATATTTGGTAGAGACAGGACGCGCGACTTGCGATGGCTCAAATATGGAAACAGCCAAATACAGGACGGCATAAATCATGAATTATATTGGAAAACCAATCCCCCGTGAAGAGGACCTGCGTCTCCTTCAAGGCCGTGGGCGTTATACCCAAGACGTAAATGCGCTTAATCAGGCACAAGCATATGTACTCCGCTCACCCGCGGCGCATGCCAACATTCAATCGATCGGAACCACCGCAGCAAAAATGGCACCCGGCGTATTGGGAATCTTTACTGGGGATGACATCTATAAAAGTGGCCTTGGAAGACTTAAACCTGCAGCACCCGGAAAACGCAGCGACGGCTCCCCTGGCTTCGTCTGCCCCCAACCCCTGCTTGCCGAGAAAAGAGTTCGCTATGCAGGCGAAGCGGTCGCCTTTATCGTTGCGGAAACCGTAAATCAGGCTAAGGATGCCGCGGAACTAATTGAAGTCAACTTCGACCAACTACCAGTAGTTACCTCGGTTGACTATGCGCTTGAACCGGGAGCACCAATTCTTTGGGACGAAAACCCGGGTAACGAGGCCTATACTTTTGAGAAAGGAGATTCCGCAGCAGTAGAGGCGGCATTTTCTAATGCTGCTCATATTGTCAAACATCGAGTTTGTGTTAATAGGGTCACCGGCAATCCTATGGAAAATCGCGGTTGTATTGCAGAATACGACCCTTTTGAAGACCGCTACACTCTGCGAGCAACTGTTCAGTCGGTCCACGGAATTCGTCAACAAATTGCCGGACAAATTCTAAATATTCCGCAAACCAAACTTAGAGTAATTTGCGATAATATGGGTGGTGGTTTCGGAACTCGCGGCGGATGCCATCCTGAATATAGCTTAGCACTTTGGGCATCAAAGCTTATTGGTCGGCCTATAAAATGGGCTGCCGAACGCACCGAGGCAATGTTGAGTGACGAGCAGGCGCGGGGCGGGCTCGTTGACAGTGTTTTAGCCCTTGATACTGAATATAAATTTTTAGCCCTAAAAACCCACACTAAAGTTCCAATTGGCGCTTACTTTGGAAACGACCGAAACCTTAGAACTGCGACGGGCGGATTGGGCGGTCTTGCTGGAGTTTATGGTATACCGGCGATCTACGCCAAGGTGACGGGGGCCCTTACAAACATGATCGGCAACGCACAATATCGTGGCGGCGCCAAACCCGAACCTGTTTATGTATTGGAGGTTATGGTCGATGTTGCCGCCCGCCAACTAGGAATTGACCCTGTTGAATTAAGACGCCTTAACACAGTTGGCCCCGAGCAAATGCCCTTCACGACTTCTTTCGGTGATGTATACGATTGCGGTGACTTTGTTAGAAATTTCGAAGATTGCCTTGAAGCCGGCGACTACGCGAATATTGAAGAGCGCCGAGAAAACAGCAGAGCACGCGGGAAATTACACGGCGTTGGGTCATCCAATTCTGTGACCGGCGTTGCGAGTACAAATTTCGAGCATGTCGAAATTCGTTTCGACCCATCCGGAAATTTAACACTATTGTGTGGCGCTATGGATCACGGGCAAGGCCATGGCACTACCTTCAAACAAGTTCTCGCAGATAGTCTTGGGATTAAACCAGACGGTATAGAGTATCGGTTTGGCGACACCGACAAGGTTACTCATGGTATCGGAACCTTCAATGCCCGATGTGCCGTATTTGTTAGCGCAGCAGTAATTAACGCTGCAGACAAAATTATACAGAAGGGGCGGCGGATCGCAGCCCACCTACTTGAAGCCGCAGATTCTGATATAGAGTATGAGGCTGGCACCTTTACCGTAGCAGGAACAGACAGAGAAATTGCTCTTCAAGACGTTGCTAAGTCCGCCTTTCAAAATCAAAAGTTACCGCCCGATATAGAACCAGGTTTTTATGAGCATGGAGAATTCGGGATGGGACAAGGACAGGCGCCTACCTACCCCAATGGCGTCCATCTTGCGGAGGTCGAAATCGATGTAGAGACCGGAAAAGTCGAACTTGTTAGATATACTGCCGTAGACGACGCAGGGACGATCCTTAATCCGATGCTTTTCGATGGACAAGTACATGGTGGAATTGTTCAAGGTGCGGGACAAATTTTAATGGAGAATATTCACTACGACTCCGAAAGCGGACAACTTCTGTCAGGTTCATTTATGGACTATTGCATGCCGCGCGCTGATGACTTCTGCGCTTTTGACATCGCCGCTAACGAAGTTCCAACTGCGAGAAATCCGTTGGGTGTTAAAGGGGTAGGTGAAGCTGGTACTGTGGGGGCCATGCCCGCCGTTATGAATGCAATCAACGATTCATTACATCGGTTCGGGGCGCCCACAATCGAAATGCCGGCTACTCAGGAAAAGGTATGGCGTTCTTTGCAAGCGGCCCAAATTCCTAAGGGTGAATCTTAATCGGCGTTCCAGCATCCACCATTTGCCAAATTTCGTCCATCTGACTATTAGTGACAGCGATACAGCCTTGTGTCCAATCAATAAAAGTATGCCCTACTCGTTCGGCAGACATTGTGTTCGGAAGCCCATGAATCATAATCCTCCCGCCCGCTTCCTTGCCCATCGCACGCGCATAAGCAATGTCTCGAGCATTTGGGTAGTTAATTCTAATTGCCCGATAAAAATGACTGTCTTCAAGTTTAGAGTCTAGAAGATACTCCCCCTCCGGGGTTCGAGCATCTCCCTCAAATTGTTTATGACCTTTTGGATAACGCCCCAGGGAGACTGGGTAAATTTTTAAGACAATTGCACCCCTCATCAAGATCATTTGACGTTTAGACTTAAGCACAATAACACGATCAGCTTTAGGTAGGGGCAAGGTCGCAGATAGGCCGGCTGCTGCAGCCGTTTGCCAATTACACTCCATCCCAAGCATACCCGTCAAAACGACCCAGAAAATTGTGGACCGCATAGGCCTAACCCTCCAATTTTCTAGGTCCTTAAAAATCTTGTCAATTTTCACCGGAATTTTTTAGCAGATTATAATTTGAAGGACCAGGATAGTTGAGCCCTTATTTGGCAATACGGTCATAAACAACAAAACTATAATCGCATGTTTCGTTTAGCTCAGCAGCACAATGATTTCGGGAAATCTCAATCCAGTCAGCCGAGTTGATATTAGGAAAGGTGACGTCTCCCTCGATTTCACAATGAACTTCCGTGATATATAGCCGGTCGGCTAAAAGTAACGCCTCAGAATAAATACTGGCTCCGCCGATCACCATTATTTCATCCACAGCAGTTTTTGCCGCTGCTATTTTTCCAGTAGCCACTGCATCGGTAAAATCACTTACTGGCGTAACTCCCTGTGCGGAATATCCCAAATCTCGGGTCATTACGATATTTGTCCGACCGGGTAATGGACGGCCAATCGATTCGAAGGTCTTTCGCCCCATCACGATGGGCTTGCCTAAGGTAATCTCTTTAAAACGTCTTAAATCCCCTGACAATCTCCATGGCAGATTGTTATCCCTTCCGATAACGCGGTTTGTAGAAAAAGCAACAATGAGAGATAGGCGCATAATCTGTCAAACTGCAACCGGCGCTGCAATATGTGGGTAGGGATTATACCCGCTAAGGATAAAATCATCGAAAGAAAACGCAAAAATGTCTGTTACCTCCGGATTTAGACGCATTTCTGGCAGAGGCCTGGGCTCCCGCGACAACTGCTCAACCGCCTGATCAAGATGGTTAATATAAAGATGGGCATCGCCAAACGTATGGATAAAATTCCCAGGCTTTAAATCTGTCACCTGCGCAATCATTAAAGTCAGGAGGGCGTAGGAAGCAATGTTAAATGGAACACCTAAAAAAATATCGGCGCTTCTCTGATAAAGCTGGCAAGATAATTTTCCATTCGCAATATAGAATTGAAATAAACAATGACAGGGTGGTAACGCCATCTTTGCTATTTCGGACACGTTCCAAGCGCTCACAATGAGCCGCCTAGAGTTTGGATTAATTTTTATATCGTGAATAAGGTTACTTATCTGATCAACAGTAATACCGTCAGCTGCCGGCCAGGAACGCCACTGAGCGCCATAAACTGGCCCAAGCTCACCGTTTTCGTCGGCCCATTCATCCCAGATTGAGACCTTATTTTTATTCAAATATTTAACATTCGTATCACCCGCTAAAAACCACAGAAGTTCGTGAATAATTGATCGCAAATGAACCTTTTTTGTGGTTATCAGAGGAAACCCCTCCGAAAGGTCAAATATGAATTTATGGCCAAATATACTCAGAGTGACCGTACCTGTCAGGTCTCCATTATCGGCGCCTTCTTTCATGACTAAGCGCATGAGATCATGATATTGCTTCATTATCCTCTTCCGCAGATAACAGTTCCAACGCTATTTACTTTAATTTAGGTCAGAATCACCCTATATTGAAAGTGCTGGGTGACCAGCTA
>CAYZDH010000185.1:0-5317 GCA_964477025.1 uncultured Rhodospirillaceae bacterium | reverse complement strand
GGACAAAATTCGGCAAGCCACATCGTCGGAAATTTGAAGGGGGTGTCGATGTTGTTATTAACTTTACAGGGGGCGACACTTGGGTACCTTCATTTAAGGTTACACGGCGTGGCGGCAAAATACTGACTTGTGGAGCAACTGCTGGTTTTGATCCGAAGACCGACTTACGGTATGTTTGGACCTTCGAATTGAAAATTCTTGGTTCCAATAGTTGGTTGCCGGAGGATTTAGAAACGCTGATGACGATGATTTCGGAGGGTAAATTGAGCCCTATTATTGATACAGTTCTTCCGTTAGATAAAACGGCAGAAGGCGTCAAGTTGCTCGAAGACCGTGAGGTCATCGGAAAAATTATCATTACGCCCTGATAGGCTGCCGATGCGTCCTGACACAGGAAATTTAGGGGACGTTTTCTCCGCTTATAGTGACAGTGATGATATCGCCATCATCGATCTTTGGGATCCCGCGCAACCATCCGAAATTACGCACCGCCAGTTTAATAATGCCGTCAACGCATTGGCACGAGGTTTGGTTCAAGCGGGTCTCCAGACTGGTGATCGAGTAGGAATACTCTCCCTCAACCGGGTCGAATTCTTAGAGGTGTTGTTTGGAGCAATGCGTGCTGGCTGTGTGCCGGTGATGATTAATACCAAGCTGCCAGCTGAACAGGTGAGATATATTGCACGGGATTCTGAAGTTAAAATTGTGTTCTGTGAAAAAAATTTAGAGGCCCTATGCGATGACAATACGCGGTGCATAATTTTTGGTGAGGGAGGTAGAGACGGGTATCTGGATTTTGTTGACCGAGGACCGTTTGAATCTTTTGTGCCAGGACCATTTGATATTGCTGAACAGCCATATACGTCAGGCTCAACTGGCCGTCCGAAGGGTGTGTTACTCCATCATGTTGGGCAGCGCTGGATGATTAGCCAGCTGATTGATAGTCGCGATATCACGTCGGAGGATTGCGGTATAATTGCCGCACCGCTTTATCATAAGAACGCCTTGCTGGCGATAAAGTCGGCGCTCGGTGCTGGTGGACGCGTTGTCCTACTGGCGAAGTTTGACGCTGCGAATTACATCCGCTGTATTGGTGATTTCGGTCTGACGATGCTGACTGGCGTTCCTACGATGTATGCGTTGTTGCTCCAGCAGGAGAAATTACTCGAACAAACCAATTTAAGCTCGGTACGGGCATTAAGCATGGGATCGGCGCCAGCTTCCGAAGTCCTCATAGACAATCTTCAGAAGGTTTTTCCGCGGGCACGTATCAACCTCAATTATGGCATTACAGAGGGCGGTCCAGTTTTACTTTCGTGGAAACACGCTAGCGGATTAGAAAAACCGCGAACCACCGTGGGTTATCCATTGCCTGGTGTTGAAATTAAGTTGGTTGACGGACTGAACGAAAATGAAGGTGTTCTGCATACACGCAATCCTGGTGTTATGATTGGGTATCATAACCTACCAGAGGAAACGGCAAAGTCGTTAGATAATGGCTGGCTGGATACTGGTGATATATTACGGCGGGATGAGGCTGGCTGGTTTTATTTCGTTGGCCGAGTTGATGACATGTTTGTCACCGGTGGTGAAAATATTTATCCGGGCGATGTTGAGACTATGTTGGAAAGGCATGATGATGTGATGCAAGCTGTTGTTGTGCCGGCTCCAAATGCACTTAAGGCGCATGTTCCTCATGCCTTTATAGTTTTGCGGTCAGGTTGCACTCTGACAGAGGACGAAGTCAAACAGCATGCACTTGCAAATGCCCCGGCCTACGCTCATCCAAGAAGGGTTTATTTTGTCACTGAATTGCCGCTTGCTGGAACCAATAAGATCGACCTCAAAGCCCTCAAACAGCGTGCAACAGAAACGGCCGAAGCCGAGGGGACAGCATAAGATCAGCAACGCCCCGAGGAGGCGACCTAAAATTGGCCTTAAATATTCGTTAAAGAGTTTTGATAATGGGTATGATTGAAGGGGAACAACTCGCGGCTCTTTTCTTGCGTACGCTTTAACCATACATTAAAGCCAATTTTAGATCATAAAAACTTATGAACGAACGATATAGGGGCGCCTCGCGATGAACCGGAGTACTGATAGAATTTTGGTTACCCATGTGGGTAGTTTGCCACGTCCAGATGATTTGATTGAATTGATGATTGCGGAAGATCAAGGCAGTCGGGTTTCAGAAACGGAATATGACAAAAAGCTCGCGGAAGCGGTGAATAGTATTGTTGCTAAGCAGGTGGAGCTGGGAATTGACTGTATTGATGACGGTGAGTTCTCTAAGCGTGGCTTTGCGGTTTATGCCCATGACCGTCTGGGTGGTCTCACGCCGACAGGTGCAAAGCGTCCATCACCGTGGGCTGATTCACGTGAGTCACGCCAATTCCCCGAGTTTTATGGTCCAATTACACAGGAACCCTCTGGGGCGCCAAACCCCAGCAATATGCAAATGGTTTGCACAGAGCAGCTAACCTACAAGGGCCATGACCTTCTGAAACGCGATATCTCTAACTTGAGCCAGGCCGTCAAAGCGAATAATGTCAGGGAAGCTTTTGTTCCCGCGATTTCGCCCTGCGATATTGCGGGTAATGTTTTAAATGAGTATTACGAGGACGATGAGTCATTCTTGTTTTCTATCGCGGAGGCAATGAATGTTGAGTACAAGGCCATCACCGACGCTGGATTTCTCTTGCAAATTGATGACCCACGCCTGATCAACTATTATGTAAAAAACCCCGATAAAACAGTTGATGAGTGCCGGACCTGGGCTGAAAAACAAATTGAAGGCATTAATCATGCCCTCAAGGGAATTCCGTCGGACCGCGTCCGTTACCACACCTGCTACGGTATTAATATGGGCCCCCGAGTACACGACATGGAGATGAAGGACTTTATTGATATCATCCTCAAGATAAATGCAGACGCGATTTCCTTTGAGGCTGCTAATCCACGGCACGAACATGAATGGAAATTGTGGGAAGACATTGACCTAGTAGAGGGTAAGTCAATTATTCCCGGCGTTATCACTCATTCATCGTTACTTGTCGAACATCCCGAACTCGTAGCTGAACGTTTGATACGTTATGCGTCGGTGGTTGGTAAAGAAAATGTAATGGCCGGAGGTGATTGCGGTTTTGGGACCCAGGCAATGGCGGAACCTGAAGTCCACCCGACAATCGTTTGGGCTAAATTCGCTTCGATGGTAGAGGGTGCTAAGATAGCAAGCCGACAACTCTGGGGTTAAGTTCAAACCACCAGATGGTGGATACCTTAATTTTTGAGGCCTTCGATATAGCCCGGTAGCGCGAAACTCGCGTTATGTATTGCCGCTGAATAATACTTTAAGTCTAATTTGAGTAGTTTAAGGCGCTCCTCAATTGTTTCTAATGGGGTCTTTCTTAGCTCAAGGCTTTGGCTTCCCCAGCCAAAAGTCATGTAGCCTGCGCCGTAAGTCGGCACTTGTGTTATAAAGAGCGACGGATCGGCGAATAGGTTTTGCATGCGCCGATATGTATTTCGGGCTTCTTCACCTTGCATATAGGTGACACCGGTTTGGGTCACTAAAACTCCGCGCTCTTTTAGGCAACAGGCGCAGTTTCTATAAAATTCTTCAGTAAAGAGAACTTCCCCGGGCCCAATGGGATCAGTTGAATCTACAATTATCACATCAAACTTTTTGTTCGTACTTTTAACGAACTTAACACCATCCATAAAATGAATAGACGCGCGTTCGTTATCAAATGCACCATCGCTAAGAGTGGGCAAGTGCTCCCGGCAAATTTCTACTATCGTTTTGTCAAGTTCAATCATAGTCGGTTGTGTATAGGGGTGTTTAAGGACTTCACGAAGAATTCCGCCGTCGCCCCCCCCAATTATCAGCACTTTCTGAGCTGCACCATGCGCAATTAGCGGGACGTGGACCATCATTTCGTGATAGCAGAACTCGTCGCGCTCCGTTGTTTGAATCACGCCGTCGAGAGTTAAAACGTGGCCAAATCGCTTATTATAAAAAATCAAGGCATCTTGAAAGTCTGTACGCCCCTTAAACAGGATTTTTTCGATAAGAAGGGATTGTTGAAAGTCTTTATAAAGCGTTTCCGAAAACCACTTTCCACTCACCTGATGACGCCCCGTTTATGTACTTCGGTTTCCATACGTTTCGGATTAAATTGTTTTTGCAGGACTGGAAGTGCTAGTTCTGGGTTGCATAAACCACACATAAAGATATCGAAGGCAGCAAAATCTCGTTCAGGCCATGTATGAACGCTAATGTGTGACTCTGCCAACACCGCAACACCTGAAACGCCGTAACCATTGCCGAAATGATGAAGATGAACGTGCAGGAGTGTTGCATCGCAGGCCTCTATCGCCTTTCGTAAAGCCATTTCGATATAATTTTTATCGTCAAGATGGTTGGCGCCCCAAAGATCTGCGAGTACATGTGCTCCAGCGAATTTCTTTCCGTTAAGTTCCTTGAAGTAATCTTTAGACGTAGAATTACGAATTGGTGTTTCGTTTATAGCCATTATTTTATCAGAGTTTGTCGAATTTCTCGATAGGGGTGAGGGCTGATCCATCTAAATGCGTCCTTCGATGGGGGTTGTAGCATACTAAATCAGTGGCATTTTTTGATCTATTTCAGTCTGGCTTTCAAGAGCTGATTTAATAAAATTTAACTTGTTCTAGAAAAGATGGATCACTTAAAATGCTTCAGGAGCAATATATAGAACCGAATCTGCCCCAAAGATTGAGGCCTGCGCGAGCGCCGCCGATTTTGGTAAAATATTTTCAGCATAAAACAATGCTGTTGCGAGCTTTGTTTTGTAAAACGATGTGTTTCCAATTTTCTTTGAGATTTTTTCCTCGGCGATCAAGGCCGCGCGTGCCATGTAATAACCACCAAGCACAGTTCCAGACAAATCAAGGTAAGGTGTGGCAGCCGCTTCAGCTCGATTTGTATCGTTTCGGAGGTCACTGAGTAACTTATGGGCCGTTCGGGTAAGAGCCGCTCCGGCTTCTGCAAGGCGGCCCCGGATAGCTGCGATAGCGCCATCATCCGATATTGAAAGTGCACCATCAAATTGACGCATCTCTTCGAGTAATGTGTTCATGGCAAGCCCTTCGTCACGGCCAAGTTTGCGCCGAACAAGATCGAGTGCCTGAATGCCATTCGTCCCTTCATAGATAGGGGTAATCCGTGCATCCCGGAAAAGTTGTGCCGCACCGGTATCCTCGATATAGCCTAAGCCACCATGGATTTGGATGTTTGTGGAGGTCACCTCTACGGCACCATTCGTGCACCAGGCTT
>CAYZDH010000184.1:0-5320 GCA_964477025.1 uncultured Rhodospirillaceae bacterium | reverse complement strand
CGACCTCAATTTCTGAGACGGCTTCTTCAATTAACTCTTCCGGCAGTAAGCGTCGGTCAATCTCGATGCGGCACTTACTGGGGACGGCATTGGTATTTATGCCGCCTTTGATGATTCCGATGTTCATAGTCGAGCAAAGTTCCCCGCGACGGCGTTTGGCAAGAACTGGAGATAATTTGCTTTCTAATTGGTTGATTAATCGCACCATTCGGTTGATGGCATTGTCGCCATTTTGGGGCTCACCCGCATGGGCGCTGTTCCCCGTCGCGGTGACTTCAACCCAGATGACGCCCCGCTCCTCAAATATCGCTTGGAGTTGCGTCTGTGCGCCACAAATTAATACGTCTGGTTTTATGATCCCTTCCTCACGCATATAACAGAGCCCGTTAGGACCGAGATTTTCCTCATCACCGACAAAGGTGAAGACAACCTCACCGCAATCTGGTCCTCCGCGCCTTGCGATTTCCTCGGCGAGCCAAATTTGTACAGCCATTGCCCCTTTGCAGTTACCGGCCCCAAGCCCATAAACACGGTCATCGATTGTCGTTGCAGAAAAGGGCTCGGTTTCCCATTCTGCATCATCGCCGATGGCAACGGTATCGGCATGAGCGTTAAACACTATGGAGGGCGCGCCGCTGCCCATGCTTGCTACGACATTAGCGATCGGAGGGCATCGACTATAAATCTCTGTTTGATATCCTGCTTTTTTGAGACGCTTCGCTGTATATGCAGAAATTGCCTCGGTATCGCCAGGAGGAAAACTAGAGGGCAGGGCGATGAGCTCGGTCAAAATTTTTGATATTTGGTCTGTGGGGTCCATATGAGGCTCGCTATTGAGAGGGTAGAACAATGTCAAGATTGCCGAAATTTGAATCGCTTGCCAACCAATTCAATGTTTTGAGCCATTCGAAATTAATCCATTTTTAAATAACGACTCTAAGTTTTGCTTAATTTATGACCAATCGATTCTAATTTTAACCTCTGGAAATAGTTTTCGATAAAAAACCTCCCTTCTTCTGCTGATTTCTTTCGATTAACCCCTTAACAATAAGTCACTAATTAATTAAGCAAACAATTTTAATTCTGCTTAATTTATCACCAATATGTGGACTCGCTATATCAGTAATATCTGTTAGTCTTGCTGTGAGATTAGCATCGTTGGCGTAGGATGATTTTCAAAACGGGAGATAAATTTTTATGATCAAAAGAATTTTAGCGACCGCAACGGCGGTAGGTATCTTAGCTGCGGCAGTCAGCGCACAAGCCGCAACCAAAGTTAGATTGACCTTGGACTGGGTTCCGCAATCGACCCACGGCCCTTCTTTTATTGCCCAATACGAGGGTTATTTTAAGGCTGAGGGGCTTGATGTAAAAATTGATGCAGGTAAGGGCTCCGCAGATGCAGTGCGTAAGCTTGTGTCGGGCACCCATGATCTAGGTTGGGCTGATATAAATGCAATCATTCAGTATAATGCAAAAAACCCCGGAAAGGCCATCAAGACGGTAATGATGCTCTATGAGCAGCCACCCTTCTCGATTTGTGTTCTTGCTAAATCCTCGGTCACGAGCCCTAAGATGCTTGTTGGTAAAACTCTAGGCGCACCAGTATTCGACGCTAGCTACAAACTTTTTCCCGCTTTTGCCAAAGCGATTGGTATCGATGCAAATTCAGTGAAAAAGAAGAATATGGACCCGCGTTTGCGGGAACCAATGTTGTTGCGTGGCGACGTTGATGCAATCTCAGGACATATCTTTTCAACAGTGTTGGCGGTTAAGGCGGCCGGCTACAAAGAAAAGGATATTCGTTGTTTCCTTTATGGAGACCATGGAATGGAGTCTTATGCCAATGGCATAGCGGTTTCTCCTGCTTTCCTCAAAAAACATCCAGAAGCGGTTAAGGGATTTATTCGTGCCACGATAAAGGCAGCGCGCGATACAGTTCTAAGACCTCAAATGGCTGTTGATGCAGTTAAAAAATATCAACCTTTAGCTAATGCTGCGGTTGAGGCAGACCGACTGCGCCTTGGCGTCAATTGCTGTATTGCAACACCTTGGGTTAAAAAGAATGGCTATGGTGATGTGGATATGAAAAGGCTGCAACGCTCGATCCAGCAAGCCGCACTGGCTTATGGGTTGAAAAATCCACCTAAGGCTGAGGATATGTTTGATCGGTCATATCTTCCACCGCAGGCAAAACGATATATTCATAAATAACTTCCCTTATGAATAAGGAAGCGGGGCGCGTTTAACGCGTCCCGCTTAACTTGTATGAGCTTTATCGATATTGAAAAGATAGACTTAGTCTATCGAAATAGTTTTGGTGCTGAGGTAGGCGACGGGACGCTTGCTCTTTCAGACACTTCTCTCCAAATGGAACGTGGCGACTTTATTGCGCTCGTTGGTCCAAGTGGTTGCGGTAAGTCAACTCTTTTGAAGGTTGTGGCTGGCCTAATTCGGGCTAACAAAGGTAAGGTTTTGGTGGCTGGTGAAGAAGTAACGGAACCTCTTAAAATTGTTGGAATGGCATTCCAGAATGCCACGCTGCTTCCATGGAGATCCACCAGGGACAATGTACTTTTGCCGCTTGAAATTGTTGAACCCCATCGTCAGCGTTTTCGGGCTAATAAAGCCGAGTATATTGAAATTGCAGACCACTTGTTGGAGACGGTCGGGCTGGCTGGATTTGGTGATCGCGCGCCGTGGCAGTTGTCCGGGGGAATGCAGCAGCGCGCTCAACTCTGCCGCGCACTCGTCCATAAACCCGATCTTCTTTTATTAGACGAGCCATTTGGGGCTCTAGATGCCTTCACGCGTGAAGAGTTGTGGGAAGTTTTGCAGAAGTTGTACGCGGAACAAAAATGTACTGTTATTCTTGTTACCCATGATTTGCGTGAGGCCGTTTATCTTGCTGATACGGTATATGTAATGAGTGCGCGTCCTGGCTAAATAATTTTAGAGCGGAATGTTGCGATGCCTAGGCCCAGGCAGCTTGATGATATGTACGGCAGGGAGGTTGTAGAACTTGTCCAAGATTTGCGCCACCATATAAATATCGCTCGGTCGGAATAGAGGATGCAAAAGTGAGATTTCTTCATACTAAAATGTTCGAACGGTTGGCCCCTTGGATGGTTACGATATTTTTAATTTTTCTTTGGGAAGGTTTAGTAAAGGCTTTTGATGTTCCGAGGATCGTGATGCCGTCCGCGTCCGAAACTTTTTATGCAATGTATGAATACCGCGTGGGGCTCTGGAGAAATTCTGAGCCGACACTTATCGCAACGTTAGTCGGCTTTGGCATCGCTGTCGTATTTGGCGTAACAGTCGGGATTTTAATCGGCTTATGGCGTCCGCTATACGCCGCACTTTACCCATTGATGGTTGCCTTTAACTCTATTCCAAAGGTAGCTGTCGAGCCGATCATGGTGATATGGTTTGGAATAGAATTTACGACTAATACGCTGCCCGCGTATATTTTGTGTTACTTTCACATTGTGGTGAATATGGCGGTAGCCTTGGCAACCATTGAGCCGGAACTCAAGGATGTCATGCGTGCCCTTGGGGCTAATCAGATGGATATTATTCTCAAAATTGGTATTCCACGTTCTTTGCCCTATTTATTCGCGGCACTCAAGATTGCTATTACGCTTGCCTTTGTTGGTGCCGTCATAGCCGAGACCGTAGCCGGCGGCAGTGGCATTGGAAATCTTATGCTGGTTGCCAGCGCCGATTTTAATACGCCACTAGCTTTTGCAGGGCTGATTGTCATCGCTGTTATGGCGATCAGTATGTATGCAATCTTTGCCGCTATGGAAGCGCGTTTCACTGGGTGGGCGACGCGAGATAGCGTGTCCTTCGCAACGGCGGGTGGCTAAGCAGCTCAAAAAATTTTAAATTATTGGTTTTGGCGTGAGGCAGGCTAATTTCTCGCCGGCGGGGCCTTATTGTTATCTAAGCCCGATTTTCTATAATGTTAGTTCGAAGCGTGCCAACCTGTGGTGAGACGACATCCACTACATCGCCAGGTTTGAGGAACTTATCGGGCAATGGCTTGCCGTTTTCTCCTGTCAGTGACGAATCGGCTGCGGTCCCGGCGCCCGTCCCCCCGCTAATTATATCACCAGGGTAGAACGTGAAATCACGCGATAAAAATTCAAGATATTCGCCATACGAAAAAGCCATGTCGCCGGATCGAAATTTCTGGCGCACGTCACCATTGACCTGAGTTTCGATATCAATCCCCATAAAATCGACATCGCCGACTACGATACAGGGGCCAATAGAGCAGCTATTGTCAAAATTCTTTTGCATCGCAAATTTCATCGGCCCGCCTTCGGGTGACATGCGGATGCTCCAATCGCCGAGCAGGGTCACGCCCCAAACGAAATCATCGATGTCTTTTTCTTTAAGATTTTTACCATTTTTCCCGAGTACTACCGCAACCTCGCCTTCATAGTCGAGATAAGACGTCCTAACCGGGTAGGGTAAGTTGGCGTTGTGACCGGCAGACTCACGATCTATTTTCCAAAAACCCCAGAACCCGCGATCACGCACATAGTCCCGTGGATTTCCCTTAATTGGGTTGTCTTCTCCCCGCTCTACCCGGCGCTGTGCCATAGAAAGGGCATGCTCTGCAAAATTACCACCAGCGCAGGCAACGCGCGCGCCGGTTGCTCGCGGTGCGTGCAGCGCCGTGCCCTCCGCGGAGCAAATAATATCGTCACCGGCCTCCCCAAGATTAGCGACGGCCGTTTGGACAACATCCAGTGCAGCCTGGCCACCCATGATTAGTGAGTTAAGATCGACTAGTAATGCTGCCTCGGCATTACCCTTTTTCCCGACAGCACCGGCAATATCAATGATCTGGCCTTCGGTCAAAACACCGGTACGTTTCTCTGGTCCGTATACGACGATTTTCATAAATATCTCCCTTTAGGGGTCTGTTTCTCTGCACCGTAATAGCCGGCGAAGTATCCTGGCAAGATCGCTTACCGAAAATTTTATATTCAAGATTATAAATAATGTCTGGTCATTGGTGTTTCTGTCTGGTCTTTTAGTTGAGTGATGCTAGATCTCTTTGCAATGCATGCAGAAAGGCAATCAGACTATGAGTAAAGCTAGGGCCCGCGAGCGGGCAAAAGCCCGCGCCGGACGGCCTCAAAAAAAGCGAGAGACTGTAGCCTCATCGGTGAACCAGAACAGCTGGCCTGGAAAGGCTAAGGCTTCGGGTAAACACAACAAAGGCCCCACGGGCAACAGCGTCGATGGCTCATTTTCGAGAACTCAACGGGGTTCGTCGCGTTCTGGATAGTTTAAGTGTAAC
>CAYZDH010000183.1:0-5339 GCA_964477025.1 uncultured Rhodospirillaceae bacterium | reverse complement strand
TCGGCCAATAATGTCGCGCCACGAATAAAGCCCTCATCATCTGTTGAAGCCAGGAATGCAGCCCCACTAACCCGGTCGCGTATCACACACCCCCGATGATTTAGGTTGAGCTCAAGCGGAAATGCTTGTCGGCTATTCCAGGCGTAGAGCTGGCTTACCGGGATCTGCTGAGTTGGTAAAAAGTCAGTATACATATTTTTCTCTTTTATTTGCTGTGGCGTCGCCACCGTTTTTCAATAGATGAAGGATAACATTGTTTATAGTCATTTTCCGGGGTATAAAAACTAAAGGAAATTGTATGGCATATACTAAGCTGCGCGATATGTTGGAACTCGCTTTAGAATTGCAGGTGAGTTCGCTCGGCCTCACAATCGATCAATTGATGTTGCGAACCGGCCGCAGCCGAAAAACCGTCGAACGAATGCTAAAGGGCTTGGCTGAGTTAGGAATAGAGGTAGAGCTGAGCAGACTTGAAAGCGATCACCACCTAACTAAACGTTGGCGATTACAAACAGAACTACCTGGAACGCTGTTAATGCTGCAGCCAAGCGAGCGAGCAGCCCTAGAGCGCCATCTCCAAACTTTACCAAAAGATCTTACCGGACTAGCGCTAAGCAAATTATTGGCAAGTCAAAAACCTCTTTCCAACCACCTTGCTATTGATGAGGAAGAACTAATCAACCGAACCGCCCATATTGGCCGCACTGGACCGCGGACCCAAGCTAATAGAGAACATATGGAAGTATTTGAAAGGGGTATTCAAGGATTCGAAAAGCTTGAAATTCGATACAGGGCTCTTGGTCGCCGCCGTGCAACCTGGAGAAAGGTTAACCCCCTTGGGCTTTTATTCGGTCGATTTGGTTATCTTGTCGCATCACGTAATGGCAACCCTGCAACTTATCGCCTCGACCTCATACAGGATGTTCGACCGACCGGATCAATCTTTGAAGGGAATACTGATTGGGATATGAAAGATTGGGCTGCTCGAAGCTTTGGAATCTATCACGGTGACGAAATTATAGATATTCGACTACATTTTTCAGGCGAAGCCGCTAAGCGAGCTGAAAAAATTCAGTTCCATAAAAGCCAAAAGATGCATCGTGCGAGAGGCGGATTAATTTTAAAGCTACGTTGTCAAGGACACCGAGAATTGATCCATGAACTCTGTCATCCTGATTGGTTAGGTCAGGTGAAAATTGAGGCACCAGAATCACTCCGCATTGAGTTCGACAACTACATTCAAAATCTAATAAGTGTAACAAATTGAAAATGGCGGAGGGAGAGGGATTCGAACCCTCGATACGGTTGCCCGCATACACGCTTTCCAAGCGTGCGCCTTCAGCCACTCGGCCACCCCTCCGGCGGCGCCAATCTAACATCGTTTACCGATATCTCAAGTAATTGGCAGAATTCTTAATATAAACAAAACTTGAAACCTTTGAGCGTCCTTATTAACCTCTTCTCTAAAGAACAGGTAACGGAATGGTTAGTTGATAATTATACGAATTATTGGCTACATCTTTGCTATCTTAGCAATCACCGTCGCAAGCTACGAATTATGGCAAGCGGTGGCGGGGACAGGCTGGAGAATGCTCTCCCTTGGTGAGATTTGGTACAAAATTGACATCCAGAGCTTGAGTGTCAGTCAGGCGGGAATCCAGCGTTATGTCGCCCCCTGGCTATGGGAACCCGTGATCACCACAATTCTATTTATGCCGGCATGGGTTGTATTTGGTGCGCCTGGTTTATTGCTTTTATGGGTAGGTCGCAAAAAATTCAAGGCCAAGCGGCGGCGTTACTAAACAGGTATTTATTTATTACTCTCCGCCAATCCGCAGCGCTTCGATAAAGGCCGATTGAGGAATATCGACTGAGCCAAACTGACGCATCCGCTTTTTTCCCTCTTTT
This sequence comes from uncultured Rhodospirillaceae bacterium, assembly GCA_964477025.1. GTDB lineage: Bacteria > Pseudomonadota > Alphaproteobacteria > MPNO01 > UBA2964 > UBA2964. The sequence continues at coordinate 3,431 of CAYZDH010000183.1, read as the reverse complement.
TGCTTTTCAAGCAGCTTTCGTTTCCGCGAGACATCCCCGCCATAGCATTTCGCTGTTACGTCTTTCCTCATAGCACTAATTGTCTCTCGGGCTATCACTTTGCCGCCAATCGCCGCCTGAATAGGAATTTTAAACAGCTGGCGCGGCACGAGGTCTTTAAGGCGGCTGCAGATACCGCGTCCCCGATACTCAGACTGGGTACGATGTACGATCATCGATAATGCATCAACTGGTTCGGTATTAACCAGAATTGAAACCTTTACCAGCTCCCCCTCACGGTAGTCCTCCAACTGGTAATCGAAACTCGCATACCCGCGGGTAACAGATTTTAGCCGATCATAAAAATCAAACACTACCTCATTTAGTGGCAGCCGATAGACGGCCATTGCTCGACTACCCGCATATGTAAGCTCTATTTGTTCGCCTCGGCGTTCCTGGCAAAGCGCAAGTACGGGCCCAAGAAATTCATCAGGGACTAGAATGGTAGCCCTTATCCAAGGTTCTTCGACCTTGTCAATCTGGGTGGGGTCTGGCCAGTCGGCAGGATTATGAATTTCTTCGACTTGGCCGTTCTTTTTGTGAACGTGATTGATCACGGAATGCGCGGTAGTGATCAGATCAAGTTCAAATTCGCGCTGGAGCCGTTCCTGAACGATTCCTAGATGCAGTAGCCCAAGGAAACCGCACCTAAAACCAAACCCTAGAGCTGCCGAAGTCTCCGCTTCATAGTGAAAACTGGAATCATTTAGCCGAAGCTTAGCCAGACTATCACGCAAATCCTCGTAATCGGCCGCATCTACCGGAAATAAGCCGCAAAAAACAACCGGGACAGAAGGCTGAAAACCCGGCAAAGGTTCGGTGACCGGAGATTTTTCTGCAATAATCGTGTCGCCAACCTGGGTTTCAGCAACATGTTTAATTGACGCGGTTATAAAACCTACTTCACCGGGATACAGAGTATTTACCTCTGTGCGCTTAGGTGAAAACACGCCGACGCTATCAATGGAATGAACTGCGTCTGTCGCCATAAAGCGAACTTTCATACCACGCTTAAGAACACCATCCTTGACCCTTACCAATACAATGACGCCGAGATAGGCGTCATACCAGCTATCGACTAGGAGCGCCTGTAGTGGGGCTTCTTTCTCACCAGATGGCGCCGGTAAACTTTTTACGACCGCTTCTAGAACATCGTCGACGCCGATTCCCGTCTTAGCGGAAACTTCGACTGTATCCGACGTATCGAGGCCAATTACCTCTTCAATTTGGCTCCGGATTCGTTCGGGTTCTGCCGCCGGTAAATCTATCTTATTTAGGACAGGTATAATCTCATGATCAGCATCAAGAGCGAGATAAACATTTGCGAGGGTCTGCGCTTCAACCCCCTGACTTGCATCCACAACTAACAAAGACCCTTCACATGCCGCCAATGACCGGCTCACCTCGTAAGTGAAATCTACATGGCCGGGGGTATCCATAAGGTTCAGCTGATAGGTTTGGCCGTCTTTGGCTTCATAGGCTAACCGCACAGTCTGTGCCTTGATAGTAATGCCACGTTCGCGCTCAATATCCATCGTATCGAGCATTTGTTCCTTAAGCTCGCGTTGAGAAACACCGCCACAAACCTGGATCAAACGATCAGCAAGAGTGGATTTTCCATGATCAATATGCGCTACAATGGAAAAATTACGAATATGGGATAAGTCGCTCATAAATTCTTCTTGATATTGAAAATCCACGCCGAAACAGCATTAGCAATTTTGTTTTCGATAACTCGGCTTATATCTTTACCGCAACACCTCTCCGACCTGTTTCTAACAGAGTAGAATAATCAATAGAGATGCTTCTTTAGTCTTACAACAGACCTTTTATTCACGCAGCGAACCTCCGGTCTGTTTTGCAACGTTAGCAATGATTTTCTCCGCTACCGCGTCAATTTCTTCTTCGGTCATGGTAGCGGTGAAGGGTTGCAGCGTCACGGAAAGCGCTAAAGACTTTTTATCTTCCTCAACACCTTTACCTCGATATACATCGAATAATTCGACATCGGCAATCAAACTACGATCTACCGTTTTAATCGCCCTCAACACATCACCCGAAGCGACGTCTCCATCAACAATAAACGCAAAGTCGCGCCGCACCGGCTGGAATGCCGATAAAGTCAGAAGCGATTTTGCAGAACTACTCTTTGATTTTTGGTTGGGAATACGATCAATAAAAATTTCAAATATGGATATTGGGCCATCCACAGCCATCACGTCAGCTACGCGCGGGTGAAGCTCACCAAAATGGGCCATTAAATTCTGACCAAGCATTAAAGAGCCCGATCGACCCGGGTGATAATAACCCGGCGTATCCGTTGAAACCTGAAAATTATCTACTGGAGCACCGACAGCGGTTAATGCTGCGAAGACATCAGCTTTAGCGTGAAATACGTCCACTTGCTCAGAAGCCACCGCCCAGCTTCGCGACCCTATTTGACCGGCCCTGACCCCCGCCCCAACGGTTGCCTGTCCTTCAGGGGTGTCGTCAGCATATTGTGGTCCAACTTCGAACAAAGCCGAGTGTTCAACACCCCGCGACTGATTGCGCGCAACTGCCGCGACCAAATTTGGTAAGACCGATGGCCGCAGCGTATCAAGATCAGTACTTATTGGGTTTACTAATCGCAATGTGTCAGGCACATCACCAAAAAGCGCTGCCGTCTTAGCATCTAGGAATGAATAGGTAACAGCTTCAACCAAACCTTTAGTAGCTAAAATACGACGGACAGTTTCGATCCGTTCCTGGGTCTTATTCCTTACCGGCCTTGGCACTATAAAGTCATTCGGCAAGGATAATGCAGGAATGTTATCGTAGCCATAAATCCGCAGGATCTCCTCAACCAGGTCAGCTTCTCCTTCAATATCAGGACGCCAGGGTGGCACCTCACAGTGCAAACCGTCTCGCTTAATCTCTGATCTGAAACCGAGAGCCGAAAGGGTTTTTTTCTGCTCGGTGACAGGCACATCGACGCCACCTAGTGACATGACTCTTTCTGTTCTCAGTGTATAGCTTTTCTGCCAAGTTGGCATCTCACCGGCGACAGTAAGGTCCGACGCTTCGCCACCACAAATATCAAGTATCATGCGGCTAGCTATTTCCGTACCCCACTCAATCGACGTGGGATCAATCCCACGCTCAAAACGATACCGTGCGTCGGAAGTAATACCAAGTTTACGGCCCGTCGTTGCTATCTGGATCGGATCAAAGAGAGCGACCTCTAGAAATACGTTAGTGGTTTTTTCGCTGCAGCCTGACGCCAAACCACCCATGACACCGCCGATCCCCTGCGGGCCATCATCATCAGAAATAATGATCATACCCTCGTCGAGCACATACTCGTTCTCATCGAGAGCCTCTAATTTCTCTCCAAATTTAGCGAACCGCAT
>CAYZDH010000182.1:0-5342 GCA_964477025.1 uncultured Rhodospirillaceae bacterium | reverse complement strand
GGATCAATTAAATGACGATAAGTGTGTGGTTCAAATAAATTGGCGATCCTAAGAGCGGATATTCGGTCCTCCATCATTGCTCGGTTTTCGCAGAGAATAAGTCCGACTGGCATACCCGCCTCATGGTTTTGGCGGGTGGTGACCATGTAGCGGCCATCATGGGTAAAGAAGGCAGGCCATTCCTCTAGCTGATCTTCGTCGATAGTATTTCCATAATGTCGGTTCTACTTATCAATTCTTTGCAGCAGGCTAGCGTCTGTATCGATGGAGGCGGTGCTATTATTTCCCATTAGTTTAGTTTTCCAACAATCCAAGCCAGCCCTGCCAGAAACCGCGGACCGCCAGTTCATTACATCGGCTCTCGGATATTCGTTCGACATCACGTCCGCCCATCGCAAGGACCGACTTCTTTCCCTCTGCGCCGGTGACACCACGCCTTACCCAACCAACCACGGCGCCATCTTCCATAGCGATATAGCCCCCGGGTCCGACGAGATTGGATTGGCGGATCCGCATTGCTCGTTGTTCCGAAGTGTCTTCGATAGCCCCGAGCACCCACCAAGTTAATTCACTCTTAAGTGGTCCCTTGGGTACAATTAGACGCAGAGTAATGACATTGGAAAGCTGCTGAATTGAAAAATTAGGAAACAGACTTTGGATGGCTAATGTCGTTCCGCATTCAAATTCCTGCCTACTCTCCAAAAGTTCGGGGGCCTTTAAAGAAATCTCATCGTTTTGGGCACGAATTTCTTTGGTATTATATTGCCCTTGGTCATTGTCCTGACTCCTTATTGAGTATGTAAGGTGATGAAGTCCGCCCTCACTAACCTCAACAGCACCCTTCATAGAAAGCCTATTTAGGCGAAATGTCGTCATAAATGAATGGAGGAGCGTGGCGTGATAGGTATCACGCACATTTTCCATATATAGTTTCCAATTTCCGTCCAAACCATGCTGAAATCGGCCGAGAATCTCCATGTCTCGTCCCAGAACTCTTTGGATATTTTTGCACATTTCCGGCCCAAAATATTCAGGTAGAGATTGAACTTCTTCCGAGAAACTTCCAAAAACGAGACCACAATACTTCTCAACTCTCAAGCGCTGAAGGGCGTGGCAAGATTTATCAAAATCCTCCGCCATACCGCCCTGTCCTTGAATGCCTTTCTCAAATGCGATGGTCGCGAGGTTACCCTCAAGGTCATAAGTCCAGTTATGGTAAACACAAGTTAGGCGATCAAGATTTCCATGATCTTCAACACAAACAAGATTCCCTCGGTGGGCACATCGATTGACCATTGCGTTAAGAGTGCCATTTGTATCTCGTACAACAATTACCGAGATGTCACCTACAGGCATCGTTTTGTAATCACCGGGATTAGGTAACTCAATGTCTAGGCCTAGGAAATGCCAAGCTTTCCCCTGGAAAAGGTGTTTTTGTTCGTGCTGGTAAATTTCTTCATCGGAATAAACAGCGTAAGGTATTTCACTAAAATCGTTTGGCTTAAAATCTAGAGGGGCCATCATTATCAGGTCCTTCACATCTCTTGACGGGTTGAATGGTTTTCTGAGCCGTGTTGAACTCAGATTTAATATTCGGTACTCCTAAGGTTACTACCAAATGCCTATGAATGGGAGGCCCCTGTGAAACTAAACTTGAGTATCGCAACGGATGTAAATCCACGAACTCGTCCTATCATAGATGGGTCAGTTGAAGTTGACGGGGTCCGTCTAATTCATACGCCATTACATCCTTCGGAAATGTTTTGGCGTCAGCTTAAATTTGGAGATTTCGATATCTCAGAGATGTCGTTCTCTTCACTTATCAAGGCTGTTGCACGTGGAGACGATGTGTGGGTCGGCATACCAGTATTTACTACCCATCATTTCTTTCAGAATTGGATCTTGATTCGGAAGGATTCAGGTATTGAAAAACCAGAGCATATGCGTGGCAAGCGGATCGGCGTTCCAGAATTTCAGCAAACCGCTGCCGTTTGGTCGCGCGGAATCCTAAAACATGAGTTTGGACTGGATCAGACCGAAATTGAATTTTTTATGGAGCGTTTGCCAGAAACGAGTCACGGTGGTGCGACTGGGTTCATGGCTCCGCCGGGTGTAACAGTGAACCAAATACCTGTTGAAAAAAATATTGGCCAAATGTTGTTAGATAGTGAGCTCGACGGGACACTGTTATACCTGCCCAACCCAAATCTTGTGGATCGTAGCATCGCTGATCTGTCTAATCATCCAAATTTTGGACCTCTGTTCCCCGACCCAGAGGCAGAGAGTCTTAGGTATTATCGCAAGACCAATATTTATCCTATTAATCACACGGTTGTAATACGACGAACTTTAGCGGAAAAGCACCCTTGGCTATTGTTAAATATCCTCAAAGCATTCAATGCAGCGAATGAGATGGCTAACCAGCAACGCCTGGAACATATCGATTACTACCGAGCATCGGGTCTTATTTCCATGGATACCTACAATGCTCTATGCGAACCCTTGGTGCAGCATGGAGTAAAAGCCAATCGTGAAACCCTGGAAGCAGCGACACTATACTCCTTTGAGCAAGGTCTGACGCCAAGGCAAGTGGGGTTGGATGAGGTGTTTGCTGAAAACACATTGGATCATTAAAGCCGTAAATGCGCTTATAAACTCGAGGGCTCTGCGCCCTTTTAAATAATGCTATTTAAGAGCAACCCTGAGCAGTTTTTATACGATATTAGACAAGCTAACTTATAGTGGCTATGGGTTATGTTTAATCTTTTGACTTATTAAATATCGAAACAAGATGCCCATTACGGCATAGGATGCGACTAACATTGGTCCGGCGGGTAGGTCGAGTGCTAACGACCCTATTAAACCAATAATGACTGAAGTCAGGCTACAAAATAGACCAGTTAAGGTTTGGCGGTTTGGTAGTTGGCTGACTGCGAGCGCTGGGAACACCAGACTTGCGAAGACGACATAGACCCCAACTAGTTGGACAGATGCTGTGATTACGAGAGCAAAAATTGCATAAAATACAAATCCGTTGCGTGCACGTGGAATAAGGAACCAGGTGATCCCAGCGAAAAGATAAAGTGGCGTTAAGGTTAAAATAGTCTTCCACGTAACAAGTAATATTTGTCCAGATAGAATATGCTGTATGTCCTCGCCACCCCGAGGGTCTTTTGCGAGTAAAATAAGTATCGTTGATGCAGCCAATATATAAGTTGAACCGATTACAGCCTCTTGCTCGTTAGCATTTTTTTTCTCCATGGAATGAAAAAATGAGGCAGCCGAGAGAGCTGCGCAAAGTGCAATTGTCTGAGTTGTTAACCAGGTAGCATGAGGTATTAAAAGGTCCGTGGCAATAATAGCTAAGCCTGCGACTTGAGCTATCGCCAGATCAATAAAAATTATTCCTTTACGAAGAACTTCTCTACCCAGGGGGCCGTGCGTTATCGAAATGATTAAGCCAGTGGCGAGCGCCGGTAAGATGATTAAAATTAAATCAACGTTTAGCAGCAATTTTCTCTAACTTTATCAGAATAATATTAAAAAGTCTGGCTAAATTAACCTCCACCTGTTCTCGAGAAACCGAGAATGGTAGGACAATTGCGGGTATACCGGTTTTCTTCATTAACCACTGGGAAGGTTGGGGGTCGTCAAAAGATGTTCGCAAAATTGCCATGGTTCTGTCAGCTTTAACCCCCTTCAGAACATTATTTAAATGACGCGCAGAAGGAGGAATGCCGGGTTTTTCTTCAAGCATAGCTGCTTCACGTAGACCTGACCAAGATAAAAGATATGACCACCTTCGATGATGAACCGCAAGTCGCTGGCCCTTAAGTCGGTTAAGCCGTTTGTTCCACCCAATGATTAATTTGTCCCAGCCCTTAACAAAGTAATTAGTCCGTTTTTGATAATAGGCAGAGTTGGAGGGGTCGATAATACTCAAACGCTTGCTTAAGATTTTAGCTAAAATAATAATATTACGAGGGTCTAAATGAACGTGCGGATTTCCTTCGGGGTGGATATCTCCCAAGCTCCGATCCAAAACCAAAGGTTTTTCTATAGTGTTTACGAAATCCGCGGCCATTATGTTGCCAGGTTTTCCTGGCTGGACTGCAGCCTGTGCACCTCGTAGGAGAAGAAGCGGAAGCCTCCCTGCTTCTAATGATGCGCCGGTACAGAACACCAAATTTGCTCGGCGTATTTTGGCAATTAAGCTTGGTCGAGCTCTGATATAATGGGCATCTTGGTCGGGGCCGGTGGCGACATAAATTCCAGCCTTACTTCCAGCGATTTCCTTTGCTAATGCGCCCCATTCCGGCTCACACGCAAATATCTTCAAATTCGCAAAAGCTGAACCCGACCATAGCGTTAATATTACTAGTGTGACAGTTGCTAGATGCCTTTCTCGCTTTAGTTTGTTCCTTGAAGACATCAGAAAGGATGCGCCCCATGAGCGCCAAGGCTAACGACGTATTGCAGAACGACTTGATTGTCATGATCGTTAGTTGCGAATTCTTCCCGATTGTATTGAAGTCTCAGCCTGCCATATTCACTGCTAGTCCAGTCCGTCATAACCGAGTAGGTGACGGGGTCGTGGCCCGCTCCGTCCAGTGCAGTGCCAACTAAACCACTGGGAACGTCAGCAGGCGATAACTTTGAGTAACGAGCTCCAATTCGCCAAGATGGTGAAGTTTTTAAAACTGCCTGTGCGTAAAACCCAGCAGAAGTGTCATTAAAGTTGACGTTGCTTGCGCTATTCTCGGTGTCTGAGTACTGCCCATCTTCATCCCGACGAAAATATTCGCCCTGGAGAATGAGTTCTTTTGCCTTAGCATTGCCGGAGGGCTTCAAGATAACTCGCGCATCCACGGCATAGAGATTGCTATCACCCACAAACGTCACGGTGTCTTCATTAGATTTGCGTCCGTCTGTTGTGCCAATGAGTGTTGAGGCTCCAAGTCTCCAGGATGTATTGTTGCCGACATCGCCACCGGTACGAACAAATGCAGAGTGCGCTGATCGTCCGCTTGTCGAAGAGCCGAATGGAAAGTCGTCGCCCCTAAACAAACCAGTGCCGACTTCGAGGTACCTGTCCGTTGGTAACACTACTGACACTTGGACGCCGTCGTCATTGTAACCTTTGTTTAGGTAAGCTCTGTAAGGAAGTGGACGATCCGAAAAATCATCGCTGTGTGCGTGTATTTCGTTTAAATAGCCAAGTGACCAGAAAGCCCTTCCGGCTTTGACCCTTAAGCCGCCGGGCAAACCGAGCCCGGGCAATGTTTCGACATAGGCTTCTTCCAATTCAATTTTATCAGAGCCGTCTTCACGAACTATCGCGG
>CAYZDH010000181.1:0-5347 GCA_964477025.1 uncultured Rhodospirillaceae bacterium | reverse complement strand
TCCACTGCTCCTGAAAAGCCAGCCACACATTGGAAACAAGCCGTCTACACGTTTTCAGACCCAGTGGAGATCAAACAAAATGAGCCAATTCGAATGAATGCATCGCACAATCAAAGTAAGATCACCATCTCACTGGGTGATAGGAGCCCTGATTAGCTCTAAATCATAAAAGCTGGAGCAATTTCTTCAGTGAAGCGATGCATCTGCTCCTTCACCATTTCATGCGGCTTCCGGCCAACATTAAAGTATAGTATAACCTCATCAATCCCAGCAGTTTCTATATTTTTCAGACTATCAATGATCTTCGACGGGGATCCAATAAGAATTGATCGGTCAGACAAATCTTCCTTCTTTGTATTCCTCAAAACCTCATTGATTTTCATAAAATAATGCATAGTGGGCGGCATCTTACTGGGATCATCAGGGAAGGCACGCAACACACAGTTTTGGAAATAATCGATTTGGTACTGTCGTCCGCGGTCTTCTTCCTCGGGCGTATCAGCAATATAAATAAAATAGCTACAGATAGCTTTGCCCGGCGTATTGCCTTTATCAATAGTCGCTTCACGATACGCATCGACTGCTTCCTTTAAACCGCCAAACACCATCGCGGCGGCGAAGGGCGCATAGGCAATGTTAAACCCCTTACGCGCCGCGAGATCAACAGAAGTTTTCGAGAATGACCCTACGTAAATCGGGATCGGGTCTTGGACAGGCTTTGGAGTGATTTCCATATTATCGATTTGATAATGCTCGCCGTGATGTGACCAGACCCCAGGGTCGGTCCAAGCTTTGTTTAGAACATCAAGCCCCTCCTCAAACACCTCAGCTGAGGTCATGAAGTCGGCGCCAAACGGAATATATTCCTCCCGGTCGTAGCCACGACCACAGGCGTAATCTACGCGGCCATCCGACAAAAGGTCCAGCGTCGCCCACATTTCAGCGACATGAATAGGATGATGGATCGGCAGGACGTTCACTGCAGGGGCCAGACGGATATTCTCGGTTTCGGGAATAATACTCGCTAACAAGATGTCCGGCCGCGAATTCACACCGAGACGGTCAAAATGGTGCTCCCCTATCCAGGCCGAGTTATATCCCAACTTGTCGGCGAGGATCGCTTGCTCCCTAATTTCTAGAACGAAATCAGACGCTGTTCGTGGATTATCTGGATAGTGGTTATCGGAAAGCGTAAAATACCCGAACTTCAATTGTACCTCCTGATATAGATCACTCTGATTTCTATTTGAGTGCTCTCCATTTGAAAAGGGTGGCTATATAGCCACCCTCCGCAATTTATTACTAATTGATTTAGGCGAGCGCGTAAGGCACCTGCTCTGGGCCTTTGATAACAACCCGCCTGCCATCTTCAAGATAGCGATACTGCTTAAATGTACCAGACCGTTTGGAACGCACGATCACCGCAATAGATTTATCGTCACCGGCAAATTCGGAATGGATCAACCATGGTTCAACCACATCGACATCGCCTTGTCCGCAATATTCCGCGTGGCTTTCGCTGGTCTCGAACGTCCCATCGGGGTTCTTTTCTGCATCAAAATGAACAATCCGTTCTTTTCCTGAAAGAACGCCATAAATTGTCCAGGCGGAGCCGTGATCATGAATCATCGCGTATCCGCCCGGCTTCTTAATTAGGGCGTTAATGACAAACCCATAGTCCGGGTCCTCATAAAAGAGCAAATTTTGAACGCGATTGGTTTCCGGATTAAAGCCTGTAATCGGCCAGTCTTTTGCGTGTGCTTTAACATCCGGATCAGCAATCAATTCCTTCAAGTGTTCCCGACACATTTCCCAGCGATCCGGTTCCGTTACACCATCCTCAAAAATTTTTCGCATCGCCGCTATAAATTTTTCAACTGCCGGCAACATCGGCCGCACCATACCGTCAGGCATCTTAAGCCCTCCCTTTGTTACGGGACATAAATTGACGACGAATTTCGACCATATGAGCAGCCATAACTGGATCAAAATCTACCTCGGTCATAGGTTCAGGATCCCAATGATTATAATCGTCCACCCCGCGCACCAAAGCGGCAGATTTTTTACCATCGACCGGGTCATACATAGTTTCTCGAACGTGCGTTGGGCAGTAGTGGATTGAATATCCTATTCTGCGGTGGTCTGCGTTATTAGGGAGTGACGAATGAACCGTGCATTCATGGTGAATAGAAAACTGGCCGGGCTCCAAGGGCATGAAAACAGATTTAGATTCGTCGACATTCTTCGTATTCTGTCCTCTTTTTAGGACATTGTGTTCTTGCGGCGCATTCTCAAACTCTGTTTTCACTTTGTGGCTTCCTGGGATGCAGCGAATGCAGCCCGACTCAAGATTACTAGGCGAAAACGCGATCCACGCTGTTACCGTCTCTTGCGGCTCGATGCCGTAATAATAGGTATCAGCATGCCAGGACACAAAAGTTGGCGATTGCGGTTCCTTTACAAAAAAGGATGACCCCCAGCAGAGTATGTTTGGCCCAATCAAATCCTCGACCGCATCAAGTACCTTCTCATTGCGGATCACGCGGCTAAATAACCCGAACGGCAAATGAGATTTCAGCGTCAAGCTATCTTGGGCTGCATTACCTGTCCGCATTTCATAATCTTCGAGACATTCAAGGCATTCCTGCGCCTCAGCAGCTGTCAGCCCGTCCATTGGCGAGATAAAGCCATTTTCTTTAAAGCTCGCGATTTGTTCTTTTCTCAGATGTTTAGTCATTCATTTGCCCATTCTGTGGAGCTATCCCGAGAGGGATTTTGCACCAAATACGCCCCGCAATACAAGATCACCATTGTCAATTTATCCAGCTCCTCATACCTTCGTGGATTATAGTTCTTTAGGATAAGCAAAAATCTATATGACTGAAAATCAACTAGATGGAAAAATTATAATTGTTACCGGGGCGGCCGGCGGCCTGGGAAGAGCCATGGTAGAGGCACTCATTTCTAATGGCGCAACAGTTGCAGCGGTCGATTTAGCTTCGGATAGACTGGAATCTCTCACTGCACTGAGCGGTCCGGGTGAAATTTTACCCCTGGCCGCCGATCTAAAGGATATAAATGCATGCGCCGCAATCGCATCGCGTACTATTGAAGCTCTCGGTGGCCTGCATGGTTTAGTGAACAACGCCGGAATTGGTCTTTCCAGTATTCGTGAGAATTATTATGTCGACAACATCAAATTCTGGGATGTACCAGAGGATCGTTGGCAGGCAATCTTTGACGTCAATGTCCGAGCGCCCTTTCTAATTTCCAAAAGTGCCATACCACATTTTATGAAACAAGGCTGGGGACGTATAGTTAATGTCACAACCAGTATGGATACGATGATCCGCCGTGGCTGGACACCCTATGGACCGTCAAAGGGTGCACTTGAAGCGCAATCAGCCTGCTGGTCCAAAGATTGTGAAGGTAGCGGTGTTTCAGTCAACGTATTGGTCCCTGGCGGACCGGCAAACACGGCCATGGTCCCGGCATCCTCCTCACCCGACCGCGAAGCAATGGTCCAGCCAGAGGTTATGAAGGCACCGATTGTCTGGCTCATGTCCGATGATTCAGACGGCTTTAACGGCAACCGTCTAACAGGCACCGGGTGGGACAAAACCCTCTCGGGGCAAATCGCTGCCGAAAAAGCAGCTGCACCTGCAGCTTGGCCGGGGGCGGGTCAACAAAGTGTATGGCCAGACTTAAAGCCAGCCTAATGTCTAAACGAATTTATTAAAGCGGATAAACGATCGAATCTGGAATTCTGTGAGTGTCATAGATCACGCGCTTTTCCTTAAATTTAAGGACGCCATTCTGCTCAACAATTAAATCGTTATAGGTAGCCGTCATCAGAAGCACAGTGTCACCATCAGGCGATGTCTGATAGATCACAACATTGCAGCGCGAGCGATAACCTTCTCCTGTATCGTCAACCATTGCCGGGCCCAAAACGTGGCGAATTATTCGCGGGGCAAAGACCGCCGCATGTTGCGTAGCGGTAGCGCGATCAATCAGCATCCCCACTGACTCAAACCGCATGACACCAAGCTCCATCCCACGATCAAAATTATCTCGCGAAACAACCGTATAAAGGCATTTGTCCGTGAAAAACTGTGGCCAGTTGTCGAGTGGGCCGTCATCGATAGATGCTATGTAATTTAGTTGTAACCTTTCAATTCTGCGAAGTATTACATCGTCGGTAACAGGCTGGCTCATCTCAGTTCGATCCATCAGACACCCGCCTTTCCGTGCCCCATAGCGTCGCGGTACCGCATATAAAACCCGCGGATCAAAGATTCCGTAACCAAATGATCGTTAGATTCACAATCCTTCCCACCAATTTCAAGCACGGCTGCATCACCAACATGCGAACCACTGAGCCCCACTTGACTAAACTCAAGGGCCTCGGCGTCGTCCAGCGTTACATAGCCGGCAGACCCCATAAGGTTAGCCTGACGCAGACGCAAATCCTTCATTTCGTTATCATCATCTTCAAACCCGAAGAATGTCCAAACCAGTTCATGGCTGCCGGGACCTTTCGGGATAACGTGGCGGGTCGCCAGCGTGTTGCACTGGGCCTGTATTATAATTGACGGAAACAATGTCTGGATCGACAAAGTAACATCGTCGGAAAATTCAAGACGAGGCTGGATGAGATCATGGTCAGTAAGAGCAAAGTCGGGAGCGGCTATACGCACACCGCCGGTATCTTCTTTTCCCTCTTCAGTGCCCTTAGCAGTCATTAGGACAGAATGCCCTTTGCTATCATCCACCAAACATTTTGATTCCTGATCAAGCCGAAACAAACCAAATGAAATTAAAAATAGGTGCAAGATACCAGCATGATAGGGATCCTTCAGATTTTCCATCTGGAGTTTCCAATTACAATCAATCACCTGCCGCTCATATCCGACGACCCGCAAGCCACGACCATCAAAAATACGCGTGAAATACTTTACCATGTCGGGCCCGAGATACTCTCTCAGCCCCGACACATCATGATCAAAACTTGCAAATACAACGCCATTCAAATTCTCAACCCTCAAGTTTACAAGACCGTGCGCCCTCATATCAAAACCAGGGTTGAGTCCTCCTTTACCATTAATCCCCCTCTTGAAAGGCATACCCGTAAGTTCACCATCCAGCGTGTAGGTCCATTGATGGTATGGGCATACAATAGCGTTCCCAGTATTCCCCGAGAGTGCCTGACAGAGCTGAGAACCACGATGGGCACAACGATTTTCAACGACCGACAACGCACCGTCGTCCTTGCGGATCATCAAGACTTCACGTTCGCCGATAAAGTTACGCCGAAAATCTCCCGCTTGGGGAACCTCACATTCAA
>CAYZDH010000180.1:0-5355 GCA_964477025.1 uncultured Rhodospirillaceae bacterium | reverse complement strand
GCGGCAATTCGCCGTCGGCGCGCTTGTACTGGATGTGGAGCTAGATTTACTACTTTTGAACGCGTGCAACTCCGTGAACTTACGGTAGTTAAGCAAAATGGTAAGCGAGAACCGTTTGATCGAGATAAGTTAGCGCGGTCGCTGAACACCTCTCTCCGTAAACGGCAGGTTGATCCGGAAAGGGTGGAACGATTGATCAACAGTATTATCCGCCGGCTGGAAAGTAGTGGTGACAGTGATGTAAACTCTAAGCGGATTGGTGAACTAGTTATGGATGGACTTTCCACATTAGATTCTGTTGCTTATGTCCGGTTTGCATCTGTTTATCGGAACTTTAGAGAAGCTAGAGATTTTGAAGACTTTGTAGGGACACTTGGTGATCTTGACTACAATTAATGCTGATAAAGCCTATATGCAGGCCGCTATTGGTTTAGCACAACGAGGTTTAGGCCAGACTTGGCCAAACCCCTCTGTAGGATGTGTTATTGTTTTAGATGACATTGTAGTTGGTCGAGGGTGGACGCAACAGGGTGGAAGGCCGCATGCGGAAACAGTAGCCTTAGAGCATTCGGGTGATGCCGCCCGTGGCGCAACCGTTTACGTTACGTTGGAGCCATGCTCCCATAAGGGTGCCACAGGACCCTGCGCTAAAGCATTAATTGATGCCGGAGTTGCTCGTGTGGTGGTTGGATTGGAAGATCCTGATCCCCGGGTTAACGGAAGGGGTATAAAAATGCTTCGGGAGGCTGGAATTAACGTGAGTGTTGGAGTTTGCGCATCTGACGCGGAACGAGTTACATCAGGGTTTCTGAAACGTAATACAGATCGTCGTCCACAGATTACTCTAAAAATAGCAACGACCTTAGATGGCCGGATTGCAACAAAGTCTGGTGATAGTAAGTGGGTAACAGGAGACGCTGCGCGACGCTCGGGACATATGTTACGGGCAAATCACGATGCTATTTTGGTTGGATCCCTTACCGCATTAAAAGACGACCCATCTTTGACTTGTCGACTACCTGGAATGTTTAACCGTTCTCCTCTGCGTATTGTGGTTGATGGACGGATGCGTTTACCACTAACACATAATTTAGTAGTAGACGCGCCGATGATTCCCACATGGCTCTTTACGTTTTCTGAAACCCGCCAAAATTCTGACCGCCGCCGCGCCTATCAAGAAGCAGGCGTAAAAGTTTTTGATATTAATCCCGATGGAAATGGTTATCCCGATTTAAAAGTACTCGTCGAGGTCCTCGCTGATAAAGGGATAACACGCTTACTTATAGAAGGCGGCGGGATCATTTCTGCTGCTTTTTTGAAACTTGGCTTAATAGACGAAGTATTTTGGTATCGTTCCGCTAAGATTATTGGCAATGAAGGTCTGCCTGCAATTGCCGATATGGGTATCGACCGTCTACAGGATGCAATATGCATGAAAACGCTTTATGTAGAGCGCGTGGGCGATGATTTAGTCGAGCAATATAGTCTTACAGGATAGAGAAATGTTTACGGGTATAATTACAGACGTTGGTGAAGTCCGGTCGATAGAGAAACATGGTGACATGAATATCGAAATTAATACGGGCTATAATACTGCGGAAATTGAATTAGGGGCCTCAATTGCATGCTCTGGCGCCTGTCTTACAGTCGTCGCGAAAGGTGACGGCTGGTTTGCTATAGAGGCATCGGCTGAAACTCTCGATCGAACAACAATCGGCGACTGGATTGTGGGAACCCGGGTCAATACGGAAAGAGCAATGAAACTTGGCGAAGAACTTGGTGGGCATATTGTTTCAGGCCATGTAGACGGAATAGCGAAAATTTTGTCGACAAAGATTGAGGGTGATAGCAAACGTTTTGAATTTGAAGTTTCTGAAGACTTGAAATGTTTTATTGCTGAAAAAGGATCAGTGGCGCTTGAAGGTGTGTCGTTAACTGTTAATGAAGTGTCAGGGAACCAGTTTGGTGTAAATATAATAAATCACACGCAGAGTTTTACTACCTTCGGTGAAAAGTCGGTAGGTGATAGAGTTAATCTCGAAATAGATATGTTGGCGCGCTATGTAAGCCGTCTAATGGAAAAGGAATAAACGTGGCAGATCAACAAGCCGTCTCAAAGGAAAAGTCACTATTAGCTGAGTCTAGAGAGCTACATGCAGCACTGTCTTCTCCTGAAGAATTAATAGCCGATATCGCCGCTGGAAGAATGGTTGTGCTTGTCGACGATGAAGACCGCGAGAACGAAGGTGATCTCATTATTTCTGGTGAACGATGTGATGCCGATGCCGTAAATTTCATGGCTACCCATGGTCGCGGTCTTGTTTGTCTTTCTTTGACCAATGAGCGAGTGAAGGGGCTCGGTCTTTCCATGATGGCCAAGGATAACAAGGAAACATTCAGCACGGCCTTTACCACCTCTATTGAGGCCCGCGAAGGGGTAACAACTGGAATTTCAGCCGGTGATCGAGCAAAAACAATTGAAGTCGCTATAAATGAACGGAATGGCGAAGAATCGATAGTAAGCCCTGGTCACGTATTTCCCCTGGTGGCCCGTGATGGAGGAGTTTTAGTGCGGGCAGGACACACTGAAGCCGCGGTGGACCTTTCCAGGCTGGCTGGGCTGAATCCATCTGGCGTAATTTGTGAGATCATGAAAGACGATGGCACTATGGCTCGTCTTCCTGATCTTGTGGGTTTTTGTCAAACACACGGATTAAAGTTGGGAACGATTGCCGATCTTATCGCCTATCGCTTGAGGCATGACGCTACAGTTAAACGGACACTTGAAACTAATCTAAAGCGTGCAGTCGGTGGTGAGTTTGATCTCATTGTCTATGAAAGCCAAGTAAACGGAACTGAACATGTTGCTGTTGTGAAAGGTGATGTAACCACTGATGATTCAGTTTTGGTTCGAATGCACGCAATGAATATTCTTGATGATACACTAAGGGATATTAAGAACCCACGGGCCGGTGAGTTAGAAATGTCATTACGTATGATAGCTGAGGAGGGAAGAGGTGCGGTAGTCTTGATAAGAGATTCATGGAATGCGCGTTTTTCTAATCAGGTTAGCCTCCGTGCAATAGACACAGACGTGCGACCAATAAAACCACAAGGAGAAAAGCCAACCCCAGTAATCCGAGATTATGGAATCGGTGCACAGATTTTATGTGATCTTGGTATTAGTAAGTTACGACTTTTGACTAATACAAAAGAAAGTACAATCAAGGGTATTGATGGATATGGTCTAAGTGTTACGGAGCGGGTACCTATCCCTCGTTTGGAAGGTTAACTTTAATAAGTAAAGGGTTTTGCGATGGCGGATACGCCGCACATTATGATTGTTGAATCGCGTTACTATGAAGAAATTGCTGAGGAGCTGATCACTAGTGTTCTACGTGAGTTAGAAAAACATGGAGCCACATATGAACGCTTTGAAGTGCCTGGCGCCTTTGAAATTCCTACGGCAATAAAGTTTGCAATTAAGTCGGGTGAATTAGGTTCTATCCAACAAAATTTTGATGGTTTTATCGCCCTCGGTTGTGTGATCAGAGGGCAGACAAGTCATTACGACTATGTTTGTGGAGAGAGTGCTCGTGGACTTCAAGATTTGGCTCTGAAATATTCTCTTGCTTTGGGGTATGGAATTTTGACGGTAGAAAATCAGGAGCAGGCCTTAGCGCGCGCCCGTCGTAGTGAGCAGGATAGAGGGGGCCATGCTGCGCGGGCTTGTTTGCGGATGCTAGAATTGAAAAGCCATTTTAAGTTATACTCACAATGATAGATAAGCCCGATTTCTCTTCGAATAGAGGGACGGGTTCAAAGCCTAATAGTATAACTGCTCTTTATCGCGCTGCTCGTCTTGCAGCGGTTCAGGCGCTTTATCAAATAGAATTTAGTGGCTCAACTGAACATGTTGTAATAGATGAGTTTCGTCTTCATCGTTTTGGACAAGCAGACGAGGAGGTTAGCGGAGGACAAAAATTTAATGAAGTTTTATTTCAAGAGCTTGTTAATGGCACGAGTAAATGCCGAGAAAAGATCGATGGGCATATAATATTGGTGCTCGATGAGCGCTGGCCACTTAAAAGACTTCCCATAGTTATGCGGTGTATTTTACGCCTTGGGACGTTTGAGCTTATTTCCAAATCGGAAGTTCCGGCAGGGGTAGTTGTTAAGGAATACGTCGATCTTGCCCATTCCTTTTTTTCAGGTAAAGAGCCAGGGATGGTGAATGGCGTGCTTGACGGCCTCGCACACCAGTTGCGACCGGGTGAATTGGAGGCTCGCCTTGAGCGACGTGAGAAATCGTCCAAGTGAATTCGATTTAATCGAACGGCTTTTTGCGCCGCTTACTAGCGCTCACCCGGGCGCTGTGAACCTGAAGGACGACTGTGCAACATTGTCAATTACTTCAGGGTATGAGGCTCTATATTCTGTCGATACTTTGGTAGAGGGAATCCATTTCTTTAGAGAAGATCCGGCTGGATCAGTTGCGCAGAAAACGCTCCGAGTTAGCCTATCAGATATTGCTGCATCGGGTGGCTCTCCGCGGGGATTTTTGATTGCTCTTAGTTTGCCGGGGGATGTGTCATTCGAATGGTTGGAAGATTTTGCGAAGGGCTTAGCTGACGATCAAATTAAATTTAATGTTGTATTGCTGGGGGGTGACACAACTTCTACATCAGGTCCTCTTACACTTTCATCAACAGCCATAGGAGAAGTGCCAATAGGAAAGGCTATTCGGCGTTCGGATGTTGATGTCGGTGACGATATTTATGTAACGGGAACGATTGGTGATGCTGCGCTTGGTCTGAGAGTAATCAAGGAGATGGGGCGGAAGGAAGCTTTGCAACGCTACCCTAAACTATTAGAAAGATATATTTTACCTCAACCCCGTGTAGCTCTCGGACCATTACTCATTAGTATAGCAACATCTTGTATAGATATTTCAGATGGCCTCTGTGCTGATTTAAGTCAAATTTGTGAAGTGTCACATGTTGGTGCGGAGATCAGACAAGCGGCAATTCCTTTGTCCTTAGATGCAGAAAGTTTGGTTAAAAATAATAGAAATTATTGGCAGTTCGTTTTAGGTGGAGGGGATGACTATGAACTCCTTTTTACTGCTAATAAGAGTAAGAGGAAGAAGATTGAAAAACTTGCGGACCAAATAGAAATTCCCATAAGCCGATTGGGTTCTATAAAATCCGATGAGGGCGTTATAGTCCTAAATGAGGCAGGGGGGCTAGTACCAGTCGATGTTCCGGGATGGAAACATTTTTAATTTTTAATATTTTTGGATCTTTAATAGCGGCTATCCCTGAATCCCGGTATTGAAGCTTTTAAGAAAGAATT
>CAYZDH010000179.1:0-5368 GCA_964477025.1 uncultured Rhodospirillaceae bacterium | reverse complement strand
TCTTCTGTGAACCAGTCTGTTGGCAGTTCGTGCCCGAGTCCTGCCTCTTTAGCTTTTCGATAAGCGAGCCCTGCCGCTGCTGCAAATTGGAGGCCTAAGCCCATATCATTAATAAAAACAGTTGATTCGGCATCACTATTGCGACCTTTTACCTCGCCGACGATCATTTGTGGTAATCTCGGACACGCATCAAAGTTAAAGGTTGGGTTGACCGCCCACCCTTTTCCGGAACGACGGTCTGGTGGCGTTAGATTGCTAGCGGTTACGGTATCCGGTTGCCGCTGACCATAATGAAGACCCACCGTGTCCGCGCGTCTTAATGCTGCCTCTTCAACTTCCGGCATTTTTATAGAGCTTACATGAAGGCCGGGTTTCATCCATTTTTCAAAAAAAATCGCATCGATACTATTTGAAGAACACATGACGATATCAACATCTGAGACCACAGCTTCAACGTTAGAGACTGGGGCAATTTCGCAGTTCAAGACGTCACTCATTTCTTGAGCAAAGTTAACGCGGTTCTTTTCATTTGGACTAAACACTTTAATTGATTTGATGTCGCGTACCGAGCATGCTGCCATAAGCTGGGTTCCCGCCTGCCAACCAGACCCAAGTATCCCTATTGTGTCAGCATTTTCGCGCGCCATATATTTAATTCCTAAACCATTAGTGGCACCAACCCGGGTTCTTTGGACGACGCCGTCGGGCAAGATCGCTAAAGGTTCGCCATTAGAAGTACTAAATAAGAGCACTAAGCCGACCCAACGGTCATTAGGAGCCGCGGGGACTTTAACTCTTCGCATAGTCCCTTCAACTGTAGGCCACGTGACGATATCAGAATTTAGACGGACGGCGCTTACACCTTGGCTCGGAATTACCCCATCCATAGTTTTGAAGCCGTAAACGGCATCTTCACGTTCAGTAGGAGTTATACAATCAGAGCGTCTTCGAGTTATAGCGGTTCCAGCATGCAGGCCACGATAAGCATCTTCTAAAATTGCCAAACAATCTGGCATATTTAGGACTTTGTTCACATCATCGTTAGACAGAATGAGTGTCATAATTAATATCTCCCTGTATAGCTCTGCTCGGTTTATTATTTATTATCTCGAATAAAAAAACGCCGGGAATAGTTTATTTTGCCCCGGCGTTTTCCACTGATTTTTCTGTCGTCTAAGCCGACATATGCAACGATTTTCTAACCGCGCATTCCGTGTTTATCAAGAAACGCGATTGGGTCTTCCCCTTCGACGTAACCGTCATATGGTTCCAGTTGCTCGTACCAGGCGGCGCCCATAGCCTTGAGTACTCGATTGTGAATCGAGATGATCCGTGCCGGATTGTCTGGATTAGAATTAAAATGCTTATGAGCCACGTAAGGTGGGATATAAACAAAATCGCCCCGTTTCCACTCAAACTTTTTCGGTTCTTCTTCCCATTCCCAAGTGAATTTAATGTCGACTGAGAAGTTTACATCCCAGTGAAGGTCATAGCCTTCACCTTCGGCAACGAAGAAAACCTCCTCTGCGAGATGACGATGTTTTCCTGATGCCATACCGCCAGGAATAAATTGCATATAAATATCAACACAGTTTTCGACTGTATTCATTTTTTCGTGGATCATATGCTTGAGAATTCCGTGTGGTGAGTTCTCAAAAGGCATATCGGCGGCTTTAACGATTTTGAGCTTGTTCGAATAGTAATCTTCTACATAAGCTGCGGTCTCGGCAAGGTTTTCGCTATAAAAATTACAGGTTTGATCGCCTTTAATAATTGCTTCGCGCTCGTCCAACTTAACTTCTCCCTAAACTTAAATTATCTTTACTACGATTGTTCTTCTAATAGTCAGTCGGTGGTGCGTAATCTTCTTGCCCCGGCTGAATATCTGTTGGCGGCATTTTGACATTTTTCTGGAATACCATATGCATAAAGAGGAACAATGGCTTTGCTTTCATAACGAGAACGACATACTCGTCATCAGGGCTCGAGTTGAAATGCTGGTGCACGCAACCGTTTTCCACAATCATGACGTCGCCGGCTTCGGAATCTACCCGCTCTCCATCGTGTACGTCGTAGCCTTCACCCCTGAGGATGTAGAAGACTGCGCTATTCATGTGTCCGTGGCGTTGCCCATAGCCTCCCGGTGCAAATGACCCCAGGTGGGTTTCTATCGATTGAGCAATATCCATTCTCTGCGGATTGACCATGGGTTTATCAAAAAACTGAGGTCCTCCTGTCCATTTATAGTCATGAATGCTATAGACGCGTTGTTTTTCGTAAAGACCTTGCTGCATTTCTCCGTAAGTGCCCTCTAAGGCACGCACAAAGGTACGCTTCTTTACCCATCTATCCCAAACAACTTCGGGTTGGTTGTGTCCAACTCCTACGTCATCAGCAGTCGTTTCTTCCCTGCTACCTTCGGCCATATTTTTATCCCTTTTCTAAAAGGCTGGATCAACCAAGTCTAACACCCGGTTTTCTAAAATTTTTTTGGACGCTATTGCGCGCAACGTCCTGTAAAACCATTGGTTTAAAGGTATATGACGGACCGATTTGAGTGTCAAGGATAGGTCAGTCAGGGTGCCTATTTAAGCCGAAAATGACTGGTTCGTAATGGCTTTTAAACTTTGTGCATTGGAAATTGAAGTACCTAATGTCTAACTTGACTTATCTTTCTAAAAGCTAGGGGTTTGCAGTGCATGTTAAGTTTTCGTCTTTGCGATGGAGAAACTTTTTGTTCAAATTAGGGGAACTTTAAATTTTGGGGAAGAAGCCTCAAATAATTATAATGTTTTTCGCATAACCCAATAAAATTTCATTGCCTTAGGAGTGTCCAATTTATTTGGTGTAATTTGAGGATTGATTATTATATATGTGCAAGGATTACTCTTTTTCTGTGGAAGATTGACCTGAATCGGTGAAAACGTCCGACTTGCGATCCTTGCGCCTTTTGAAACCTTGCGTTAAGTACGCTGAGGCCTGTAATTGAAGAGCAATATATACTATATAAAGATGATAGAAACTTAAGCTATTCTGAAATAACCAGATAGTGTTTGTAATGTAGAGGTAGGGATGAAACCACCACCCTTTTCGTATCATGACCCTAGCAATATTGGGGAAGCACTTAACCTTCTTGGAAGGTTAGAGAATCCTAAATTGCTTGCCGGCGGTCAGTCTCTGATGCCGATGCTTAATATGCGTTATGTGCTGCCAGACCATGTTATAGATCTCAATAAAATCGAAGGGTTGTCCTATATTGAAGAGAACAACGGGTAACTTTCAATTTGTGGGATGACCCGGCAACGCGACTTAGAATGTTCGGATGTCATAAAAGTCAAGTGCCCGTTAATGAATGATGCACTGCAGCAAGTAGGACACACGCAGACTAGAAATCGTGGAACTATTGGAGGGTCTTTATCTCATCTGGATCCGGCTGCGGAGCTTCCCGCGGTTTGTGCGGCACATGATGCGGTGATTGTGGTTCAAGGGTCTAGTGGTACACGAGAGATACCATTTGCCGAATTTCCTGTTGCGTATATGACGCCTGCCACTGAGATGGATGAAATTCTCTTCGGTGTAAATATTCGGGCGTGGGCGGATAATCACGGGTATGCCTTCGTTGAGTTTGCGCGGCGTCATGGGGACTTTGCTATAACCTCCGCCGCAGCATTATTGGAAATCGATGCTGCTGGCTTAATCACTCGAGCCTCGCTCACTGTCGGCGGGGTAGGCGCAGCGCCAGTTCGTATGGATAAAATCGAGGAGGCGTTAATCGGCTTGTCGGGTGATGAAGAAAAGTTTCGTGACCTTTGTGAAGGTTGTCGAGAGATAGATGCTTTGGGGGATGTCTATGCTTCTTCGGAGTACCGTCAACATTTGGCAACCGTTATGAGCCGGCGCGCGTTGGTAAAAGCATACAGTCGAGCATCTAGCAAAAAGTAGGGAGTAACATCATGGGTGAGACCCGAAAAATCTCGTTGTCGGTAAACGGTAAGACCTACGAAGAAGAGGTTGAGGTTCGATTCCATCTCGCTGACTTTCTACGCCAACAGCTAGGGCTCACGGGAACACATCTTGGTTGTGAGCATGGCGTTTGCGGAGCCTGTACAATTTTATTAAATGGCCGAAGCACCCGATCATGTTTGATGTTGGCAGTTCAGGCGGATGGTCAAGAAATCACGACGATCGAAGGGATAGCGCCTTCAGATGAAGAAATGCACCCCTTGCAAGAAGCTTTTCGAGACAACCATGGTTTGCAGTGTGGTTTTTGTACTCCTGGAATGTTGACGACTTTGATCGAATTTCTTGGCGACAATCCCGACCCCACTGAAGAAGAAGTCCGTATCGCAATTAGCGGTAACCTCTGCCGTTGCACAGGTTATCAAGGTATTGTTGCCGCTGCTTTGGATGCTGCCCAACGATTGCGTGAAGCCGAGGGCGTTTAATTCGTGAGCGGCTGGAAAGTCTTTGGCAGCCGAGCAAAACGTTTAGAAGACCCTGCTCTCCTTAAAGGGCTTGGGCGTTTTGTTGACGACCTTTCATTTCCAGGGATGCTGCATGCAGCATTTGTTAGGAGCCCGCATGGTCATGCAGCAGTTGTTGCAATTGATAAAGAGGCAGCGTTAGCTGTTCGTGGAGTTCACGCAGTATATACAATCGAGGAATTTAGGCCCTATTTAAATAATGACCGGCTTGTCGTTGGCTTGCCCAGTCCATCTTACAAACAGGAGCTCGATCGGCCTGTCCTAGCTGATGGTGAAGTTGTATACGTTGGTGAGCCGATAGCAATTGTCGTTGCTAATACTAGGTATGTGGCGGAAGATGCGGCGGCGATGGTGTTTGTAGAGTACGATATTCTCCCGGCTGTCGCGGATTGTCGGGCGGCCCTAGAGAAGGGCTCGCCTCTGGCCCATTCGTCGTCACCCCATAATATTTTGGCCCAATTTGATATGGGCTATGGCGATGTTGACGTGGCTTTTGCGAATGCACCACACGTATTTTCGGAATCAATCTGGCAGCACCGCGGCGGAAGTCATTCTATTGAATGCCGCGGTGCGGTTTCCCTATACGACCCAGTCGAGAATTTAGTAACGCTTTATTGTGCTACGCAGGCCGCCCACACCGCAAAAAATATTCTAATCGACATGCTCGGTCTGGATGAGAACCAAATTCGCGTAATCATCCCTGATGTTGGTGGCGGCTTTGGCCCAAAGCTGGTTTTTTATCAAGAAGATGTATCCGTTGTTTTATCCGCCAAGCTTTTAGGTCGTCCAGTAAAGTGGGTGGAAGATCGTCGCGAACACTTTATTTCCACGACACAAGAACGTGATCAGTTCTGGGACGTTGAGATTGCGGTAGATAATCTAGG
>CAYZDH010000178.1:0-5378 GCA_964477025.1 uncultured Rhodospirillaceae bacterium | reverse complement strand
AGTCCTTTATGTTCTCCAACATTAATTTCCAGTTGGCACCAATACGCTGCCGTGAATGGCCGAGCAACCGGAGCGCCCGGCCATCGAGCTCGCGATCATAATATTCTAGGATCCGTTCACCCATATAGGCCTCAAATGGCGGCGTCTCTTCAGACATGGTCACAAAGATTCCGCCATTCCTGACATGAACCTTTAAAATATCAAGCCCGTGCTCTTTCATCGAGAAATCTGAAGGCATACCACCGTTACCCTTCACCCCCCGAGAAAACGGCACGCCGAGTAAATTACCTTTGAGATCGTAGGTCCATTGATGATAGGGGCAAACGATCTCATGAAACGATCCCTTATCCTGTTCACAGAGCTTCACCCCACGATGAGCACACCGATTTACCAGAGCGTTGATATTTCCCTCATCATCACGCGCGATAATTATCGACTGGTCGCCAATTTGGGTACCCTTGAAGTCACCAGCTTTAGGGATTTCGCATTCCAGCCCTACATAGTTCCATACCGGACCATAAAAAATTTTCTCGAGCTCACGCTCATAATTTCCCTGATCAGTATAGACCCAGTAGGGAACCCGGTCGTTTCCATCGGGCCAGACGAGAGGATTCGCTGACATCAATGATGATCCAGCGCAAAGCGGACCTGCTCGACCAGGGCGTTATTAGGGCGAGCCGCCTCAGGCATTTGCTTGATAGCTTTTAAATAAGCCTTACAACTTTTCAGAACATCGGCGTCACGATTGCGAAGGGTACTAACAAATTCATCAACCTCGGCCTCGAGCAGGCCTGCAGGCACCACGCGCGACAAAAGCCCTATATCGAGTGCCTCTGCGGCATCAAACTCTCGGCTTGAAAGGATTAGATCGAGCGCGCGCTTGGGTGTCAGATACTCATGGATAACTTCCATTAGAAACATTGGCGGAAAACCGAGACTAACTTCATCGAGCATAAAGCGTGCATTATCAGCAGAAATAGCGATATCAGAGCGCATAGCAAGACCCAAACCGAAACCGAAGGCCCGGCCTTTGATAGCTGTCACCACGACCCCGGGAAAGGCCTCAAAAGCCGCATTTACACGGCTAATTTCACTAAACGCGGCGTAGGGTCCATCAGGGTTTTTGGGCTCCTCGCGATCTCGGCCTAGCGAGAAATCGTCGCCCACGGCATGAATAACAATCACATCGCTTTCACCTGAAGCAGTCTCAAGTATCTCAGCTATCCGGCGCAGCATTTCTGATGTAAAGGCGTTGGCATGCGTTGCTCTCTGCAGAAACAAGCGCCCCACTTTACCGTCTCTCTCAAATCCAATCATCCCACTTTCCGTTTCCGTCAGCCTGATGCCAGATTGTCTTGCAGCGGAACCAAGCCGGTCAACTGGTGAAACGTTTTTGTGCCGCTTGCAGAAGTTTCAGCCTTAATGCGTTAAGCTTGATAAAACCCTGCGCGTCACGCTGGTTATAGACCGTATCAGCTTCGAATGTCACATGGGATTCCGAATACAGACTGTTCAGAGATTTTCGACCAACAACGGAAACTAAACCTTTATAGAGTTTCAACCGAACCGTGCCCGCGACAAATTTTTGGCTTTCATCAACCGCCGCTTGAATCATTTCTCGCTCAGGTGAAAACCAAAACCCATTGTAAACCAGCTCGGCATAACGGGGCATCAGTTCGTCTTTTAGATGCGCCGCTCCCCGATCAAGTGTGATGCTTTCCATTCCGCGACGCGCGGTCATCAGTATTGTGCCGCCAGGTGTTTCATAAATCCCACGGGACTTCATACCAACATAACGGTTCTCGACGAGATCAAGTCGGCCAATACCGTTTGCTCCTCCGAGCTCATTTAGCCTGGTGAGCATCTCCGCTGCCGACAGTTTGTCTCCATCAATAGCAATCGGGTCGCCGCCTTCAAATTCTAACTCTATAAATGTAGGCGTATCGGGTGCCATTTCTGGGGACACGCTCCGAGTAAACATTCTATCGTTTGGCTCAATCCAAGGGTCTTCCAATGCGCGGCCCTCATAGGAAATATGAAGCAAATTTGCATCCGTTGAATAAGGTGGCTCGTCCTCCTTATCTCGAGGGATGTCGATCTGGTGTTTTCGAGCATATTCGAGCAGTCGCTGGCGGCCGTCGAGATCCCACTCACGCCATGGTGCTATTACATGAATTTCTGGATTAAGGGCATAATAGCCAAGCTCAAACCGCACCTGATCATTCCCTTTACCGGTCGCGCCGTGGCTGACAGCATCAGCTCCAGTTTTCGCCGCAATCTCAATCTGGCGCTTGGCGATTAAAGGTCTCGCAATGGAGGTTCCAAGTAAGTAGACACCTTCATAAACCGCGTTAGCGCGGAACATTGGGAACACAAATTCACGGACAAATTCCTCACGCAAATCCTCAATAAAAATTTCTTCAACACCGGCTGCTTCAGCCTTAGCCCGCGCCGGCTCTACCTCTTCACCTTGACCGAGATCCGCTGTAAAGGTTACCACCTCACAGTCATATTCTTCCTGCAACCAGCGCAATATAACGGACGTATCCAGCCCGCCAGAATAGGCTAAAACCACCTTATTAATATTTTTTTTATCTATCGTGCCCATCGCTCAGCCCTTTGCTCGGGAATTTATTGGAAAAGCGCGCGCAGTATAGGGATTAGCAGAACGACCACAAGAGTTAGTGGGAGTAGTTTCTTGTGATTTGCGTTTAGACCGCTCGCTAGCAGATTTTAGTTGACCGCAGGCCGCCATAATATCACGCCCCCGAGGCACTCGCACCGGCGCGGAATAGCCGGCGTTATTTACAATCTCAGCAAATCGATTGATAGTCGCACCGCTCGAGCATTCAAACGGTGCTCCTGGCCAAGCATTAAACGGAATTAAATTTATCTTTGCCGGAATACCACTCATCAACCGGACCAATTCGCGTGCATCAGATTCTGAATCATTTATGCCTTTTAGCATCACATACTCGAAGGTGATCCGGCGAGCGTTGTTGGAACCAGGATAAGCGCGACAGGCATCGAGCAATTCCTTGATCGGGAATTTTTTATTAAGCGGCACAATTTCATCGCGCAATTCATCGCGCACAGCATGCAACGAGACAGCAAGATTAACATTTAGTTCTTCGCCGCAACGCTTCATGTTCGGCACATAACCCGCTGTCGACAACGTAATCCGCCGTTTGGAAATTGAAATGCCTTCATGATCCATGATAATATTAAGGGCCTTGGCTACATTATCAAAATTTAATAGCGGCTCGCCCATCCCCATCATGACAATGTTTGATAGCAGCCGCCCCCCCCTCGGGCTAGGCCATTCACCGTAGGTATCGCGAGCGATCATTACTTGCCCAACGATATCAGCGGCAGTCAAATTGCGCAGCAAGGGCTGGGTACCAGTGTGACAAAACTTGCAACTAAGCGCGCAGCCAACCTGAGAAGAGATGCATAACGCACCTCTATCTTTCTCAGGAATAAAAACAGTCTCGACTTCGCCACCGCCGGGTATGGCCAGCAGCCACTTTCGGGTATTATCCTCCGAAAGCTGCTCATTAACGACGCCGGGGCGGCCAATGAAGCAGTCCTCCGCCAATTTATCGCGCACCCGCAACGAAAGAGTTGTCATCTCCTCAAGCGACCTTGCGCCGCGGTGATAGAGCCAGTGCCAAATTTGTTTGGCACGAAATTTTGGCAAACCAAATTTAATCACGGACTCCTCAAGCTCCTGGCGGCTTAATCCTATGAGGTCCAACTGGCCCGTCGCGGCAGAGGAATTATGTGCCAGCGGCTTTTCCTGAATTATATTGTCCTGAGTATCTGACATAATGGCACTATATATTGCGTCAACGCTCTCGCGGGAATATTCTTTATTCGGCTGAGGCAGGAGCTACCGGACGCCCTAACCCCGGAGGCGCAGCTCCCGGGACAAATTTTAGATAGAGCACAGCCACAAATACGATTGCAACACACGGCAGAAGCAACGCGCAAACCGTAGTCCAACCAACATTATTCTGTAGCAATCCCGCCGACAGCGAAAAGGCCGCGACAGACTGAAAAACTAAAAAGTCATTCATACCCTGTGCTTTCGCCTTTTCCTCAGGCCGATACATCTTGGTCAAAAGTGTCGTGGCACCAACAAACAGGAAGTTCCAACCGCAACCAACACAAACATTAGCAAACCAAAAATGCTCGATTGTCCCACCAGACATGCCAATCACCGCCGCAGAACTCGACAAGACTAATCCTGCTAAAAGGACATTAAGCAGACCACATTTCTTTATTAGCGACCCGGTAAAGAAAGATGGCGCAAACATACCAAACATGTGCCACTGAGCTATAAAGGCAGAATCTACAAAGGTATGACCGTATTCCTTTACCATCGCCAATGGCGTTGCCGCCATCATTAGCACCATGACTCCCCAACCAATGACCGCACACAGGACTGCCACGACATAGCCTGGTTGACGAACGACCTCTCCCAATGGCCTGCCCGAATTTTCAAATTTCCGCTCTTCGGTTTTCGGAAACCCGACCAGGGAGACCATAAAAATCAAAAAGATCGGCAAGAAGGCGAGCACGACAAATGTACTTGCAAATTGATAGGGTGGGTTCTGACCGGGGGTAACCGTCGCCCCGGCAGCAATCCCTGGACCACAGATAAATTCAATGGCTTTGGCAAAAGTCTCATTGCCTAACCACAAACTGGAAACATCATGGGTCCATTTGGATATTTCTGGCCCAACAAATGCAGCAAGCACCCCACCGCCAATAACTAGTGAAATTGCGATGCTATGCCATTTTTCGTCAGCAACATCTGCTGCAGCAAATCGATATGTCTGGCCGGAAATAGTGTAGGCGCCAAAGAATATAATTGCGATAAGATAGAGTTCAAAAGATCCCTGAAAAATTGCTGCTGCAGCTATGATGGCACCAGCGGAGCCCATTAATGCGCCAAAAATAAAGCCGGTACGCCGGCCAAATCGCCTCATCATCATGGCAAGCGGTATCGAGAAGGCTGCTGTTGCTTCCCATTGAAGGGCCTGCGGTAAGGTGGCTAGCGACTTATTTGAGGCCAAAGCCAGACCGACGAGGGCCGACACCGAAAGGACAACACCTGTTGAGCTATTAAATAGCGCCTGACAAAGCGCAAGCAACGCGACATTCTTTTTCATGCCGGGTTTAACCGAACCGGTACTTTCGGGAGAGTCAGTCATCAAGTTTCCAATAAGATTGTCAGGGGAATGAAGTGTATCTGCCTAGGCATCTTAATGCATATAAGTCCCGCCATCTACATTGACGGTTTGACCTGTCATGAAAGCTGCCGCTTCGCTCAACAAAATGATATCAGCTCCAACGAGTTCATCTGGGGTTTG
>CAYZDH010000177.1:0-5385 GCA_964477025.1 uncultured Rhodospirillaceae bacterium | reverse complement strand
GCATTAATCAAACGGTCGTTTGCTGGGGTGGCGTTCAGATGGAAGCGGCACAGCTGACTGATAGTGTGTATTGAGTTTTTTGCAGTATCTTTTTGGAATTGCGTGATGCACCAGGCCATGCAGACCCACGAGAGCTGTTGCGCATTCCATAGACTTGAGCGTCTCTTTGGGGTGGCTGTGCTGGAAGGCGTATATGTCAGTTCCGGCAAGAAGGACAATCAAAGGACGGTTTGGGTAGGTATTAGAAAATGTGTTGATCGATTTATGAGATCGCCAGGCATGGACGGCGATCATCATATCCGAATTAGACCCATCGTCCCACTCAGCGATTGATACGCGATGGCCGAGATTGCGTAGAATTTTAGCCCAACGTATGGCGGTAGCTCGATTTCCGTTTCGAGACTTCTCTCCAGCCGGGGTAACGAGGCTAATTTTCAATTGGCGTCCCTAAGTAGTTAATTATGCGGGTAATATCGATGCGTCTGCATCAAAGTACTCTCCTTTTCGAATACAGAATGCCGGCCGCAGTCGGCGCGTCGTTTCGACTTCAACGTTACTATTATCGTGAAGTGTCCAGTTACCACTCTCGTCGTGCAGCACCGAAATGTCTGCATCACGCCCAATCCCTAAGGTTCCAAGTTTGTCACCCATCCCAATCATGTCAGCGCAGTGTGAAGACACCAATGGAATTGTATATTACATTCTGATACCCATTGCCATCAGTTCTGTCATCGCATGGCTCATACTAAAACGCTCCTGGCCAGCAAATAAATGCATTTCGGCGTCTGGGTGTTCATCTGGCGTACCGGCTTCTGCCGGGACATGAGTATTATAGCCATGCATATCTGCCCCGACGGTGTTTGGCAGTACACCGGCATCAAGCACACGCCGCGCCATGTCAAAGCTGAAGTGAGATCCATGGCCTTTTTCAATGAGTACACCTTTGTCGATTGCCTCATTGACGATCGGGTGCAGCTCACCCGCTTTATTTACAAATCCTCCTGGATGGCGTGTAAAGGGGTGGGCTAGGATATCGCCTTCTTCGATCAGCGCGACAATCTCGGGTAACCTGGCATCCATATCCACGTCGACACCGTCTTGGGTCGGCCATAGTTCCCCAAGGTGAATATAGACTGGGATACCCGCGTCCCGAGAGGCATCCTTCGCCATTTCGAGAGTTTCCAGACCCCACCGTGAAATACCACCTGGTTCGGCATGCGCTTTTATGCCCATTACGATATCTGCATTGGCGCTGGCAGCTTTGGCGCAGGCGGCAACATCTATGCCTCCCGGACCATATAGGTAAGGGTAGTAATGTCCCTCAAGACCACCCACTGTATAGATCGAAATAAAGGCTAGGACGTTAGTCTTGGCGGGCTTAGCAATAAAATTACGGAAGCCGGGAAATGTCATGCAGCTTGGTCCACCCTGATCAATGACCGTCGTGACGCCTGATCGTACCCCTACAAGATCAGGATTCATACCGAAGCGACCGCTTACATGTTCAAAAACATGGGCATGAGTATCGATCATTCCCGGAATAACTAGCTTACCAGTGGCGTCGATAGATCTTTTCCCCTCGCTTGCGAGATTTTCGCCAACGGCCATAATCTTGCCGCTCGTGACAGCAACATCATTTTTGCTATCTATGTTATTTGCTGGATCGATAACCCTTCCGCCGGTAATAACGAGATCATACTGTTCTGTCATTTTTGTCTTCGTCTCCGATAGGTAATTTGCGACTAATATTGATATAGGCGTATTCTGCCCTAATAATGACCCCCAGGACTGCGGTGATCAACTGCCATCAACTAATAGGCGTTCTGCTATGAAAATTGTGAAACCAGTGGCGACTGGCGGAATTGGCGCATCTGTAATTAGAAAGGAGGATGAACGCTATCTCCGGGGACGCGGCGAATTTGTCGCTGATATCAAACATTTTGGTATGCGTGAGGTGGCTTTTGTGCGCAGTCCGGTGGCCCATGGCCGCGAAGTAAGAGTTACCAAACCATTAAAATATGAGAATGATGTCTTCGTGGCAGGCGACCTCGATGGTGTATCTCCTATCCGTGCCGATTCTGGTCTCCCTGGATTTAAGTCTTCACTTCAGCCAATCCTCGCACAGGAAAAGGTTCGGTATGTTGGCGAGTTGATCGCCGCTTGTGTCGCTAATACTCGCGCTGAAGCGGAAGACATCGTCAATCTTGTGGAGGTTGGGATAGACACACTGCCCGTCGTTTCGGACATGCTAAAGGCACGTGAGAATAATGCACCTCTAGTCCATGACGAGTGGGGAGATAATGTATTCTTGGAAACCTTCGTTGAAGCTGAGGCAAATATTGAGGTTCTAAAGGCTGAGGCAAAAGCTTCAGTTACACGGACCTTTCGTACTTCTCGCCAGTCGATGGCACCTATTGAGGGCCGTGGTGTAGTTGCGGAATGGGACCGGCGGCTAGAGTTATTAACGCTTACCAGTTCGACCCAGATGCCACATATTGTTAGGACAGGGCTTGCCGAATGCCTCGGTCTTGACGAGGGACAGGTAAGAATTATCGCACCAGATGTTGGTGGTGGTTTTGGCTACAAAGGCGTCCTGCTTGCGGAGGAAGTTGTTCTCTCTTGGATTGCAATTCGCACCGGTCAGCCGGTAAGCTGGATTGAAGCTCGCCGAGAACAACTGAGTGCAAATGCTAATTGCCGTGAGCACCATTACGAAATAACTGCTTACGCAGCGGGTGATGGTAAAATACTAGCGGTCGAGTGCGAGGCAACAGTCGATGCTGGCGCCTATTCGGTCTATCCCTTTTCAGCCTGTTTAGAAGCGGCACAGATTGCTAGCATTCTACCCGGACCCTATGATTTTCCAGGTTTCCGTTGTCGAACATGGTCTTCGGCGACTAACAAGCCACCAATCCTACCTTATCGCGGCGTAGCACGAACCGGGGTCTGTTTTGCCCTGGAAACGTTGATTGACCCGTTGGCACGCCAACTTGGAATTGAGCCGCATGACGTCCGGATTAAGAATTTACCACTTCCAGAGCAGATGCCATTTACTAATGTTACCAATAAGCTATTTGATTCTGGAGACTATCCCGAATGTATGAGCCGTGCTGCAACAGAAATAGATTTGGTTGCAGTGCGTGAACGGCAAAAACAGGTTGAGGATGATAATCGAAAAATAGGTGTTGGGTTTTCAATTTTTTGTGAGCAGGCCGCACATGGAACGTCGGTTTATAGCGGCTGGGGTATTCCGATGGTCCCAGGATTTGAGCAGTCAGCAATAAGATTGACACCTGATGGTGGCCTGGAGGTGCGTGTGGGCGTGCAGTCGCACGGCCAGAGTTTAGAGACCACATTAGCGCAGGTGGCCGCAGAAATACTTACAATCAATACTGATGATATAAAGGTTGTTCACGGTGATACCGCTTATACGCCTTATTCTACAGGTACCTGGGGGTCCCGCTGTGCTGTGATGGCGGGGGGAGCGGTATCTTCAGCATGTAAAGAGCTTGCAAAAAGGGTGCTCCAGATTGGTGCCCATCTATTGCAAGCGGACTTAAGAGAGGTCGAGTTATTGAGAGGTGAAGTCCGATCAAGCAGTGGGAGCGTAGCGATCAAAGATATTGCTAGGACTTGGCACCACGCCCCACAAGATTTACCTCCAGAGTTGGCTGCCAGAGCGAGGGAAATCACCGAAGGTTATCGTCCGGAGCCAGATAGTGGAACGTTTTCCTATGCCGCGCATGGCTGTGTTGTCGCGGTTGATCCGGATATAGGTGACGTCGAGATATTAGATTATGTTATCGTTGAAGATGGTGGTGTTTTGATTAATCCGATGGTGGTTGACGGACAGGTCTACGGGGGCACTGCGCAGGGAATAGGTACCGCGTTGTTTGAGGAAATGCCCTATGATGAATATGGCCAACCTATGGCCAACACGTTAGCAGAATATCTTCTTCCAAGTGCTTGTGAGATGCCAAATGTAAGAATTTCTCATATGGAGACACCGTCGCCGTTTTCTGCTTTTGGCCAGAAGGGTTTGGGGGAGGGCTGAGCTATTGGCCCGCCAGCGGCTATCGTCAATGCGATCAATGATGCGTTTAAGGAAATCGATCTGGCGGTTGACCGATTACCGGTCTCGCCGGCCCGACTATTTGAATTAATTAATAACGCGAAGCTTACATCATGAATGCCGCTGACAAATCGGCTATCGAGAAATTATTAGCTGTGGTTCCTGCTTGGCGAGGTGTCACGTCGGCGGCAAAAGCCGTTAACTTGGCAGACTATGAGCTGTAGCATTGTGGACCTCCTTCGGATCCTTGTAATGCGCTAGTTGCGCCAATCCTGAACTCCGCTGCTGTCGCTTGTGTCTATGAAGGTTGGGCACAGACGCTTACAGAAGCTGATCATTTAATCAAATCAGGCAAAGTCAAATTTTCCCCAGCGCAGGATCGTAACATCGTTACACCTATGGCAGCGGTAGTTTCTCCGTCAATGAAGTTGACGGAGTTTGTTGATCTCAACGCACCAAACCACTTGGCTTGGGCGCCATTAAATGGAGGAGGTACGGGAGCAGACCCGGTGCCCCGCTATGGCTATAAAAGCCAAGCAGCAATAGATTTTTTAGTATTTTTGAATGATGAAGTTGGCCTTGCTGTGGCTAAGGTATCGGAAAGTGCTCCGGTTGAATGGCTACCAATTATCGATATGGCTTTGACTCTTGGCGATGACGGCCACCTAAGGCACATAGAAGCACTCAAGATTTTAGTTGAGGTTATTCGTGAACGACTTGGTGCTAATTTCGCTAGTAAAGCAGTAGAGGAATTTATTGAAAAATGGCCGTTCCTCCATCTCAATTTCTGGATGGCAGCGTCAAAACTGATTTTATCTGCCGCAAATGGAATTAAAGGCAGTTCAATCATCACCGCCTTGGGTGGCAACGGAAATGAATTTGGGTTGCAGATTGCGGGGTTGCCCGGCAAAGGGTTCACCTGCCCCGCCAGCCCGCCACTTGGAAAAATTCGGGACCCCTTTACAACAGAGACATGTGTGGGCGCATTTGGTGACAGTGCTGTTGCAGAAGGTCTAGGACTAGGCGCGATGGCTCAAAGCTATTCACCCGACATGCAGTCGCAGCCTTCGCGCTTCACACCTGATGATATTTTTGAATTGCCTGAAAAGCTTCTAATGGCGCAGCATCCCGGTATGGAGAAAAGTGGGGCGCGTGTAGGCTTATCTGCTCGTGCAATAGTTGAGTCCAACGTAACACCGGTCCTTGAGCTTGGGATAGCAGATAAACATGGGATAAACGGTGGGTTGGGGGCCGGTATTTATCGTCCGCCTATGGTCCTGTTTTCCGGAGTATGTGAGGCCTTGAATTATTCC
>CAYZDH010000176.1:0-5418 GCA_964477025.1 uncultured Rhodospirillaceae bacterium | reverse complement strand
CATCAGCCCATTCCTGCAAAAAAACCAGGAAAGTAGCAGGTAAAATTATTTGTGACGTCCAAAATAAGTAATCCCCTGCTTTACCAATCCCGAAGCGCATCGACATACTTGAAAAGAATGTCACTAAGGAGGATGCGAAGGCTGCACTTCCAAGACCCCAGTGCCAGGTTGTACCAAGAATGGAAGGTAGTAAACCCATGCTCGCGACAAAAAATATGGCGGCTCCATTAATTAGTACATGCCCTTTATAAAAGCTTGATAGAATTGTCCAAATAAGAAAAGATACCGAACTTATAAGAATCCATCCATGCGCCGGTAAATCTATTGCCAATGCAATACCAGGAATAATAATTTCTCCTCGAGCCCCAATAAATTCATAGGCCATAGCACCCGAATTGAACAATCCCCATACGGCACCAAGAGTCACCAGTGCTAAGCCAGAATAATGCAACTGAAGCCTGTATTTCATAAAATGTCCGGCAGCAATGAAGGCGACCATCTGTACCAACAAAATAATCTGTTTCACAATCCATGAAAAATCAGACCACAACGTCACAAGTAGAACCAAAGAGCTGACTGCAAGTAAGAGAACCCCAAGTAATAGAAGAGCGGGGAAAAGGTTGTCTGAAAAAGAATAAAACCCTTTATTCTTCACATTATTTCGTACTTTCGATCGTGAAGATGGTGTTAACTCCTTTGTCAGATAACCATCAACTTCTAGATTCGATAAGCCGGAAGCTTTTAGTAGATTTTCTAGATACGACCGATGTTTAGGGGTAGTTGAAACATGTGCGTCTACCGCTACTTCATTAAATTTTTTCAATAGGGATTCTCTTCGAAATATCAATCGTTCGGTGATATCAATTGCAAAAGTATCTCCAGACCCTACAAAAGGGGCTAGAGTTCTTACAGAAAAAGAAATTGACCTTAGTTCTTCTAATAATCCCTCTAGAGAATGAGAGCCTATTTGATATGAATCAATCTGAAGGGTAGCTCCACAACTGGTACAAAATCTCTGGGTCGCTTGATGCTCTTTACCACAATTGACACATTCCATACTGACTTTATACCTGTCTTTGAAAAAGAACGATCCGAGTGCGGCAAATCTTGACAGAGATTATTTTTCTTATGAGGCCACAACCTATCCGTATACTGACGGGGGATATGTCGCAGCACGTTGTTTTGCGAGTTGTTGCTTATCGTATTCTAAAACAGCAATAACAAGGTCCTTGATATTTCTTACTCTCATAGGCAACTTACCAAGATCTCTATTATGACCACACATAACACAGAATATCCGCACCCCAAACATATCCTCATCATTTGTGAGGGTACCTGTTCCACATCTTGGACACGAGCCCGTCAATATTATCGTTTCAATCATTCATTTCACAAAGGTTCAATACTCATCGATCTCGATTTAAATATCCCTGAACTATACAATCCGTTCCACGTTCTAATAATAACCCTACAACGACAGTAATCCAGCCCCTGAACAATAAATTTCCCGCCTTTTTTATGTCTAATTTAGTCCCCAATTCTGAGAAATGTGTTAAATATCTCAGGAGTTTTCACTAAAAGTTGCAATTATTCAAACGCTGACATAAGCTGCGATATCGATTGAAACATGTGGTGATAGATAGGCGCACTAACATAAATATTGTAAGGAGAGAATATGCCGGCAGAAAAAATAGGTTCTTTGACAGCTCAGACGACTCTTAAAACATTACCAGCAAACGAAACCTTCCCAAGATTCGAAACT
This sequence comes from uncultured Rhodospirillaceae bacterium, assembly GCA_964477025.1. Taxonomy (GTDB): domain Bacteria; phylum Pseudomonadota; class Alphaproteobacteria; order MPNO01; family UBA2964; genus UBA2964. Next base: position 3,656 of record CAYZDH010000176.1, on the reverse strand, counting down.
TCCGCCACAGGTGGAGGTACGTTAGCAGGAGTTGAAGTTCAATGTATGGCTACATACGCGGCGGAAATTCGCCCCAGCGGTTTTCTGTATGGCGAATGTCCAAATGCTGGAGTAATTATGGCAGCTGACGGAGTTGCAACCTTTAGAGCCACGGGAGCTGGTTCTTTTACTGAAGATGGGGGAGCGGCTTTTAAGGGCGTAGCCTACTTTGAAACCACAGCACCCTCGCTTGCCAGTCTCAACGGAGCAGCCGTTGTATACAACTGGGATGTTGATGCGGAAGGAATGGCTACTTGGGAACTATGGGAGTGGAAATAATTGACAGTAAGTGTCCGATGTTATTATCGGACACTTACTGCTCCTACCAAAAATCTCGATTTCATGAACAGTACCAATTAAAAGTGCAGTAAAACTGAGGTCATGCCATACGCTAGAAACGGCAATATAAAACTACATTATCAAGTAGAAGGCAGTGGGACACCATTGGTATTAGCCCACGGTTTCATGATGGATACCACTTGTTGGTATGACTTTGGGTATGTCGATAAATTTAAGAACCATCACACCCTATTGATTCTTGATGCCAGAGGTCATGGAAAAAGCGACAAGCCCCTAGAAATTGAATCATACAACGACAAAACTATGGCTCATGACGTGCTTTGTGTTATGGATAAGGAAGGGATTTCCTCATCTCATTTTTTGGGGTTTTCTATGGGAGGAAGGACAGGTTTCGAACTAGCAACTATCGCCCCTGAAAGATTTTTTTCATTTACGATAGGGTCTGCAACCCCAGGTCCCAGAACCGAAGTAGGTAAAAAATCAGATTTGAAACGTATAAAAATGTTTCGAGAGGGTCCTGAAGCAGTAGCCGCAGTAATGGATAAGCTTAGCCCAGAGATGGACCCCTACAGAAACCAAGCTATCGAAGGAAATCTAGACGCTTATCTTGCAAAGACTCAGTCTAATATGAACAGAACTGATATTACTGATGACCTCAGGCATCTTACCGTACCATGTCTGATGTACGCGGGAGACCGAGATCCTCTTTCACATGATTCTGCGAAAGATACCGCTTCAAAAATTCCTTCTGCAGAATTTATATCTTTGCAAGGCCTTAAACACATGTATACATTTGGCCGCACCGACATAATATTTCCTATAGTGTCAGAGTTTTTGGAATCCGTGTCATCGCAACGCGCTTAACCTAGAAAATAGAATTAAGGCGTAGATTTGTCAGTAGTATACAGGCGGCCCACGATAATACTATTCATGACAAAGCATTAAACCTTTTCTTCAAACTCTCCACCCTGACAAAGTGCTCCTCTTTATCTATGAGTCCCTTTTCAAAAAGAATATCCACCTCAGCAATCATGTCTCCTATAACTTGCTTCTCCTCAGACCCAGGAAACCAGCCAGATTTCCTTCTTCTAACCATCATAGTTTTCCAGATACCAACTACCCCTACTATTAACAAAATAATTGAAAGTGCAATTGGGCCACTATACTCATATCTAGCTGTAGTGAAATAGCGTAATGATTTCTGCCAAATTGAGGGCATGCTGAGATTGTATACATCAACTGACATCATTTGCTCTCTACCGATACCTTCAACTTCTTGGACTTGGTATATAAGTCCACCTATATCTTTATTTATGACTTCAGATCCGAGATCTGTTCTAAAATCAAAAATGCCCTGTGGGGCCACCATTCTGAAATTATCCGCACCATACCGCCAGTTTTTTGAGAAAGTAATCGCGGAGGAATTATACGGGAGAGAATAGCTATACATAAGTTCATGTGTTCCTGGAGGAACTGAAGCAATTAATGCGAATCCACGATCAACTTGAATCCAATCCGCATCTCTCAATCCAGTATCGACCACAAGTTGGTCAACACCATCCGGTAATCCAAATCTAAGGAGTTCCATTGGTCCTGAACCAGGCTTATAGGTCATATCAGTGTTGTTTTCCAGTGAAATCATTTCCATAACCAAGATTTCTTGAATCTCGATATCAATATCAGTGAAAAGAAAAGAAGCATTAACTACGGATATGATTTCATCAGAATTAGTTGCGTCATAAATAATTATCTCTACAGGATCCTTAGAATGAATGTCAAAACCAGAAGCGTAGCTAACTCCATCATAAAGGACAGAAATGCCATACAAAGCATCTTCTTCAATCGGCACGTCGGTGAAGACAAAAGACCCGTCAGGCTTAGTCTCTCCGTTTATCATGGTAGGAGATGATCCTAATTTACTTACATGTAGACCTACTGATATGCCCTTTCCGGCTTCTGAACCATCCGTGCCATTTATAACAAGCCCTCTTACTTCGGTTATATTAGGATCGTCTGGGGCCGCGTGAATTACAAAGTCTGAAAATATAAATAACAAAGGAAAAACCAACAAACCAGACAAAATAAATTTTCTCAAGCGTTGTTCTCCTGACAACGATCTGATTCACGATCTGAATCCAATTCAGATAGAAGGCTGCTCTTCGCTAATTCTTCGTTAATCTGATCAAACAATAATTTTTCATCTTCTCCAGATAAATCAAACATCTTGAGTACTACAGCCGCTTCCAACATGTGCACTTCCCTCAACTCCTTATAATCCTCCAGGCTCAAGTTACCTACCGAATATTCGAGCTCAGAGGAATGAAGACCATCAATCGCTGACTCCCACCTCCTATCAAGGTCTGCTTCTAAAGAGGATTCATCTTCAGGCGGTGGAGACATAGAAGAAAATTTCCTCCACAGCGGATATATAACAGCTATACCTGGAACGAGACACAAGAGGATTCCTATAATAATTACCATATAAAATACTTAATCTCCCACTCCCTGAGGCTTAGAAACACCAGAAATATTGCCCCTACTAGTGGCCAAGTCTGTGAGACTAAGTTTCCGAATGATTCGTCTATTAGGAGAAAGAGACAAAATTGTCCCTAATACTAAGATTGGACCAGATGCCCACATCCACCAAACCATAGGATTAATAAGCACCCTAAAAACGGCCTGACCATCTTCTCTAAACTCAGATGGAACTAAATAAAAATCCTCCCAGGGAGTACTACGAATTGCCCCCCTTGTGGCAGCTATCCTGAATTCTGGATAGAAAGATCTATTTGGAAACATATTGCCTACATACGAATCCCCAGACCAGACCTCAAATTGGGCTACCTCTTTAACACGATCAGGGAAAAATTCTTTTTCAACACCGACATACTTAAATGTATATTTCCCTAAAGTTTCTATGTCTCCCGGTCCCATGACTACATCTCGCTGGACATCATAGAAAGATGAGGCAACTATTCCAATGCCAAGCATGACTATAGAAAGGTGCACCACATAGCCTCCATATCGCGGCCGGTTAGCACTTATGAGCCCTATAAAAGCTCGGTGTACTGATTCACCTCTCGAATGCCTTGAACGAGTACCCCTAACCCATTCTTGAAGAATTCCTCCTAAGGCAAAGGCACATGTCCCAAAAGCAAATACAGCCCAAGGCTCCCTTATTCCTACGATTATCGATATCACAATGAAAGATATTCCCAATAAAAGTGGCCCTTTTAACATTCTTATCGCACTTCTCCAAGTTGCCTTTCTCCAAGGCAAAAGAGGCCCGACTCCCATCATGAAAATAAGTAACAACA
>CAYZDH010000175.1:0-5442 GCA_964477025.1 uncultured Rhodospirillaceae bacterium | reverse complement strand
CTCGCCCTCTCCGAAAGTTTCCTCGAGCATTCCAGCAAAATCTTCGTCAGACATTGCAATATTTGAATCGGGATTTCCTAACTCAATCGCCATTCTTATTTTAAACCATTTCCTTCCATCTAACCCTGTACTTGGGGCTTTTTTCCAAGGTCGCACACGAGTTGGCCCCCAATGGACCGCTTCCCTACCCCTGCGCTCTTTCTACGCCCTAGACTTGTTCTGCTCACTGATGAATTCTAGTGCGGCAGTGAATGCTGCTTCAGCGCTCATTTTTGTTGTATCTATAACAAACGCATCCTCAGCTGGTTTTAAGGGCGCCGAATTTCGAGTGCTATCCCGAGCGTCACGCTCCCTCATATCCTGCAGAACGCGGGCATATATAGCCTCTGCGTCCCGTTCTAGCAACTCTTTAACCCGTCTTGCCGCGCGAACCTCTATGTCGGCGTCCACAAAAAATTTGTGTGTGGCATCGGGACAAATAACCGTGCCAATATCACGGCCATCCAGAATGGCCCCGGTTTCGTTGCCCGGAGGGTTTTTAGCAAAGTTTCGTTGTTGTAAAATTAAAGCAGCCCGCACCTTTGGTATTGTTGCTAAAATGCTGGCACGTTTTGTGACCTCTTCGTCGCGTAGTGCGACGTTTTGTAGAATGTTAGGGGTGATTGAAGACGCTGCCAAAGTTATCATTTGATCGCTAACGTCTGTCTGTTCGGTCCAAAGCGATAGCGTTAAATATCCCATGGCACGATAAAAAAGGCCGGTATCTAGATATGCATATCCAAAGTGGTCAGCTAAACGTCGTGCTAATGTCCCCTTGCCGCTAGCAGCACTACCGTCAATGGCAATAACGGTCATTTTTGGCAGGGCTCTGTGATTTTGGCGCCGAGTTTATTCATAAGGCCGGTAAAGTTAGGAAAACTAGTGCCAATATGTCTGGCGTCGTCAATTTCAATCGGTTCCTTTGAATTCATACCCAACACAAGAAATGACATGGCAATACGATGATCCATTCTGGACTCGATTAATGCACCACCCGGTATGCTGTTAGGTGAGCCATTAATAATCAGATCATCGCGATCAATTTCTATGTCGACCCCACAGGCAATAAGACCATCGGCGATTGCCGATAAGCGGTTACTTTCTTTTACTCGTAATTCCGCCAGCCCCTGCATGCGGGTCTGGCCAATGGCCGTGGCGGCGGCGACGGCGAAAATCGGATACTCGTCAATCATTGACGGTGCACGCTCTGCAGGAACAGTGACACCCCGCAGTTGGCTGCTCAGAACGACCAGATCTGCGACGGGTTCCCCGGCTTGTTGACGAGCATTTATGATTTCAATTTTCGCGCCCATTTCACGCAGCGTGGTAAACAAACCGATACGTAACGGATTGAGCCCCACATTGTTGATTATGATTTTGGATCCTTTCGTTAAAAGAGCGCTGACCAATGGAAATGCTGCCGATGAAGGGTCCCCAGGAACGACAACCTCCCTACCTTCCAGTTCGGGTTGGCCCGTAAGTGTAATAATACGCCGATCTATCGCTTCGTCAGTGATTGTCAGCTTGGCTCCAAAATGTTGCAACATTAGTTCGGTATGATCGCGGCTTGGGCGAGTTTCTATAACACTTGTCTGACCTGGTGCGTTTAGACCGGCGAAAAGTACCGCTGATTTGATTTGCGCAGACGGCACCGGCAACGTGTATTCAATCGGTGTTGGCAACCGTGCGCCGATTACAGTCAAGGGCATTTTGTCGCCATCACGTGCAATTACCTGTGCCCCCATCTGGCTCAATGGAGTCGAAATACGGTCCATTGGTCTTGTCCGTAATGATTCGTCCCCAGTCAACTGCACATTTATTGGATGGGTTGCAACTAGCCCCATCAGTAGCCGGGCCCCGGTCCCGGAATTGCCTAGATCAAGCACACGATCTGGTTCTTTCAATCCTCCAACACCTAAGCCATAGACCCTCCATAAATCATCCGTGACGCGATCAATTTTCACGCCCATCTCTTTTAGAGCCCTGGCAGTGCGCAACACATCGTCCCCTAACAAAAGGCCACGGATCGTGGTTGGGCCGACAGCAACGCCGCCAATCATTAGTGCCCGGTGCGAAATTGATTTATCGCCTGGGACACTTATCTCGCCTTTCAAAGCATTAACTGATGCGGAGATCAGTCCATTCATTCCTTAATCCCCTTTGATGAAATAATATGACAGTATTATCAAAACTTGCACTTTTTGTTTTAATTGCTGTCTTTAGCATATCGATCGCGGACTATAATAGAAGAACAATGATTGCATTTTGATTTTGACAGCATTCACAGATCGTGGCATTGGCATTTTATATATTTTTGTTTGATGTACGGAGGTTAACGTGGCGGAGCAAAAATGGGGAAAAAAACGAATTTGTTTGAGCTGTGGCGCACACTTTTACGATATGGTACGCAGTCCAATCATTTGTCCAAAATGTGAAACAGAATTTCAACCTGTTGTGTCAGGTCGAGGATCGCGCGCTAAGGCGGCCGTACCTGTTCCGGCACCGGAACCAGTACAACCGTTAGTGGAGGAGAAAGAGAAATTGGATTTATTGGCGGACGAAGAAGATGTTCCAAATGATTCCGGTATAGGTATTCTTGACGATGACGATGACAATAACGATGACGGTCTAATTGAAGATACCGCTGATTTCGGCGCTGAAGACAATGTGCTCGACGGTATTGGTAGCAATTCAGAAAAATCCGATGATTTGACAAGCTAATTGATTTTTTCAGATTGTACTCTTTCCATGTTGCAATTAAGCCTTGCACGGGAGGTCACAGTTTCAGTAGGTTCCGCGTCAACGCTTTACCAGTATAGATGAACTAGCCTTTTACGGTGTTCAGGTAAAAAGCTTGGGGCCATAGCTCAGTTGGGAGAGCGCTTGAATGGCATTCAAGAGGTCGTCGGTTCGATTCCGATTGGCTCCACCAAGTTAAAAAGGGCTCTGCTGAAGTGGCGGAGCCCTTTTCTATCTTAGAGTAAAAGCTCGCAAAGTGCTCTTTTGTCTTTAGCCGCACGCAGCTTCTTGCACACATCAGGATCGCGGAACATCCGCGAAATTTGTGCCAATGCCTTCAGATGATCCGCCCCGGCGGTTTCGGGGGCGAGTAAAAGAAAAATTAAGTCGACAGCTTCATCGTCCACGGATTCGAAGTCGATAGGCTGTTCCAACTTGAAAAAGACTCCATAAAGCTGATCAAGGTCTGGAAGTTTTCCGTGGGGGATTGCGACACCTCGCCCGATCCCAGTAGTTCCCAGGCGTTCGCGTTCCAAAAGTATATCGAAAATCGCCCGCTCGTTTTTACCACAAATATTCGCCGCATGCATGGAAACTTCTTGGAGTAATTGCTTTTTGCTCGTCACACGAATACATCCGCAAACGCTTTCTGCGGAGAGTAAATCGCAAATTTTCATCTTTTTATCCTTGGTCCTTCATAAGCTTGGTTAACGGCGTTTTAACGTCTACCAACTTAATTGGAACGTCGACTGGCTGGTTAGCCAAGGCGGTTCCCAAATGTAATTTATGTTCAGAGATCAACTCAGGGGTTTTATGCACGTTAATGTACTCGACTGTTTCGAACATCTTTGGTTTTAGAATGGTTGTGGATAGTTCTGAGACAATTACCCGCAAAAGGTCAGTAATACTGTATGTACTAGTCGTCCTTATCTTAAATGGTATTCCTGTCGGACGGGAAAATAAAGCCTACACCTCTCTGGAGTCAACAAAATGGTTTTATGGGGTGGTGGTGTTAGGAGTAAAGAGCTTTCTCACGCCGCCGTTGCACTGATGAAGGGATACGCATTACTTCTCGGTATTTAGCGACCGTTCGTCTGGCGATATTAATCCCATCATCTCTCAAAATTTTGACGATTTTATCGTCCGAAAGAACGTTATCTGGCCTTTCGTTTCCTACAAGATGCTTAATCTGAAAACGGATAGATTTAGACGAAGGCGAGTGGCCGGCAGAGGTGGCCCGGACCGCAGATGAGAAAAAATACTTAAGCTCAAAGGTTCCACGCGGTGTCGAGATATATTTATTGTTGGTTACTCTACTAACGGTGCTTTCGTGAATATTGAGTGTTTCTGCAATTTCCCTTAACACAAGTGGTCTAAGAAATTGTACCCCCTTTTCTATAAAATCTTCTTGATGTTGCACAATTTTTGTGGCGACCTTCAATATCGTTTGGGCACGCTGATGAAGTGCTTTCACTAACCAGTTCGCAGATTGGTAGCATTTGGCGATATAGACTTTATCTTTTTCTCCCAACACTTGACTTTGAATCTTCATGTAATAACGGTTATTTATCAGGACGCGCGGCAGGGTGTCGGTGTTTAGCTCGATAAACCAGCCCCCATCCCTGCCGTGATGCAACAAAACATCGGGTGTTACTGTCTGGGTAACGGTATGATCAAAAATTAGGGCTGGCTTTGGATTTAGTGCCTTAACCTCTTTGATCATTTCGAATAGCTCTTCACTATCTACGCCGCAAATTTGTTTTAGGGGACCAAACTCCTTTTTTGCTAATAGGTCTAAATTTTTGATAAATGCCTGCATAGCGGGGTCATAGCGGTCAATGTCTTTTAGCTGTAGACCAAGACACTCTGACAGGTTCCGTGCAAAGATTCCTGGTGGGTCGAAATCTTGAACGACTTCGAGGACTTTTTTTACTCTGCTGGGCGGGCAGCCCAGCTCTATAGAGATATCCTCTAAACTCACTGTCAGATAACCAGAATCGTCAAGTGAATCGACCATATATATAGCGATCATTCGATCCATTGGGTTGGCGAGGTCAACGTTGGCTTGTTTTAACAGGTGATCTCGCAATGATATAACTTCTGACCAAGAGTTTATTATTTTTGGTTTTTGAGAAACAAATTCCTTCGTATCAATATTAATGTTGGGTTTTTTTTCTAATCGATTTATACCGCTCGCTTCTACGCGGCCATCTTGAGATGCATCAGCGGTGAATTTATATTCACCTGTATCTTTGCGTTCCAGCAGCGGATTGTTTTGTAGAGCTTGTTCCACAAATTCCGATAATTCCAGATTAGACAATTGCAGCAGCTTAATTGCCTGCTGCAGCTTTGGTGTCATGACCAGAGATTGGCCATGACGTATATTTAATCGGGGGGGCAAGGCCATAATTGTTACCTTACATACACTAAGTTACGTTAATGCCAGCGTTACAGACTGAACCTCTCACCAAGGTAAACTCGCCTGACATCTTTGTGGGTAACAATCTCGTCAGGGCCCCCGTCCATAAGAACCTTGCCATCGTGCAGAATATAGGCTCTGTCGACGATCTCTAAAGTTTCGCGAACGTTGTGATCAGTTATTAAAACACCAATGCCCCGATCTTTTAGTTGCGAGACGAGATCCCGGATATCATTAATTGCGAT
>CAYZDH010000174.1:0-5522 GCA_964477025.1 uncultured Rhodospirillaceae bacterium | reverse complement strand
GAAGGGGAATTAGAGATTACCGCATAGTATAAACTATAATCAATTTTTTGCTTCTAGCCCCTAACCTATATAGATTATTTTCAAGGTCTGGCTCGCTCAAAAATTTTTAGGACAAGGATAGAGCTACTTCTTCTCGAACTGTTTGTCTCCAAACATGATAGCCCATGCCTTATCGTCATGAACCGCAGGGCGCTGAGATTCGGTCTCTAACACCTGAACTGCCTTTTGTACCGCTGGTCGCCCGTCAATTGCATCGAACCAGCGCGAAATATTGGGAAAGTCGGCATGATCAACACCGCGTCGCTCGGGTGTCCGGCACCACGGCCACACCGCCATATCGGCAATAGAATAATCGCCAGCGAGGTATTCGTACTTAGCGAGTTGTCTATCTAACACCCCATAAAGCCGATGAGCTTCATTAGTATAGCGGTCAATACCGTATTGCAGTTCTTCTTCACTTGCGCGTTCGCGGGCATAGTTGCGAAAGTGGCCTGCTTGTCCGAACATTGGCCCAACGCCACCCATTTGAAACATTAGCCACTGCAAAACGTTGTAATGACCGACTGGGTTATCTGTTCGTGATGGCATAAACTGAGCTGTTTTATCGGCGAGATAGATCAGCATTGCACCCGACTCAAAAACGGAAATTTCATTCCCGCCAGCGCCGTGGCGATCAATCATCGCCGGGATACGGTTATTAGGGCTAAATGTAAGAAAGTTTTTATTGAACTGATCTCCTGCCCTGATATTTATTGGGTGGACAGTATATTCCAGTTCCGTTTCTTCTAACATTATATGAACTTTGTGGCCGTTGGGCGTCCCCCAACTATAGAGATCGATCATAGAGCCGCTCCTAATTAAACTTTCCACTAAATGCAACTGAACTCCAATCGATGATGACCCTGTCGAATGCCGAACTCAATGGGATCCGAAAAAATTTATGACACCGAACGGTAAAAAAAGCTAAACTGCGACTATAATGCCGATACTTCGTAATCTTATCTTTAGGGCTGCTCGTCGTATTGCGACCGATGAGCGTATCCAGCAAAAGGCCGCCGAAACCTATCACGAAGAGATTAAACCGCGGACTGACGCCGCATGGTCGGCGGCGAAACCTCGGATTGATAGCACGCGAGATGACATTAGAAAAATTGCACAGGAAACGAAACCAACGGAGGAACCCGCTCACTTTGCAGGGCGCGCCGTGAGAAGAATTTTCGATGAATTCACCGGTGAGAAACCAAAAAAATAACCCAAGTGTTATTCTGCAAGTTTTTTGCGCAGGATTTCGTTAACCATCTGAGGGTTAGCCTGTCCCTTGGTCAACTGCATTACCTGCCCAACAAACCAGCCAATTATCTTTTCATTACCAGATTTGTACTGCTCAAGCTGTACGGAGCCATTGGAGATGACTTCATCTATCAACCCTTCAAGCTCGCCGGTGTCCGAAACCTGTTTTAGACCTTTTGCCTCTACAATATCTACGGGATCTTTGCTAGTTTCACACATTTCCGAAAACACATCTCGGGCTATGCGCCCGGAAATCGTTCCATCAGAAATCAATCCGACCAAAGCGCCAAGTTGAGTGCCTGCGACCGGGGAGTTGGAAATTTCGAGACCTTGTTTATTGAGGTAACCGAACAAATCGCTGGTAACCCAGTTTGCAACTATTTTAGCATCTTGGCCTTTAGCCGCCTCTTCAAAAAATTCAGCAATGGGCCGGTCCGCAACAAGTACATCCGCGTCATAGGAGGACAGACCAAAATCGGAAACAAACCGCTGTTTCTTTTCGTCAGGCAACTCGGGCAGCGCACTACGGATCTCCTCAACGAATTCCTGAGACAGGGTTACCGGCAGGAGATCCGGATCTGGAAAATATCGATAATCATGAGATTCTTCTTTGGATCTCATCGGGCTCGTAACGCCTTTCTTAGCATCAAACAGACGTGTTTCTTGTGCAATCTTTCCGCCGTCTTCTATTACTCCTATCTGGCGACGAGCTTCATATTCAATTGCCTGAGCTGCAAAGCGAATAGAGTTAACATTTTTGATTTCACAACGCGTGCCTAACTCATCACCAACCTTACGCACTGAAACGTTAGCATCGCACCTCATACTTCCCTGCTCCATATTACCATCGCATGTACCTAGATAACGAAGGATAGCGCGAAGCTTGGTGAGATATGCGGCCGCTTCATCTGCCGAGCGCAAATCTGGCTCCGAGACAATTTCCATTAGTGCTACACCGGAACGGTTTAGGTCGACATAGGTGCTACGCGGATCCATATCGTGGATGCTCTTACCCGCATCCTGCTCAAGGTGGAGCCGAGTGATACCGACAGTTCGGGTTTCACCATCTTGCATATCGATAACGATCTCGCCCTTGCCAACAATGGGATCACTGAACTGCGATATCTGATAGCCCTGAGGTAGATCCGGATAGAAATAATTTTTCCTGTCAAAGACCGAAAACAGACAGATCTGCGCCTTGATCCCAAGGCCAGTGCGGACTGCCTGCTCGATAGCCTTTTTATTTATCACTGGCAACATGCCGGGCAGCGCTGCGTCTACCAAAGAAACCTGTTCATTTGGCTCCGCTCCAAATGAGGTGTCTGCCCCTGAAAATAGTTTAGCATTAGAAATTACCTGAGCGTGAACCTCCAGCCCGATAACAACTTCCCACTCACCTGTCTGGCCTTCTATCAAATTTTTTTCAGCCATCAAACCGCTCCCTGTCCAGGCGCGACACCACCGCGGACCGCCATTGTCGAGAGGAGTGTTAGCAAAGCATACATACAGGAACGCATGAACCAGACACGTAATAGTCGCTTGCGGTAGTCTACCTTCATTTCTTCGGCCGCCTTTAAACTTTTTGCGGATTGTAATGAAGCGTCAAACTTCGGTTTGGCATCCCGATGAATTTCAAATATGGCATATGCCTGTACAACCAGAGACACTCCAAAGGCGTACAATCCGCCAATATTAGTAAAGGTAAAATACTGGTATCCAATACCGCCAAGGCCGATATGAATGAGGACATACCAAAAATGATATCGCATGATTGAGTTAAGCCTTTTGACCGGGCTGAGCCGTAAAGCCAGCAGACTGTTCAAGGATCTCAGCAACCCGGAACAGGGTCCCTTCGTCGAACGCTTTGGTAATTAACTGCAAGCCCAAGGGTAATCCATCCGAAGACAAACCTGCAGGTACCGATATACTTGGCAGGCCTGCGAGGCTCGCCGGCACAGTCATTACATCATTGAGGTACATTCCTAGTAAATCATCACTCTTTTCGCCGTGTCCAAATGCCGCGCTCGGCACCGATGGAGTAAGAATCGCATCTACTGTTTCAAAAGCTACCGAGAATTCATCGGCAATCAACTTTCGGACTTTTTGCGCTTTAATGTAATAGGCATCGTAGTAACCCGCAGACAGCACGTAAGTCCCCATCAAGATGCGCCGACGAACCTCATCACCAAAACCTTCACCCCGAGTGTTTTCATAAACTTCGGATAGAGTATCGCCGTCGACACGCAACCCATACCTCATTCCATCATAACGTGCGAGATTAGATGACGCTTCTGCGGGAGCGATAATGTAATAGGCAGGCAGTGCGTATTTTGTGCGTGGTAAGGTCACCTCTATCGCTTCAGCACCTGCATCTTCTAACCATTTGATGCCCTGTTCCCAAAGTGCCAAAATCTCTGGATCGGTTCCTTCTATACGATACTCGCTCGGAATTCCGATTTTCATCCCCTTTATGTCTTGCCCCAACATTGCTTGAAAATCAGGAACTACAGCATCTGCAGATGTTGTATCTTTCGGGTCAAAACCAACCATCGTTTGCAGGACAATTGCCGCATCTCTGACAGTCCTGGTCAATGGTCCAGCCTGATCAAGAGAAGAAGCAAAGGCAACAATACCCCAGCGCGAGCAGCGCCCATAAGTAGGTTTCATACCTACAATGCCACAAAATGAGGCTGGCTGGCGTATTGAACCGCCAGTATCCGTTCCTGTCGCGGCAAGACAAAGCCGTGCTGCCACGGCTGCAGCCGAACCACCGGAAGAGCCACCCGGTACTAATGTTTTGTTATCAGAGTTTCTTTTCCAAGGATTAATTACTGGACCGAAAAAGCTGGTCTCATTCGACGAACCCATTGCAAACTCGTCGAGGTTGGTTTTGCCCAGCATAACCATTCCAGCCTCAAGCATCTTTGCCGTGACCGTTGATTCGTAAGGTGGCACAAAACTTTCGAGCATATGCGATGACGCAGTAGACTTAATGCCCCTAGTACAAAACAAATCCTTAATTGCAATCGGCAATCCATCCAGCGCGCCAACTTGGCCGGTAATGCGGCGTTTGTCGGACGCTTCAGCGTCTGCCAATGCTCGTTCGGGCGTTTCCGTAACGAAAATATTTAAATCACGCGCGATCTCAATCGCCTCGATATGAGATTCGGTTAACTCACGCGACGTAAAATCACCCTTCGCAAGACCAGCCTGAGCCTCGGCTAAAGTAAGATTATTAAGCATTCCCATTACTCAATAACCTTAGGGACTACGAAATAACCTTTCTTGGTTTCAGGCGCATTCGATAGTACCTCATCTCGGCAATCACCATCCGATACAACGTCATCTCTTTGGCGCAAGACCGTGCCTTCAGTCGTCGATGCCATGGGTGTGACACCCTCCGTATCGACCTCATCAAGCTGCTCGACCCATCCAACAATTTTAGATAGTTCTTCGGCAAGTGCACCCAGATCATCTTCAGAAATTTTAATCCGGGCTAGCTGTGCAATGCGAACCACGGTGGATTTGTCGACCGACATGGCTTATCTATCTCAAGGTTTGTGGTTTAAGGGCGTCACTTTCACAAAGGTTATACGGTTAAAAGGGATAGTTTCCCGCCAAAAATCACCCAATTTTGGGCGCGCGGAAGGTAACATCGCACATGACGGTTCGCAAGCTTATAGACTTCTCTGAAATCCTGTCGCCTAACCGGCGGCTTTTAGGGCTTGATATTGGACAAAAAACTGTCGGCCTAGCCCTATCAGATATTTCCCGAACAGTTGCGACACCAATGAAAACACTGGCCTTAAGAAAGTTCTCAAAAACGGCTGTTGAGTTACTCGATATCTGTGTTGAGCACGAAGTCGCCGCCCTTGTCATCGGCCTACCCGTAAATATGGATGGTAGCGAAGGCCCGCGCTGTCAATCAGTAAGGCAATTTGCGTGCAATCTCGAAGCTCATTTTGACATGGAGATTGCTTTTTGGGATGAACGACTTTCAACAGTGGCAGTAACCAAAGCAATGTTAGAAGCCGATATGTCTCGGGCCAAACGAGCGGAGAATGTCGACAAGATGGCAGCAGCCTATATCCTTCAAGGAGCTTTAGATTTTTTGGTCAAACATCATTCGCAAAATGACGAGCCACCGCCTGGCACCTGGGGCTAGATAGTTACCCTCTCTTCCGGCTCAAACTGGGTAACGTTTAATTCATGTCCCACATCAATTTGAGTTA
>CAYZDH010000173.1:0-5605 GCA_964477025.1 uncultured Rhodospirillaceae bacterium | reverse complement strand
AATGACGGCTAATATTCTTGTTGTTGATGATGAAGAAGATATTAGGCATCTGATTGGAGCAATTTTGCGCGACGAGGGTTTTAACTGTCGTGAAGCGGATGGTAGCGATACTGCGATTTCTGAATTAGAAATTCAAAAACCAGATTTAATTATCTTAGATATTTGGTTGCAAACAAGTGGCATGGACGGCCTTGCTCTTTTAAAAATTATCAAAAAAGACAGCCCGGATTTACCGGTCATCATGATTAGTGGTCACGCTGATATAGAAACTGCTGTAAACGCAATAAAGATAGGAGCATATGATTTTATCGAAAAGCCATTTGAGGCTGAACGTCTCTTGTTGATGGCTGAGCGTGCCATTGATGCAGCTCGTTTACGCCAGGAGAATGAAGAATTAAAACGCCGTGTTGGTCAGGACGTTCCTTTAGTCGGTATTTCAAATTCAATTGCACAACTAAAAGACTCTATTCAGCGTGTTGCACCCACTGAGAGTAGAGTATTAATTTCTGGACCACCCGGCGTTGGTAAAGAGGTCGTCGCCAGATTGCTACATGCCGCTTCTAGCCGCACGGATGCCCCACTCATTATTTTGAATTGTGCCATTATGGCACCGGAACGAATGGAACTAGAGCTTTTTGGGTCTGAAAACAACGAGCGAGGTGGGGTTGTTCGCGGAATTTTTGAGAAAGCGCATGGGGGCACGCTTTTACTCGATGAGGTGGCGGATATGCCACTTGAAACTCAGAGTAAGATAGTAAGAGTTCTTCAAGAGCAAAGTTTTATTCGCGTTGGTGGAGTTGAAGCAATTGAAGTGAATGTAAGAGTGATTGCGATTACTAATCGTGATTTAAAAATTGAAATGGCAAAAGGAAATTTTCGAGAAGACCTTTATTATCGTTTATGTGTAGTCCCCATTGTCGTTCCCGCTTTAAAGTCCCGCCCTGAAGACATCCCGGGTCTCATTGATTATTTCATGGAAATCTCTGCAGCTGCGGCGGGATTACCAAAGAGAAAGATAGGAACCGATGCTATGGCATGTCTGCAAAGCTATGATTGGCCTGGAAATTTGCGTCAATTGCGTAATGTTGTTGATTGGGTTTTGATTATGGTTAGTGGAGGTAAATCTGAACCGATTTCGGCGGATTCTCTGCCACCCGAAATAGGGTCTATGACGCCAGCATCAATGCGCTGGGAAGAAGGTAGCGAGGTCATGACTCTTTCCTTAAGAGCTGCCCGAGAGCTTTTTGAAAAACAATATTTGAAATCACAGGTCTCACGATTTGGCGGGAGTGTTTCAAAGACGGCGCAGTTCGTTGGCATGGAAAGGTCTGCTCTGCACAGAAAGTTGAAATCGTTAGGAATTAGCGAAGATGATCGTATTGAAGAACTCCGAGTTCTTTAGCCCTTGGTGAAAGAGACGACTAAGTCATGAAAATAATTATAAGCGGTGCTGGACAGGTTGGCTTTCATATTGCCCAGCAATTGTCTGCAGAACAAAATGATGTGGTTGTAATTGACCAATCACCAGAACTTATCCGCAGGGTTGGTGATTCTTTAGACGTTCAAGCTTTCGTTGGTTTTGGATCTCATCCGGATGTTCTTGAGAGAGCTGGCGCAGCAAATGCTGATATGATTATCGCTGTAACATATGCAGACGAAGTGAACATGATTGCCTGCCAAGTGGCTCATTCATTATTTAATGTTCCGATGAAAATTGCACGGGTAAGGGACCAAAGTTATAGAGATCCAATTTGGGCCGATTTGTTTAGTCGGGACAATATGCCTATTGATGTGATTATTTCTCCTGAAATGGAAGTTGCGAAGGCCATTTCTCGGAGGCTTCAAATTCCGGGAGCCTTTGAGTCCATTTCTCTAGTTGATGGAATGGTGAAAATGATGGGGGTTCGCTGCAATGCCGATTGCCCAGTAATTAATACGCCCTTGCGTCAACTTACAGGGCTTTTTCCAGACCTTAATATTGTCGTTGTTGCAATTTCGCGTGATGGAGTAGGCAGAGTTCCTTCAGCCGATGATCAGTTGTTAGAAGGGGACGATGTTTATTTTGTGGCAGACACAGAACACGTTGCGCGAGCAATGTCGGTATTTGGTCATGAGGAAAGAATTGCTCGGCGGGTAATTATTGCTGGCGGGGGGCACATTGGTGCATTCCTGGGAGAAATTATTGAATCCGAACATAAAGGCGTTTCGGCGCGAATAATCGAAGCCGCTACCGATCGGGCCCATCAGGTGGCTGACACACTTGAAAGCACGGTTGTTATAAACGGAGATGTGATTGATCCGGAAATCCTTGACGAGGTTGGAGTAGAAGAAAGTGAAGCAATCATTGCCGTAACAAATGATGATGAAACGAATATTTTGGCTTCGTTGTTAGCCAAGAGGTTTGGTACAGAGCGGGCTATAACTCTTATAAACAACACGACTTACTCACCATTAATAACTTCCTTAGGCATAGATGTTGTTGTAAGTCCCCGTGCAATAACAGTTTCAACGATTCTGCAACATGTTAGGCGTGGGCGTATTAAGGCGGTGCATTCTCTGGTAGATGGTTTTGGTGAGGTTATAGAAGCTGAAATTTTAGAGACATCAGGACTAACCGGCAAAAGAATTGATGAAGCTGACTTGCCGGTAGGTGTTTTATTTGGGGGGATCGTAAGAGATGGGCATGTTATTATACCAAGAGCAAGTACAGTTCTTCGGGTTAATGACCGAGTTGTTCTATTCGCGGAAGCAAAATCAATCAAAGCTATTGAGAACCTTTTTGCCGTGCGCCTAGAATTTTTCTGATTGTTTGCTATGTCGAGTGGTATTGCTTTTGTAAACGGACGTTACGTCTTTAAAAAGGAGGCCATGGTCAATATTGAGGACCGTGGTTACCAGTTTGCGGATGGTGTTTATGAAGTTATCGCTGTTTCTAAATCTCATTTGATTGATTTGAATGCACATTTAGATCGGCTCTCCCGATCTCTCGCCGAACTTGAAATTTCTTGGCCTTGCAAAAGACGTGTTCTGGTTTTGATTTTTGCAAAACTCTTAAAACGGAATAATTTAAAGGATGGAATTATCTACCTTCAGATATCACGCGGGGTAGCTAATCGAAATCACGCGTTTCCTGAAAATACAGTGCGCTCTTCTCTTGTTATAACTGTCAGTAGGTTAGGCCGGCCCTCTGAAATAAAATTTAAAGAAGGAGTTAAGGTCGTCACGATGCCGGAAAACCGCTGGCGTCGACCAGATATTAAATCCATTTCCCTTCTGCCTAATGTCTTGGGTAAAGAATATGCCCATAAAAAAAATTCATTTGAAACCTGGTTTCTCGATTTAGATCAAACTATAACTGAGGGGTCCTCCACTAATGCTTGGATTGTTCTCCCTAAAGGGGAGTTAGTAACGCACGAGCTTGGTACTAAAATCCTGGGAGGGGTTACTAGGGCAAGGATTATAGAGTTAGCCCGATCAGCGGGTATACTTGTAACAGAGAAGTCTTTCTCTCTTCAGGATGCTTTGTTTGCTGAAGAGGCATTTATTACCAGCACTACGTCGCTTGTAATGCCGGTGATAGAAATAGATGGAAAAATGATTGGGTCAGGAAAACCCGGACCAATGGCCATTAAATTGTTGAAATTATATGAAGAATTTTGTTCCAGAGGCGGCCGTGAATGAGCCTAAAAATTCCCGCCGCTATCATTTTTGATTGGGATAATACTCTCGTTGACACCTGGCCTGTGATTCATGATTCGATGAATACAACATTAAAGCATTTGGGCTATGAACTTTGGTCAATAGAGGAAACAAAGGAACGGGTAAGACGATCTTTGCGCGAGGCATTTCCTGAACTGTTTGGGGATAAATGGGAAATCGCCCGTGAAATTTTTTACAAACGTTTTAAGAAAATTCACTTGGAACGTTTAGTTGCGCTGCAGAGCGCTGAGGCTTTATTAGAATTACTCTATTCGAAAAAAATTTATTTGGGCGTTGTAAGCAACAAGTCGGGGGACAATTTGCGCCGCGAAGCCGATCACTTGGGTTGGAGTGGTTATTTTGAAAGAATTGTTGGCGCGATGGACGCAAAAAAGGATAAGCCTGCGATTGAACCGGTTTTAATGGCACTTGAGGGGAGCAAAATTCGACCAAGCGCAGATGTTTGGTTTGTTGGTGACACTAAGATAGATATGGAATGCGCATATAATGCGGGCTGTTTGCCAATTTTGATTAGAAATAGGCCTCCTAAGTTTGAAGAATTTAAAGAATTTATGCCGGAGATGCACTTTTCGGGCTGTGATATGCTCGCGACCCTTGCTTCGAAGCTATAGTCATCCATATTCTATAGGCGGTAGATTCTTAGTGAAGTTTAGGAAGTGTATCTTCCGCACCCTACAAATTAACGGCCGGCTTTTAAATCTAGCCATGATCGAAAGAAAAGAATGATGACTGATAAAAAAGAAAACTTACAGGACGTATTTCTGAATAACGTCCGAAAAAACAAGTCTCCTGTAACCGTATTTTTGGTAAATGGCGTAAAACTTCAAGGTATTATTACCTGGTTCGACAACTTTTGCATTCTATTGCGCCGTGATGGTCATTCTCAACTTGTGTATAAGCATGCTATTTCGACGGTTATGCCAGTGGCTCCGGTAAAGTTATGGGACGATGAGAATGCGGAAGTCGGTGGTTCTCTTGATGAGAATGATTGATACGGCCTAACGCGTGGACAATTTGCCAGAGGCTGAACGGGCGATTGTCCTATATCCGCACCAGAGATCCCCGGAAGGTTTGAAGCGGGATCCTGCTGCCTGTCTGGATGAAGCTGTTGGCCTAACGCGTGCGATCGACCTAGATGTATGCCACGCAGATGTGGTGTCCCTTAACAGACCGCGCCCTGCGACCCTAATTGGACGAGGAGCTGTCGAGACCTTTAGGTCACTAATCGACGTCGATCATATTTGCATTGTCGTTATAGATTCGGCCTTGACGCCAATACAACAAAGAAATCTGGAAACTGCGTGGTCTTGCAAAGTCGTAGATAGAACTGGTCTAATTCTTGAGATTTTCGGTGCGCGAGCCCGAACCCGTGAGGGAATTTTACAAGTCGAACTGGCGCATTTGTCATATCAACGGAGCCGTTTGGTTCGAAGCTGGACCCATCTGGAGCGCCAGCGTGGTGGTTTCGGCTTCTTGGGTGGACCAGGTGAAACGCAAATCGAAGCTGATAGACGACAAATTGATGGCCGGATCACCCGTATAAAAAGAGAGCTATCCCGTGTAACACGAACACGTGGCTTGCAGCGTCAGGCTCGAAAACGTGTACCTTATCCGATTGTTGCGCTTGTCGGTTACACCAATGCGGGGAAGTCGACATTGTTTAATCAAGTGACTGGGGCCGGTGTAGCGGCTGCGGATCAGTTGTTTGCGACGCTCGATCCAACAATGCGGGACGTCACTTTGCCTTCCGGACGAAAAATTATTATTTCGGATACGGTCGGTTTCGTTTCCTCGCTACCAACATCGTTGATAGCGTCTTTCAGAGCTACGCTAGAAGAGGTGCTTGAGGCTGATTTGATCTTGCATGTCCGCGATGTATCTCATC
>CAYZDH010000172.1:0-5659 GCA_964477025.1 uncultured Rhodospirillaceae bacterium | reverse complement strand
TATGTAATTGGCGGAGGGAGAGGGATTCGAACCCTCGATACGGTTGCCCGCATACTGATTTAGCAAACCAGCGCCTTCAGCCACTCGGCCACCCCTCCGCCGTGGAGTGGTGATTTTTCACGCTGTATGCAGGGCCTATCTATGACAGGCTCACCGGACTGTCAACGACGGCAGAACTTTCGAACAAACAACAAATTGGTTTACAAGTTAATAAAGGGCTAAACTCATCCGGGCACCTGAGCTGCCAACCCGCGTTTCACACCAGGTCTAGCCTCAATAGTTTCGTACCAGCGTTTCATATTGGGAAACTCATCGAGCGAAATACCCTGCCACTCATGGCGCATTGCCCATGGAAATACTGCAATATCAGCAATGGAAAACTCATCAGCTGCAAGCCAGTCCCTATCGTCTAGCCTTTTATCCATAACTCCCCAAAGGCGGCGTGTTTCATTAGTAAACCGTTCAATTGCGTAGGGTACCTTTTCCGGTGCAGCACGCCGAAAATGATGTGTTTGACCAAGATTAGGACCAACACCCCCCATCTGAAACATCAGCCATTGGATAACTTCATAACGCCTAGTCTTATCAGTTGGTATTAGCTTTCCATGCTTTTCTGCCAAATACATTAAGATCGCGCCAGACTCGAACATGGTATAGGGTTTACCATCCGGACCATCCCGATCAATTACGGCTGGTATTTTTTGATTGGGGTTTAGGTCAGTGAACTTTGCAGAAAACTGCTCTCCCTTGCCTATGGCGATAGGATGTATCTTGTATTCCACCTCCAACTCTTCAACAGCAATGTTTATTTTGCGGCCGTTGGATGTTGGCCAATTATAAATATCGTACATTGTAACCCCTTATTTAAAAAATTGTGGCGGCCGATTTAACTCGGAACCCCTATTCCACGTTGTATTGCAGCGCGTTTTGACAAGCGATTGTACCATTTGCGAACACCAACGAAGTCATCGAGTGAAAAACCGAAGAACTCGTGCCGATCAATCCAGGGGTAAGCTGCCATATCAGCGATCGTATAGGTCTTTGCAAGATATTCATATTCTCTTAGACGGAAATCTAATACCCCCACCAGTCGAGACATTTCATCCTTATAACGCCGCTGACCAAACTCAGAAACTTCCTCCGTGGTCGCGTTTGGCGCGTGCTGTAACCAGTAAAAGACCTGGACAAATGTCGGCGCCAGGCCTGTGGTAATTAACGACAGCCATTGAGAGCATTCCAGCTCAGTCACAGCGTCGTTGCCCATAAAACGTCCCGATTTTTTTGCGAGATAACGCAAGATTGCACCAGATTCAAAAACTCTAATTGGTTTCCCTGTTGGTCCATTCTGATCAACAATGGCTGGAATTTTTTCGTTCGGATTGATACTCCTATATCCTGGGTGATGCTGTTCTCCCGCATGAATATCAATCAAGTGGATCGTATATTCAAATCCGCATTCCTCTAGGAGAATTGAAACTTTGCGGCCGTTAGGCGTACCCGCAGTGTATAGGTTTATCATTTACTCGAACCACTTTTTGGGGTCAGGCTATTACCAGCAAATAGTGTATTAATCCACTGTACCTAACAAGCTAACTTATACGAATAAAAAACGCGGCTGGCTCCCTCGAAGGGCGCCGCAAATATCGACCTCTTTGCGATACAAGCGGCACACGCTACTCTGTAATTATAAAAAAATTCCAACAGAGGAGGAAACCATGCGTGATGCATCTCAATTTCCTAGATTTTCTAATGCAGAAATGGCTAGCCGCCACCAAAGAGTGATGGGCTTAATCCAAGAAAATGACCTAGATGCAATTCTATTTTTTGGTAATGGGCCGTTTGCAAATGATATTTACTGGCTCACTGACTGGCCAGGCGGACGAGAAAGCTACGTCTTATTTCAAAATGATTTGGATCCGGTGGTCATAACGCAGCTCTTTAACCACGTCCCTATGGCGCATGTTTTGTCCGTCATAGACGACGTAAGGTGGGCCGGGGCCAATACTGCAGCTACGGTCTCCGATGCGCTCGGAAGTAGGGGTCTATCGGGCAAAAAGATTGGGCTCGTTGGGCCTGTACCTTATCGTCATTATTTACATTTCACTGAAAATCTTTCTGACGCTGAATTCTCCGACGCCAGCGGTTCATTTCGTATAATGCGCACCATTAAAAAACCAGAAGAGATCGAGCGTTTAAAGAAAGCATCAGAACTAACTGACAAATCTATCGCTGCTGTTGCTGCCGGTCTAAAGGTGGGCATGCGCGAAGACAGAATACCCCTACTCATCGAAAGTGCGTATTTGGAGGAAGGCGGGTATGCGGGCATTCACTTTATGTCTTCCATGTCGATGACAAATCCAGACTTCCCAGTGCCAGCGCAGTATCACTCAAACAGGGAGTTAGAGCCGGGTGATTGCCTTATTACGGAAATATCGGGCGCATGGTGGGGCTATAGCGGGCAAATTCACCGTACATTCTCGTTTGCCGAACCGACCGATGAATGGCAAAAACTTCACGAAGTTGCTGTCGAGGGCTATCTGGCGATCGAGAATGCAATAAAGGATGGCGCAACAACCGCCGATGTCGAGTTAGCCGCCGAGGTCATCCATGAGAGGGGCTATACTATCCTTGATGATTTATTGCACGGCGTAAATCAATCGCCGCCTATTATTCAGACTAAGACCACTAAAAGACACCAAAACCGGGACATCACTTTTAAAGAAAATATGGCCATCACGATTCAGCCAAACGTTATGACCATGGATGAAAGGATGGGCTTACAGTTTGGTGAGACCGTGATGGTCACAAAAACTGGTTGTGAAAGACTTAACGCATATCCTCGTGAATGGATTGTTTGTAAGGGCTAGTTTTTGAAAATAAGTCTATGCCGGATTTCTAAAAATCATCGTCACGCGGCGGAACTTGTAGACCGCGTTTTACCGCAGGCCGATCACTTACTCTTGCAAGCCAATCTCTAACGTTCGGGTAGTTATCTAGCTCAATTTCTTGCATGTCATAACGGTAAACCCATGGATAGGCCGCAAAGTCAGCGATTGAAGGTTCGTGCGCGAGATAATCTCGCCCTTCTAAACCCCGATCAAGAACGCCATAAACTCGATTATTTTCTTCTTGCCACATATTGAGGTGTGCGTGCTCCTTCCCACTGTCCCTGTTACGCACCTGCCAGTGAACGCAGAGCCCAGTATGCGTGACGTGTCCGGCAGCAAAATAAAGCCAGTTGAGCACTTCTATCCGTGCCGCCCCGTCTTTTGGTAAAAACTTGCCAGATTTCTCTGCTAGGTATTGGAGGATCGCGCCAGATTCGAAAACAGAAACCTTCTGACCACCAGGCCCGTCATCGTCTACAATACAAGGTACGCGCCCATTAGGGTTTATGGCTAAAAACCAGTCTTGTTTTTGCTCTTTTTTCTCTAATGCCATTGGTCGAACGGTGTATTCCAACGCCGTTTCCTCAAGCATAATCGAGGCCTTACGGCCATTTGATGTTGCTTTGCTATAAAGTGTTATCATCCGCGCCTCACTTTGTTAATCAGGCAGCCGCCTTAGCTTCCAGTCTAGCCATCCACAGGACACCAATCAGGATTATTAGTCCGCCAACCCACACCCAAATATCAGGAAACTCTTGAAACAGGATAAAGCCAAGAATAGCGGAGAAAATCAATCGGGTGAAATCGAAGGGCATGATAACAGTCGCATCCGCTGCTGCGTAGGCACGCGTTAAACATCGTTGTGTCATTGTCCCAAATAACCCGGTCGATGCGAGTAATAAAAACTGCAATGGGTCGGGGGTTTGCCAAACCAATATCGCGGGAATTAGTGCGCATGGTGTAAACACCATCATCTGCCAAACGACAATAGTGTCTGGCTTTTCAGTCCTGGCTAACGATTTCATAATAATAGTAAGCGCCGCCATTAAAACTACAGCCGAAAAGGCATAAATCGCACCCAATGACACGTCTTCTATCCCGGGGCGTATGATCAATAACGCCCCTATAAATCCAATAGTCGTTGCCGCCCACCGTCGGCCATGAGCCGCTTCATGCAAGATGAGAATGGCGGCCAGTGATGCAACCATCGGTCGGATTGACATTATCGCGGCGACTTCGCCTAAAGGCGCATGGGCTACGGCACTAAATAGTAAATATATCACCGCTAGACCCGTAAAACCGCGCATTAGGTGCATACCAATACGCCTGGTCTTCAATCCTCCAAGTCCCACCTTAAACAACCAGGGCAGCAGGAACATCCCTCCAAACAGACTACGAAAGAAGACAATTTCAAACGTATGTATCTCGCCAGTAAAATATCGTGCGATTGCGGCCATACAAGCCCACGAAGCCATAGAGCCCATCATCCACAAAGCGCCCCTGATGGAGTCAGGTAGGCCGTTTATCAAAAGAACCTCTTCAATGGCAGAACTGAGTATCTCTTCGAGTTTAGGGAGAAAACCACACAATAATAGGGAGGCAATGAATTTTATTTCTTGATGATATTATTATACGTGCCCCCTGCCCGCATAATCCTAACAAGTCAGGATCCTACTATAACAACAAACTTTTTTAGCGTAATACTCAACCGATGCAAGATCCTACGAAAGAAACCTTCCCTTGGCGATTACAGCTACCGATATATGCCAGCGGATTTTTTAACGGAAATGTATATTTTCTAACTGGCATACTGATACCGCTTTGGGCTTTGATTGTCGCCGGACCGGATCAGGCATTTTTAATAGGGATTATCGTTGCCTCACGCCAGGTATTGCCAGTTTTACTGTCTATACATGGTGGGGCCTTAATGGACAGATTTGGAGCCCGCCGGATAATGCTACTATTCGGTGCTATTGGCGTTGTCAGCATAGCGGCTTTTCCCTTCTTTCCTTTTGTTTCGGCTATTATTGCTCTCCAAATGTTGAGTGGTTTAGCGGAATCTTTGGGATGGGTCGGAAGCCAAGCATTAGTTGGCACGGCTTTAAAGGGTCACTCAACCTATACCGGCCGATTAAGCTTCGCACTGCGTCTCGGGGGGTTTCTTGGTCCCTGGATTTGCGGCATTGCCTGGCATCAATTTGGTCCAACGATCGGTTTTTTCAGTATATCCGTTTGGATCGCTCTAGGCTGGTTAGCTGGGTGGTTGGTGCCGGCACAGCCAAAAATAAACTCAGAGGCAAAGGCCTCGTTTCGATTAGGCGAATTGATGCCACGTTGGGCCGATTATGTCGCCACTTTTCGAATGATTACTATCGCTTCTGTAGCGCTGGTCGTCGCCGTTACTTTCATGAGGCAAACCGGCTCGGGAATGCAACTTTCCTTCTATCCTGTATGGCTTAACCAGCTTGGTATTACGGCGGCTGATATTGGCTTTATGGTTGGCTGTAGTCACATTCTCTCTGCGAGCACATCACTTTCTGTCGGTGCCGCCACACGTTGGATTGCAGCCCATTGGTTGTTAGTCATCACAATCGCTATATCTGTAATTACTATCGCAATAACACCTTTACTCGGAGCCGACTATGTAAACCTTCCAGGTGTGGGAAAAGTGTATTTTATTCTGTTCGGGGTAATATGTTTTCGAGGTCTGGCTCAGGGCTTTAACATGCCGTTGATGATGTCTATTGGAATGCAAGCCGTTGCCGCCCATG
>CAYZDH010000171.1:487-5671 GCA_964477025.1 uncultured Rhodospirillaceae bacterium | reverse complement strand
CCAGGCACGTTTAACGCCCCTCACCGGGTTTGAAGCCCGAGCGCAGCACCGGCTCACGAATCCCTTCCCCATTTCTCCATTTTTAGGGTCTTTTATACCCACGGTAAATCCTAATTCGGGCTTGCCATCAGAATAGCCCGGCAGCTGGTTTAACGATGTGCCGGGTATTGCCGTCGCGTTTCGTAAATCCGGCTTTATCAAAAAATTCTAATATTTCTATGGTCATATTGCGGCCGATCCCAGATTTATTACGAAACCCCGCCGCCGTTAATTCATTCTCAACAGCCAACATTTCAGCTATGGCGGCCAAATCCTGAATGGCATCTGGCAATAAAAACCGACTCTGAGAGATCTGAGTCACAAAACCCGTTCCCGCTAATCGGCGCATAAATGCGTTAAGGGCGTTCGACTTGATGTCTAATTCTTCAGCTACTTCGTGCATTGAGATCGGCTTTAATCCGGCATTTTCCATAGTTTGGCGCACCTCTGACCAAAGCTTTTTGTCCTGGGCGTTCATGCTCATCTGATGGGCTGGTAGGCGCAGGCGCCGATTGGTAAGGATCAGGTCTTTTGCGGTGGCGAGTTGACCGACTACAGCGTTGAAGAACGCCACGGACGGTCTTGGATCAAGTGATAATCTTATCGGGTTTGCTGAAGGTCCCAGTTGATCGGGCTGGGTACGGTGCCATTTCTCCAGAGCTTTTAAAATGCTTGTTGCAAGGGCATCCCAATGCGACCTGGAAATTCCTATTTGTTCGTCATCCCGGCCAGTAATGACCATGTCGAGATCAGGCCATAATGCCTCCGCCTGAAATGTAGTTAAATTACGGCTAGTTATAAAATGCGCAAGATTAACGCCATTCGGTTGTACATCTATCAGAGACCTCAGAGCGTTAATTGGATCGCTATTCTCCATCGCAGCAACAGCTGCGAGACGCCCAGGCTTGGACCGGCCCCGTGTCGGTGCGAAAGGGTCAATGACGCTCCCGCCTGCTATCGTCCGACGTGCAGACTGATCGCGCAGAATGAGGCGGTCACCGTGTAACACGTTGGCAGATTCGTCTAGAACCAGCTGCACAATAGCGGATTCGCCCGGGGCAATATTTTTTCTGTCTAGCATCGCGACGCGGGTACCGATATCGGAGGCGCCAATGTGTAAGTGAGCCGGTGTCCAATGTTTTAGCGCACGAGTTTCTGATTTAAGCAACCGGATACGGGCGTCAAATCGCCTCGTTGGAGCGTTAATACCCTCATTTAAAACCCAATCGCCGCGATGGATCTCATCCTTATTGATATTAGGTCCAGTAATGTTCAGGGCGCAGCGCTGACCGACCTGGCCAGTTTCGGCGTCACGGTTCTGAGCATGAATGCCTCGCACCCGTACCTGATGTCCTGTTGGGGATATATTTAATTGATCACCAACCACAACCTTCCCAGAAAAGACACTACC
Source organism: uncultured Rhodospirillaceae bacterium (assembly GCA_964477025.1). Taxonomy (GTDB): domain Bacteria; phylum Pseudomonadota; class Alphaproteobacteria; order MPNO01; family UBA2964; genus UBA2964. The sequence goes on along the minus strand of CAYZDH010000171.1, from coordinate 4,221 downwards.
GGTAACGACCAGCCCAGCACCTGGAACTGTGAAGCGGCGGTCTATTGCAAGCCGAAAGTTTCCATCAATTTTTGTGGATTTAAATTCCCGAGCGACCGTTTCCAAATGTGTTCTAAGGTCATCAATACCATCACCATTAATGGCTGAGACGGGATAGATTGGGGCACCCTCTAGCGAGGTGCCGTCGAGAAGCATTTCTGTGAGTTCCGTGACTTCTTCGATACGTTTTTTATCAGCGCGATCAATTTTGGTGATTGCAACGATGCCGGCTGAAAGACCCAGCAGATCAAGAATTGCTAAATGCTCCTCTGTCTGGGGCATCGGTCCATCATCGGCAGCGATTACTAGGAGCACACAATCTATACCGGTTACACCCGCCAGCATGTTGCGGACGAATCTTTCATGGCCTGGTACATCGACGAATCCTAAAACATTATCCTGTTCGAGTTTGTGATAGGCATAGCCGAGATCTATTGAAATACCTCGGGCTTTTTCTTCTGGCAGCCGGTCGGTGTCGACCCCAGTCAACGCTTTGACGAGAACGGTTTTACCGTGATCTATATGACCAGAGGTCGCAATAATCATTGGACTTTTAATTTTTCCAGCTGGTTCAAAAAGGTGTTTTCATTACTTGCCTCCAGACAACGTAGATCCATCCAGAGCCCATTTTCTTGAATTCTACCAATGACTGGCATGGGTAAATTTCGAAAGGCGTCGGCCAGACGTTTTAAACCGGTACCAATACCTTTTTTAGCGGTAGGCCGTATAACCAACGCAATACTATCTAGGCGTTCGGCGGGTAATGAGCCTCTTCCAATTTGGCTCTGGCATTCCTCTAGTGTCACTGAATATTGGTCGCCAAGGGCCCTGTTGATTGCCGAGAACACTCGCTGAGCGGTTCCTTGGATCTGATCTTGCTTGCGGGTCAATAGCCTGAGCGTTGGAATCCTATCAGTCAGCCTATGAGGATCGTCATAGAGTCGGATAATGGTTTCCAGCGCTGCTATCGTCATCTTGTCGCAACGCATTGCACGTTTCATCGGGTTCTTTTTGATTTTAGAAATCAGGTCAGCCCTGCCAGCGATTATACCGGCCTGAGGGCCACCAAGCAGCTTGTCACCGCTGAAACTCACGAGATCCGCACCGCTTGCGAGAGCTTCCTGAGCAGTAGGTTCGTGCGGCAATCCGTAACGCTGAAGCTCAGTCATCGTTCCACTGCCCAGATCCACTACAAATGGCAGGTCGTATTTGTGTGCAAGCATCGCCAGATCTGACGCGGCTACAGCCTTCGTAAAACCTTGAATTTCATAATTGCTGGTGTGGATTTGCATGAACATGGCTGTGCGCTTACTAATGGCTTCTTCAAAGTCTCTGAGGTGTGTGCGGTTTGTAGTGCCCACCTCTCGTAACTTCGCGCCGGCACGAGACATAATATCGGGTATTCGGAATGCTCCACCGATTTCGATTAACTCACCGCGGGAGACGATCACCTCCTTACGCAGGGCGAGACCGTTCAAGATTAATAAAACCGCAGCTGCATTGTTATTGACGATCGTTACCGCTTCAGCGCCGATGAGTTGGGAGAGAGCGCCCTCAAGATGGGTATCGCGATCCCCGCGCTTGCCAGTCTGAAGATTATATTCGAGGTTGCTAGCACCGCGCGAGACAGCGGCTATGGCTTCTATTGCTTCCTCGGGTAATGGCGCGCGCCCAAGATTGGTATGGAGTACCGTGCCAGTAAGGTTGAATACTGGCTTAAGTGATGGCGAAAGATTTTCTTCAAGCTGGGCGGCTGCGCGTGAAAAAATATCCTCTAATAAAATTCTCTCGACCCTGCCAGTGTCTTTTTTAGCTATACCCCTCCTTAGTTTGGCGAGATCCTCACGCAAAGCCCTAGTTACCGACTGGCGACCAAATGTGTCAATTAAAGTCGCGGCCTCTGCCGTTCGCAGCAACTTGTCTACGGAAGGGAGCTTAGAAAATTGGCTGTCGGTGGGACCCGTCATGTCAGGCCCCACGCAGCCACAAAATTTTTATGTCAGGCAGTTTGCGCTTTAATTGCTTCCTCCCAGCCATCTGGGTCAAATAAATGCGGCCCTTCTTTGCCGGCGTATGTAATCTTGCCGTTGGGGTCGATGACATAAAGGCGGATGGGCGCCGCGACATAGGTATTTTCCACCTCATCATCGATATTATCGATGAGCATGGGATATTTAAGGTCAAGTCCAATCTGGCAAGCGTTGCCAACTTCAGCGCGTTCATCGGCCGTTGTAGGCGCTTTATAGAAAATCTCAGTTTCGAGATTTTGCAGCGTCTGCCAGCCTTCAGAGGGGTGTGCTTCACGTACATAGATCAGAAATATTTCAATTTTATCTTTTTTTGCTTCTTATATTTCATTCAGTCTCACGGACTGATCACGAAAGGGAGGTCAGGTATAAGAGCCAAAACAGAGAGCTACCGATTTTCCTCTTAGGTCTGATAGCTTTACGTAATCACCGGTACGCTTTTTGGTTCGGTCAAGCCGCTCGAGCTCAAAGTCTGGCGCATTATCGCCAACCTTTGGCACCTGGCTTTGGCGCGCTTTTTGGTTAGCCATCATGGCGTCGAAATTTTCGGCGCTCATATCAGAAATTTGCAACCAAACATCGCGCTTTTCCGGAAAGCTCATTGATTTCCAGTCCAAATCCTTGAACTGTTCGAAACGGGGGTCCATTGGGTTTTCCTCCCTTTAATTCTTTCAAGCAAGAGACTAGGACTATTTGTCCCATTCGGCAATTGTCGCTCTTGCAATTGTGATTTGTCCTGTGACAATGACCTTGTTTTTAACTGGAGTAATTTAATGGCAACTAAATTAGATATTGGTGATGCCTTTCCCCCAATGACCTTGAATTTGGTCGGTGGCGGCACGGCAACACTCCCGGATTTGGCGGATGCTAAGTATCAGCTTATCCTGTTCTACCGAGGACATTGGTGACCTTACTGCCGTCGGCAGTTGGTCGGCTTTGAAAATGAAAAATCTACTCTTGATGCTGAAGGCATAAAGGTAATTGCGGCCAGCATTGATACTGGTGATGAAGCAAAAATGGTGGCTGACGAGGTTTCTTTCCCTGTCGGTCAAGGCGTAACGCACGATCAGGCAATGCTCCTTGATGCGTGGTGGGAAGATCGTCGCGGTATTATTCAGCCGTCAGAATTTCTACTTGGTGATGATGGAAGGGTTGTTTCATCAAGCTATAGCGCTGGGCCTCTCGCCCGCATGGATGCCGCCGATGTCATCAAGCTTGTGCAGCTTTTCGAGAGACGGAAAGCAGAAGCTGCTCAGAAGTAATTAGGGATTACGTGCGCCGGACTGGCCCGTAATAATTTTATGGAGGTCATATGGCGCGCGTTTCTCTCGTTGAGGCGGAAGGTCAACTGGAACTTGCTGAGTTCGTTGATAGGTTAAAAGCAGGCCGTCGCGGCTGACTCCTCAATATATACAAGATTTTGCTGAATAATCCGCCTGCTGCTTCTGGCTGGGGTGATTTTCTCAATATGGTGCGCTGGGAACTTGGTATTGAGGGTCTATTCCGAGAGCTTGTGATAATCCGCATCGCCTACTTCAATCGCGTGCAATATGTCATCAAACAGCACGTTCCCGAACTTGCCGAGGCCGAGGGGCTCTCCTTGGCCGAATGTGATGCGCTGAAAGACTGGGAAAGCTCCGATCAGTTTGATAAGCGCGATCGCGCGAT
>CAYZDH010000171.1:0-477 GCA_964477025.1 uncultured Rhodospirillaceae bacterium | reverse complement strand
CGGCGCATTTTAACGACGAGGACATGGTGTGGCTAACAGTACTCATCGGCACTTACAATATGCATACCCGCATATTTCAGGCACTTGATATTGATTTAGAAAAATAATTGAGGATGTTTAGTTGGGGTGGAAAAAGAGTCTTCGGCCCATTAAGTTTATGTTAACGACTTTCGCTTTTTGAGGGATAGGAACGGGTAAGTTTTATGGACACTATATCCGACACGAATAAAATTGACTGGGTGGCTCGGGCTCGAGGCCTGCAGGACTTGATTATAAACTCTGCAAACGAAACTGAAGAGCAGGGTAAAGTCACACCAGCGGTCATGGAAGCGCTGCACGATGCGGAATTGTTTCGTATGGCGCTACCGCGTTCCATAGGTGGGGGTGAAGCAGATCCTTTAACATTGATGAAAACTATCGAGGCTATAGCCGAGGCTGATGCGAGCACGGCTTGGTGTGTTGGGCAAGGAACTGGTT
>CAYZDH010000170.1:0-5713 GCA_964477025.1 uncultured Rhodospirillaceae bacterium | reverse complement strand
TACATGTACCTTTCAGATTCTGTCGAAAAGGCCTGGGATGAAGTGCGGGAAGGAATTCTGCGGGAAGCAGAATACTTCTCAGCTATCGGTTTGCGGGGACATTACGCCGAATATGAAGGCCAGCCATTCTCTGAATTCACTCCGGAGAGTTGCGCCGACCGGCGAGACTGGGTGATTGGCACGCCCGATGATGCCATCGCTTGGCTCGACGCAAAAATGAAGGAGACCGGCGGGTTCGGGGGTTTACTGCTGCATAGTCCGGAATGGACTAATCGGCATAAGTGGGAACGCTCAATGGAAATGTTCGCACGCTATGTTATGCCCCACTTCCAAGGCCACAATCAAACCTTCAAAAGTGAGTGGGATAAGGTTCAAGCGAAAACCGATGACGGTAAAATTTTACGGGATACAGGCGGACGACCCAGTAATCTAAATACTTACGAAGCCAACCGCCAGCCCTCAGTAGCGCCAAAAGCAGCATCCGGAGAATGACACCACCGCCTTTTCGGTGTTTGCGACAGCGATATTGGATATTATGAAAATAAAAAAAATAGATCATGTCGGAATACGCGTGCGCGATCGCAATCGCGCGATTAAATTTTATAAAAACCTCGGCTTTGAAGTTATCCATACCGCGACATTCGATGAGGTAGTTATAATCCGTAACTCGGCAGACGTTGAATTAAACCTGATTATCAATGCCAATAGCCCTGAAGGTGATCACAATATCCTGATGGACTCCGATATTAAGTACCCAGGCCATACCCACCTCGCGCTAAGGGTTTTATCTATTACAGAAACCATAAAAAGTTTAAAAAGGGCTGGTATCAAGATCACTCAAGGACCGGTAAAGTTCGGACAAGACGGACACGTTTCAGTATTTATAAGAGACCCCGACAGAAATACACTGGAATTGCGCGGACGGGCAGAAAATCCCGAGGAGATAGAGGGTTTAACGATGTATGACCCACAAGGGTGAAATTTCGTAACACCTCCAAAAAAATCAATAATTTGATATTTATGTTCTAAAAATTATTGCCTTTAAAAGACACCAAATCGTTCTATTGCCCAACAGGGTAATATCAACATAGAATTCACCCATAATAATAAGGTTACCTACAAAAGTAGACAAATAAAATGGGAGGAATAAATGATTAAGATCCAAAGCAAAGTAATCGCGTGCGCAGGGCTTTTAGCAGTAATGCCCTTAGTCACGTCAACGGCTCAGGCCGACGCGATCGCAGATTTTTACAAAGGAAAAACTGTAACTTTAGTCGTAGCATTTGGTGCGGGTGGCATGTATGGCCTTAACGCCCGTATCATGTCACGTCATATTGGGAAGCATATTCCCGGCAAACCAAATATCATTGTCACACACCGCTCCGGTGCTGGCGGCAGTAAGGCAGCCAACTATATGTACACCGCCGCCCCCAAAGACGGTAGTTATATGGCTGAGCTTTCAAAGGATACCGCTGTTGCTCAAGTGTTGCGGCCGAAAAAACTCAAATATAACGCTGCCAAGTTTAACTATTTGGGTCGCATGATGCCCTATTCGGCCGTGTTTATGGTTTGGCACAAACGGGGCATCCGGAAATGGCAGGACGCTCTAAAAAAGGAAGTCATTCTCGCTAATTCCGGCGTGTCTTCGCATTCATATTTAGAAGGAGCGGCGCTTCGTAAATGGGCCGGCATGAAACTCAAGCTGGTTAAAGGTTATCGCGGTGCTGCCAACATGTATAAGGCAATGGAAAGTGGAGAAGTCCATGCCCGGATAGGTGCGTGGTTCAGCCTCAAGGCAAAAAAGCCTCAGTGGCTTAGGGACAAAAAAGTCGACATTATATTGCAGACTGGTTTGAAGAAAGCGCCAGATCTCCCTAACACTCCGTTGTTGCTCGATTTCGCCCGAAACGAGGAAGAACGTAAAATGGCGACATTACTGGAACTGGGATCTCCGGTTGGCTGGGGACTATCGGTACCTCCAGGTGTGCCAAAAGCGCGCGTCACAGCGCTACGTGCAGCCTTCAGTAAAATGCTCAAGGACAAGGCGTTTATTAAGGATGCCTACAAAAAACACAGTATGGTCGATGGGGCGAGCGGCAAATTTGTTCAAAACGCCGTTAATCAAGCCCTTTCCGCCGACCCAAAATTAGTTAAAAAGATCCGGGCGTTAGCCGGTTTTAAATAAGTCAGAGACGCACGGTCTAACAAAAAGGGCGCCTCCTGGCGCCCTTTTTAACTTTTCCAGCAGACTTATAGCCGTTTGTAGTCAGGGTACCGATCACTGTAATCAATATCAAAAACATCCGCTGAGTTGTCCGCAAGGATCTTTCGTTTCTGCTTTTCATCTAGGAACGGGAGATCATAAATAACACTCGGCACATCCATATCCCAGTGGGGATAATCTGAAGCATAGAGCAGTGTATTCTCGGCATCGATCAATTCAAAAGTATGCTCAAGTTGTTCCGGATGCATCGCTTCACAGGGCTGCGAACTGTAATACATGTCTTTCATATATTCAGATGGCAGTTTCTTAAGGCCCGCCGCCTCAGATGTCCGCATCATGTATTCATGATCGAGGCGCTGCATCAGGAAAGGTATCCAGGCGAGCCCCCCTTCGGCCCAAATTACCTTTAAATTCGGGAACCGTTCGTTCAACCCATTGGTCACCCAATTAGCGACATGCACCATCACATACCAAGGAAAAGACAAGGAATGAACAGCGATAAAGCGGCTGGAATGGCGCAGATGAGAGCCACTCCAATTGGTGCCTGAATGGAAGGATAGAGGCTTACCCATTTCCTCCATCAGCGAGTAGCATTTCATCAAATCATCCGAATGCACCGCCGTGTCACGCACAGATGCAACACAGAACCCAGCGACATCTTTATGGTCTCCAAATTCCTGGATGATTTCATAGGAGCCCCGGTGGTGATTAAAAGGCAGGCAAATTAGTGCTTTTATCCGCGGAGAATTAGGTAATACCGTTTCGACGAGCCATCGGTTGTAGGCCTTAGCCAAACGGTATTCGATCTCCGCTTCAGGGTGCAGCCCAAGCCCCAACATAGGGCCTGGAAATAAGCAGGTATAATCAACACCCATGGCGTCCATCCAACGATGTGTAATATGAGTGTTACGATGTTGGCCATCCCCTGGTGTTTGTTCTGTTCGACGCAGCGGATAGCGCGTAATACGCCCACCGCGATCCTGATAACCAATCCGGCCGCCGCCGAAAATCCCAGCGGGTTTACCCCGTGATTTTTCGCTCTCGGCGAGTTGCTTGATCACTGGGTCGTCAAGGTATTCAATGATTTCTGCTGCAGATTCACTTTCATAATGATGCGAGTCACAATCGATAATCGGAAACGTGTTAAACTTTCTGGCATCACGCTGGCGCGCTGCATTTTTAAGCAGCTTGCTGGTATCCATAGATTCGACGCTCATTGAATAGAACTTGTCGCTACTCGGTAGTTCCATCTCTTGCTCCCTTAGCTACGAATATTTAAATGATATTACGTTAATCTAGAGAATTCTGCCATCAGGAAGATGCGGGAATGCGCTGTGCTCGTGCGGCAGTCGCACAGGCATCGCCGGTCCGATATAGGAAGAGTCTAGCTGGTCCAAGCTCGTCACACCGAGAAGGCCCATAGTCCGTTCAATTTCGATCTCCAGTAACTCCAAACATTTTACTAAGCCAGGGGCATTATCTGCACCCAGAGCCCATGCCTGAAGTCGGCCAATTGCCACCGCATCAGCTCCTAGCGCAATCGCCTTCAGCATGTCGCCAGCTCTCGTAAATCCGCCATCGATAATTACTTGGGTCTTGCCGCCAGCCGCTTTTACGATTTCCGGCAGCGTATCAATATTACCATAAACTTGATCAAGTTGGCGTCCACCATGGTTCGAAATATAGATACAGTCGACCTGATTTTCGACAGCAACTGCGGCGTCTTCAGCTGTCATAATACCTTTCACAATGAAGGGAATATCGCCAATTGTATCTTGAACCATCCTTACAGTGTCCCAAGTGATGCCTTTCTGAAAGTCCCGCTCCGGCACGTTGCGCAACGCCAGCTGTGTCGGGCTCAGACGCTCGCGATTACCGTAAAATGAAGAATCCACCGTAAGGGTAATCGATTTGTAGCCGGCGTCGACGGCTCGCCTCGCCAGGGCTTTAATCCAATCGTCATCGCCTCGAACATAGATTTGAAAAGACTTAGGGTGGGGACTATTAGCGGCTATTTCTTCGAGACTTGGTTCGGTAACGGTGCTGATAAAATTAATTGTACCAAACTCCTCCGCCGCAGTATCGACGTCACAGGCGCCTTTAGGTGTCCACCGGTGGATGCTACCCATCGGAGCCAGTAAAACGGGGATACGTATTTTTTCGCCAAGAAATGTCATGCTGGTATCAATCTTGCGAACATCGCGGCAAACTCGTGGCCGGAAAGCGAGACTATCAATTGCCATTCGATTTCGCCGCAAACTGGTTTCAGTTTCGGCGGCGCCATTGATATAATCCCAGTTGTCCTGACTAAGGTTGCGCCGGGCCATTAGCAACATTTCATGTACATTATTAAAATTGACAGTCACGCCAGAGGTCTCCACAGGTTGTTCAAATTTATATATTTGAGAAGATTTTAGTCATTTTTTTTTTATGGTCTACCGCACACGCTCACTTTCATCTATAGGGAACCTCGCCTGCTATTGATGTTCGATGCAGCCTGCGAACCCCTGGTGGCTTTATTCCACCAACAGCAAGATGAATAGTTGCACTGTTATCCCAGAATACTAAGTCACCGCGTCGCCACTTATGCTGAAATATAAATTCGGGCTTTTTTTGATGCTCAAACAACACATCCAGCAGAGGTTGTCCCTCGGCATCTTCAACACCTTCTACAGCAACGGTGAACCGCGGTGATACATAAAGAGACTTTAGACCAGTAACTGGGTGTGTTCGAACCATCGGGTGAACTGAATCGGGCACCTTGATGTCATAATATTCATTCACGTCGCGGTCGAATTTTTCTGAGATTCCAGCGCGTGGGTTGCGACGGCGATCCCTTATATGAATTGCCTTAAGACCATCAATTCGATTCTTGATATCCTCCGGCAATGCATCATAAGCGGCATACATATTCGCCCAAGCTGTATCGCCACCCTCCTCCGCAACCTCAATCGCATGAAGCATCGAGCCAAAGCTTGGTTTTTCTGCGTAGGTTAGATCGGAGTGCCAGTGGGATCCGGCATAGGCGTCGGTCGCCCCCTCTGCCTTACCACCAACTACACGGTTGGAGAGTATGAGGACCGGCGGGTAGTCAGGGTGCAGAAACTCGCCAGATACGCGCACAACCAATTCCCCACAACGTTCGCTAAACGCGCCCTGCTCACCCGGTTCCAAATTCTGATCACGAATTACCAATACTAAATGTGCATGTAGGGCCGACTTAATCGCGGCGATGACGTCCTCATCGCAGGATGAGGAGAGCCTGACATCAGTTATCTCAGCCCCAAGGGCCTTTGGATAGGGGGATATAGTCATCGACATTACTTTTCTCCTTCACGACGCCACGAACTCATTATCCAGTAAATTCTAAAGACGCTTAACCGTCCTCTTCAGGTCGCTCCAACCAGGGTCCAGCAACCGTCACCCGATGCATTAGTCGGCGGTGGCCCGCGTAGTCATCGAGTGCGTAATGCACCACAGCGCGGTTAT
>CAYZDH010000169.1:0-5921 GCA_964477025.1 uncultured Rhodospirillaceae bacterium | reverse complement strand
CTTGATGAGAAGGACCTCGAAGACATGCCCGTTCTTAGGAATCTAAAAATGCTGGTTGTAAAATAGGAGGGGAGGATAGGCCCGAATGTTTGACCACCCCTTTGATGGCCCTTAAATTAGACGTATGAAACTCTCCCACTTAAAAATTCTTTCGTTAAAAACTCAAAACCCTAACTTCTATAAAAGGTTTTAGGATTTGACATCCAACTCCGAACTCATCGCGCTTGACGTTATTGCCAAACGTGGGCCTAGGATATACGGGGCACTGCGGCGTGGGGGAAACACTAAATGTGCAGCATTAATCGTCCACCCATCTAGCAATTTTTTTGATCATTACCTTATGAAGGAGCTGCCAAAGTTGGGCATAACACTGCTAGCTCTCAACACAAGGTATTTAAACGATGACGCTCATTTAATTTTTGAACATATTCTCGACGATGTGGGGGCTGGCGTTAGATATTTACGAGAGGAAGGGTTTGAAAAAATAATTCTCTTAGGTAATTCAGGGGGTGCATCAACCGTCTCGCTATACCAAGCGGAGGCAGAAAACCGGACAATTACGGATACACCTGCGGGTGACCCTATTCGGCTCTCCTCCGAGACCTTGCCGGCAGCAGATGGAATCGCACTATTCGGCGCACACCCTGGCCGTTCGTTACTTCTACTCAAGTGGATTGACCCTTCGGTTACCGATGAGAGTGATCCACTCTCCAACGATCCGGCACTTGATATTTTCAACCCAAAAAATGGTCCACCGTTCGACTCCCAATTCCTCTCCAAGTTTCGTAAGGCTCAGAAAAGGCGGTCTGTTCTAATCACGAACCGAACCAAGAAACGCCTTATTATGCTGCGAAAAAATCGCGAAGGGCCGCGCGATGAGGCCTTTATAGTTCATCGGACCTGCGCTGACCCAAGGTTTTTTGACCTTTCCCTTGATCCTAATGACCGAAGTTTGGGTATGGTTTGGGGAGATCCCCAGCGGTTAAATTATGGCACACGGGATATTGCACGATTCACGACCCTAACTTCTTGGATGAGCCAATGGGCACTCGAATCACGCGCTCACGGACCTAAAACCCTTGCTCGGACAAGCGTACCAGTTCTCAACCTTGAATTTACTGCCGACACAAACGCACTACCTAGCGATATAGCTTTGTGGTCTGCAGCTGCAGGCGAAAGACAAGAATTTCACCGCATAATTGGGGCAACTCATTTTCTTATCAACCAACCTAAAAAAAAGGCTGAGGTGGGAGAACTTATCGCCAATTGGGCCAAAAAACTTTAGTCAAAGCACTGGCCCCGCAGAGGAATATACTAGAAATCGCTATAAAATTTCGGCTTTTCTTAACCGTCAATACAAGAAAAATTTGCAACCTTGTTGAGACAAGTTTCAATTTCGGAAAGAAGTCTTAATCGATTTTCACGTATATCTGCCTGATCCGTATTCACGGTGACTCGTTCAAAGAAGGTGTCCACAGGCGCCCGCAAATTAGCCAAGTCACCGAGCATTTCATCAAACCTAGACATATCAGAAGCACCTGGGTTTGACTCTTTTAGCTGCGTTAAGGCCTCCCAAAGGTGAGTTTCTTCCCTTTGCTCGAACTTTTTCTCGTCAACGGGTTTAAGTCCATATTTTTTGTCGTCTCTTTTCTCTTCTATCTGGACGATATTGCAAGCCCGCTTATAGGCACTCAAAAGATTGCGCCCATTCTCTGTTGAAAGAAAATCAGCCAAAGAATTCGATTTCTGGACAAGCCTCAAGACATTGTCATCGCCTGAGCCAGCCACTGCTTCAACTAAATCGTGCCGTGCACCTTGTGTGCGAAGATAAACTTTCAAGCGGTCAACAAAGAACTCTATAAGACCCTCCTTAGGATTATCAAAGCTAAAGACATCTCTGGTTTGATACTGCTGCAGCGCCTTATCAACCAACCATGAGAGCTGAATGTTCACTTTATTTTCTAAAATTAATCTGATGATTCCAAGCGCCGCACGTCTTAGGCCATAGGGGTCGCGCGACCCTGTCGGCCTTTCATTAATTCCGAAAAACCCAACCAACGTATCGAGCTTGTCAGCTAACGAAACGGCAATACTAATGGCGGAAGTTGGACACAAGTCATCGGGACCTGCGGGCGCATAATGCTCCGCAATCGCACGCGCAACATCCTTTTTCTCTCCCTCCTCTAGCGCATAGTAATGTCCCATGACCCCCTGTAGGCCTGCAAACTCACCAACCATGCCCGTCATTAAATCAGCTTTACAAAGATGTGCCGCACGTTCTGTTTGTTCTTTGTCTGCATTAACAACTTCGGCAACGCTGGAGGACAGGCCTTCAATTCGTCGAACCTTTTGCTCAAGATTGCCGAGCTTTTCATGAAAAACCATTTGAGAAAGTGTGGGGACTCGATTTTCTAATTTTTCCGTTCGATCCTGATCCCAGAAAAACTTTGCGTCAGCTAACCTCGCCCGCAAAACGCGCTCGTTTCCGGCAACGATTACCTTTCCTCCGTCCGGCGCCTGCATGTTTGAAACCACTACAAAACGCGGCGCTAATTTTCCATCTGCGTCCACTACGGAAAAATATTTCTGGTGGCTCCGCATCGACGTCGCTAAAACTTCATCAGGAAGCTCCATGAATTCTGGATCAATTTTGCCAATGAGGGGCACCGGCCATTCAACAAGTCCGGCGACTTCTTCTAGTAATCCAGCATCGCGTTTAAGAAAAAACCCATCAGCTTCCGCCAAAGCTGCTGCTTCTTCTTCGATAAGCTGGGTCCTTACCGCTCCATTCAGAACTACTTTCTTATCCCGAAGTGTCTTTTCATAATCATTGAAGAATTCAACCTCAAAAGGCTCAGCACCAAGGAACCGGTGGCCAGTGGTTGCGCTACAGGATTGAATTCCATCTCCGAGTTCAAACGGAAGCAACTCGCCATCAAGCACACACATCACACGCTCCAAGGGTCGAACCCATCGGAAACTTCCCCTTCCCCACCGCATAGATTTTTGCCAGTGGAGTTTATGAATGGCATCCGGTAATAAAATTTTTAGAACCTGGTCGGTCTTCCGACCTTTGCGATCTATTACGGCAAACCAAAACTCACCTTTTTCAGTATTCCGTTTTTCGCACTGATCCAGCGTCAAATTATTACCACGCAAAAAACCTTGGACGGCCTTTTCGGGAGCATCAGTTCGTGGACCACGACGTTCTTCCATTACATCTGGCTGTGCTTGGGGAATTCCGTCGACCAGGATCACAAGACGACGCGGGGTGACAAAAACTTGTGCCTCTTTAAAGGACAAGCTCATTTCCTTTAAACCGTCAACAATGTGTGTCTTAAGGTCTTCCGCTGCACGCTTTTGCATACGTGCGGGGATTTCTTCACAAAAAAGTTCTAAAAGGAGCTGCATTATTATGCACCGTTCCCTTTTGCAGAACTACGACTTTGAATCCAGGTTTCGCAACACCCCTTTGCCAATGTCCGTACCCTAGCGATAAAGCTGGCACGATCGGTGACACTTACGGCACCGCGCGCATCCAATAGATTAAAAAGATGGCTCGATTTAATGCATTGGTCGTAGGCAGGAAGCGGAAGCTTCTTTTCGAGAAGCTTAGCACACTCCTGTTCTGCGTATTCGAACTGTGTCCGCAAAATATCAGTCGACGCATGCTCAAAATTATAAGCAGAGAATTCACATTCCGCTTGATGGAAGACTTCTCCATAGGTTACCCCCTGCCCATTAAAATCTATGTCATAAACGTTTTCCACACCCTGAATATACATCGCGAGCCGCTCTAGGCCGTAGGTCAACTCGACGGCGACGGGGTTGCATTCAATGCCACCAACCTGTTGGAAATATGTAAATTGCGTGACCTCCATGCCATCACACCAAACTTCCCAACCGAGACCGGCGGCGCCCAGCGTTGGACTTTCCCAGTCATCTTCGACGAAACGGATATCGTGGGTCAGCGGGTCAATTCCGAGGACTTTTAGACTTTGAAGATAAAGCTCTTGGCTATCCGCAGGAGACGGCTTGAGGATAACTTGATATTGGTAGTAGTGTTGTAACCGGTTTGGATTATCGCCGTATCGTCCATCGGCAGGTCGCCGCGAGGGTTGCACATAAGCCGCACGCCAAGATTCTGGCCCCAACGCACGCAGCGTAGTTGCTGGGTGATATGTTCTCGCACCGACCTCCATATCGTATGGCTGCAAAATTAAGCAGCCCTGCTTGCTCCAAAATTCATGGAGCCGCAGAATAAGATTTTGGAACGCGGTTTCCGGATTTCCCGGCTGTCCCATCTAAGCTATCAATCCCAATTAAAAGAGCACGCAACATACGCGCGGGACAGCGAATGGGTCAAGAAAACCTCGCAATTTTAAACAAATTCATAAATATAGTTAATCCGCACCAGCGGCATTATAAGGGCATCCCTCACGACCACAATTTTGGACTACAGAAACCGGGACGAAGGTCGCGCAGTTATCACACTTTTCCATATTCTCAGCATCATCATTACTCGAACTTACTTTAGCACTTTCATTTTTTCTACCGACACCCTGATTGCGCCGGCTAATAAACTTAAAACCATACCAAACTCCCCCAATAATAAGGGCTAAAACGAAAAGTTTTCCTATGCTAAAACCCAACATGGTGCCTCCTTACATCCCGAACCGTTTCCAGGAAGCCCATTCTTCAATCACAGAAAAAACTGATAGCGCCTTTTGACGAGTCCGCTCTTCATGGCCACTAAGCAATCTCTTAAAAGGGTTACTTTTTCCTGAAAACACTCGAAATTTTACGCGTTCACCATGCACCGCGCGCATCGTTGGCTTTAAATCACCTAATCCATCGACTAGACCAAGTTCCCGCGCCTGCTTTCCGGTCCAAATATCACCCTCGAAGAGTTCATCTGAATCTGGCCCCTTAATTTTAGTGCCCCGGCGCTCCAAGACCATCTGTTTAAAACTTTCATGAATATCCAACTGGATCGCTTTAAGCCGCTTTATGTCTTCTGGTTCCTCAAGTTTAAATGGGTCAAGCATCCCTTTACGTTTACCTATAGCATGAACTCTTCGTTCAATACCGAGACGTTCTATAGCCTCCACAAATCCAAACCCCGACGAGATTACCCCGATGGAGCCAATTATTGAATTGGCATCAGCAAAAATTTCATCCGCAGCACACGCAAGCCAGTAGCCACCTGATGCCGCTACATCCTCAGTAAATGCTACAACTGGGATATCTTTCTCATCACCTAATTCGCGTATTCGGCGGGCAATCTGTGCAGCTTGCACCGGCGCGCCCCCTGGTGAATTGATAATCAACGCAACCGTTTTTACCCTTTTGGTAGAAAATGCCCGCTCTATTGATTTTTCAAGATTATCTAGTGTCAGGCCAGAACGGCCTGGCCCTAACTGCCCAATTACTCCAGACAACTTTAAGACAGAGACAACGGGGTTGGGATCACTGAAATAGCTCAACGGAATTCGTGATGTCCACCTGGACACGAATTCTTTAATTTGACTTACATCCATGAAAAAATCATAAGCGCTCAACCACTCTATGCCAAGTGTCTCAAATTGCTATTCTTGCTCCATTTAATACTCTAGTCGCCGCGTCATGATAGGTGCCATCAGCATTGTGGATTGATAAACCAGGAAGTATTCGAGCGGGGCTCCGGGTCCCTTTTCGTAGCTGAATAATAACTCGCTTGGCCTCCTCCCCCTGATGGGGCCAAAGCGGTAAAATACTTACTCCTCCGAAATTTGAAGGTAAAAATTTGATCAATTCAGCCAAACGATCTGCCCGGTGGACGACAGTCAAATACCCTTTGTGAACTAAAGCATCATGCCCAATTTTTAACCAACGCTGAAGATCTGCATTAGTTTCTTTGGTCGCAAGCGCCCGACCCGGAT
>CAYZDH010000168.1:4947-5956 GCA_964477025.1 uncultured Rhodospirillaceae bacterium | reverse complement strand
AAAGTCACTTTCCGCGGAGGACATGAAAAGTACCGCGCCGACGAGATCTTCTGGCAGCTGTTCCCGTTTAATCATCCGGTTAGCAAGCTGAACGGCGGCCCCACTACCCTGCCAATTGGTCCGTTTGCGGACGTTCTCGCTCATCGTGGAGCCTGGTGCGATGCAGTTAACCCTAATTCCGTCATCACCGACCTCTTTGCAGAGTGAACGCGTGATCGCCAAGACCGCACCTTTTGTGGAGTCATAGTGGAGGAAAAATGGAACCCCCTGAAAGATTCTACTCGTGGAAATATTAATGATCTTGCCGTATTGCTGTTTGCGCATCTCTACAACGGCCGCCCGGCAACAAAGCCACGTACCTCGAACATTAACAGCATGCATCAAATCCCATTCATCCACAGATATTTCATCAAAGCCCTTGCGTTCAACCGCGGTGAAAATAGCTGCGTTATTGACTAAAATATCTAACTTACCAAAGCCTTCGACAGTCTTTGCCACCATTTCTAATGTGGCTTCCTCTTCGCGGACATCAGTTGGAACGTCGATAGCCTCACCGCCAGCGGCTCGGATTTCCTCGACTACAGAACCGCCACTATCACGATCAGCGATAACTACCTTAGCACCTTCAGCGGCCAGTGCTCTTGCATAGGTAGCACCTAATCCTTGAGCTGCACCGGTCACAATGGCCACACGTCCCTCTACTCTGCCCATCTTCAAAACCTTGACCTATATTTGTTTCGCTTTAGTGTGACCGTTGAATGTACTGATTTCAACTCCCCTTAAGCGCCTAATTTGTTATTGTTGGAGTTATGAAAGTAATACCATTAGACCAACCACTCGGTGCCCGCGTAACCGGAGTCGATTTCCGCGAAACCCCGAATAAAAAGCTTGCTGCTCAAATTCGTGAAGTTGTTCACGCTTATCAAGTGGTCATTTTTCCGAACCAGACTTTTAATGCTAAAGAGCAACTCGCCTTCACAAAAGCCCTTGGACCGATACGTAAAAGGCT
>CAYZDH010000168.1:0-4937 GCA_964477025.1 uncultured Rhodospirillaceae bacterium | reverse complement strand
AGCCAGCTACCCCATGATTAAATAGTTCCAGCCAGCTCCTATGACACTCCCGGCATCGCATATGTCAGCAATATTCGCGATGAAAATGGTGAGCCAACCGGCGTAATCCCCGATGGAGAGATGTGGTTTCATCACGATACTTGTTACACCGAAAAGCCTGATAAATTTACTATGCTATACGCCATTTCTATCCCTAAAATTGGAGGTAATACGATGTGGTGTAATATGTATCGGGCCTGGGAAACCATGCCTGAAAAACTCAAAAGTACGATCCGAGGAAAAAAGGCGCTCAGCGTCTATGACTATGCTACGATTGAGAAGCCTAATTTAAATAATCTTGAAAATATCGAAAAAGCCTGGCAGCCATGTATTATTAGTCATCCAGAAACCGGGAGTAAGGCGCTTTTCGTTAATCGGTTGATGACTTGCCAGATCGAAGGGCTAACTATCGAGGAAAGCGCCGCAATCCTTGACCCAATCTTCCAGCACTCCGAACAACAGAAGTTCATCTATGAACACAAGTGGAAGGTTAACGATTTTATCATATGGGATAATCTAGCAGTTACCCATGCTCGGACACATTTCGAACGGACCGATGACCGTCGCCTTCGCCGCAGCAAAGTTAGCGGTGACGCCTTAGTCGCTTGATGTCACCAAACAATAGCGCCCCCATCGACGACTAGCGTCTGGCCTGACATAAAATCGCTTTCTGGCGACGCCAAATGAACACATGCACCAACGAGATCATCGGGTTCTTCAGCGCGCTTTATGGCCCGCGCTTTAGCACTAGCCACCCGACGTTCTTTTTGTGTTTGAGTTGCCAAAGATTGACTGATCTCTGTGTCTGTCGCACCCGGCGCAATAATATTCGCACAAATACCAGAGGGTCCGTATTCGCGAGCAAGTGAACGTGTCAGACCAATGACAGCGCCCTTACTGGCGTCATAGTGTAGCATCCCAGCACCACCTTTCATCGCTCTGGTTGATGCTACGGTAATGATCTTACCATATTCGTTCTTTAGCATCTCTGGGATTGCTGCTTTGGCCGACAACCACACGCCCTTCACGTTGACCGACATGACACTTTCCCAAGTATCTACATCAATTTCTGTGGGGGCCTGACGTTCGAGGTGTACCCAAAGCCCGGCATTTGCCACTAAGATATCGAGCCTGCCATAGGCTTCAACAGCTTTAGAGACCACTTCCTTACAGCTACTTTCGCTGGTCACATCTGTTTCAACGCCCATCGCTTCGCCACCAGCTTGCTTTATAACACTTAGGACTTCATCCGCCGGCTCAAGGTCAGCAACTACAACCTTCGCGCCTTCTGCGGCCATCCCCTTGGCAAAGGCTGCACCGATACTGCGCGCGCCGCCGGTTACAATTGCTACTCTTCCATCCAGTCTCGCCATTAAATCACCCCTTCTTCACCACATCGTGCCGCCGCCATCAACGACGACCGTTTGGCCACTCATAAAATCACTTTTTTCCGAAGACAGAAAGACACAAAGCCCCATGACATCTTGTGGCATACCGTTACGTCCGAGCGCCCGCTTTTGCCCGCTTACGAGGCGACGCTTAATACTTTCTTCAGTTTCATATTGCTTACCAGTTTCGGTCTCAATCGGCCCTGGCGCGATGGCATTAATACGGATACCGGCATCACCATACTCGCGCGCCATTGACCGGGTAATGCCGACTACCGCTGCTTTAGATGCCGCATAGCGAGTAATACCGGGCGTCCCCTGGAAGGCAGCCGTAGACGCAATGTTGATGATCTTGCCATAACCATTTCTCTTCATTTCCGGGATACATGCTTTTGCACCAAGCCACACACCCTTGATATTTACGTTATAGACCGCGTCCCATTCATCAACGGTTTCGTCTAAAGACGGCACGCGTCGTAAGTGCGTATACAGCCCAGCATTAGCGACTAAAATGTCAAGCCGTCCGAATGCCTCAACGGCTTTAGCTGCCATATTCATATTTGCCGCTTCATCGGCAACGTCAGTCTCTATAAATACTGCCTCGCCATCTGCTTGCTTGATAATATCTACGACGCTACTTGCGTCCACAAGATCGGCGATTACGACCTTAGCGCCCTCTTCCGCCAACCGTTTGCAATATTCAGCACCAATACCAAGCGCTCCGCCGGTTACAACGGCCACCCTACCCTCAAGCTGTCTCATGATTTTCTCCCATCAGAATATCTCAAATTTTGAACGGAGAATTGGAAATTGCAAGCCAATCCAGCTATGGGGCCAATGGACAGCTAAAACCAACTGGAACAAAAACAAATAAAGTAACCAGACACCCAATCCAATGATCAACGAAAGACGCCAACTCTCCCTTCCATGAAAACGCATATAGCAACATAAAAACACCAAGACTGCAGGAAGAAGGCCAATCACATAGCCTATACCCACAACGCTCAATCCCCATCCAGCGAAAATCACGGCGCGTCGGAGCATTTCTCCACTAGTTAGATCATCAAAGCTGTGTGTGATGTCAAATATCTGAGATTTTTTTATCGCTTTACCATCCCTTGTTTCAGTTACAAAGAATACGTCGCCGATAAGCTGCGCTCCAATAAATAGAATACCAAAGCCAGTCACTAACCTTGGAACCAACTGCGCACCGAATTCAAATTCACCGGCTAGATAGAAAAAACTAGAAAATACAGTGATGATAAAAATTGAAAATAGCGCTGTTGGGCTCAGTCGAGGTTTACTAAATCGACGACGCAAATTCTTGTCTTTCTCGTCACGACCGAGAATTACTTGGATGACCGGGCGCAATACACCAACAAGGGTCAAACCAAAAATGATCATAACTGGCCATCGCGCAATCCATTCCCAACCGTAGCGTTCAACGGAAATGAACATATAAGTTTCGATTAAGCCGCCCAAAACAAATCCTAATACAAGAGGTGGGCGTGGCCAGCCAAACCGCTTCATCATCCAGCCTAGAAGACCGAAGAGGAACATGGTGCTAAAATCACCCCACGCTCGAGAAGCCTGATAAACGCCAACAAAGACGACCGACAGGACAATCGGCACTAAAACACCAACGCGAATTATAGAAATTTTAGCAAGCTGGTTTGCGCCAATTAGGCAAATCCCCGCGCCAATTACGTTGGCGATCGCTACAGACCATACAAGCGAATAACTTAGATCGAGTTTGGTTGTGAGCATTTCTTCTCCGGGCGGTATATCCAGCAATAGGAATGCGCTCAATAGCAAGGCCATCGAGGCAGAACCAGGTACACCAAACGCTATTGTGGGAACTAAAGCTCCTCCTTCTTTAGCATTATTAGAGCTTTCTGATGCTATGACCCCACGGATATCTCCACTGCCAAATGTTTCCGACGCACCCCTTTCGGTGCGCGCCGCATGGCCATAAGCAACCCAATCAATAACAGAAGCCCCTATGCCAGGAATTGAACCGAGCCCTGAGCCGATCAAGGCGCAACGTACTACCAAGAATTTATTAGAAAACACGTCGCGAATGCCCTGCCATTGGCCAGACACGGTGTTCCTCGCAATATCCTTAGCGATCGTTGTGCGCGAAATTGCTAAATCGGCAAGTTCCGGTATTGCGAACATACCTAACGACAAGGGAACAATCGGCAAACCGTCATAGAGATAAAGCGTACCAAATGTCCACCGCAGTTGGGAAGTTTGAGGGTCGTCACCAGCTGTGGCCACCAACAGTCCGATACAAGCAGCGCCCAGGCCTTTAAGCACTGCGCCACCCGAAAGCACGGCGACTAAAGACAATCCGAAAACACAAATGGCTAGCAACTCGGGTGACCCTACAGACAACACCAACGGTCTTAGGATCGGCATGCTAAAACCCAGCAACACGGCGCCGATTAAGCCACCCAACATAGAGGCCATGAAGCCTGCGCCCAGGGCACGACCTGCCTGCCCGTCTTTGGCTAGTGGGTATCCATCAAGAATTGTTGCTGCAGACCCAACCGTTCCTGGAACACCAAAAAGGACAGCAGGGATCGTATCAGATGTTGTTGTGACGGCGAGTAACCCCATCATAACAGCGATGGCGGAATAGGGATCCATGCCAAAGGTAAAGGGCAGCAGAAGCGTCAGGCCCACAAGACCGCCAACACCCGGGATGGCACCGACAATTAGACCCATCAACGTACCGAGCAACAGGAACTACAGGCGCTCCGGAGCATAGATTTGATCTAGAGCCCTAATCGCCATATCGAGCATCTGGAGATCCATTACTCCCTACTCCGGAATGATTAGCTTAAAATGCGGGAGACGGGCAGTCTTAAACCGCCCGTCTCCTCCTGTATTCATCGGATTTAGGTTATTTCTTCTTTTTCTTCCGAGCGAGATATTTCTTAGCCGTTTTGATGGTCTTTGGAGATGCGTTGGTTATCCCCACGGCTAATTCTTTAGCTTTTTCGCCAGAAATAGGTGCAACTTCAAGTCCTCGTTTTTTTGTTGTGGCTAGGTATTCAGGGTCTTTAAGGGCGGACCAGAAACCTGCGCGCAAGGCACTCATCGCGGCCTTTGGAATCGCCGGCGGTGTAACATAAATACGACCAAGTGTTGATCCAGCGGCAACGAACTTCAAAAATTCACGATCAGCGTCGTTCTTAGCAAACTCGATTACGCGAGGGACCTTTGGCAAATCTTTATTACGTACCAAACCTGACTGCATTAAAACGACAACTTTTTTTTTGCTGAGCCACTTCTTTTTGCAACACTTAAGGCTTTCCCAACTCGCAAATCGGCCCTGGACTTCGCCCCTCTCAACCGCCAGATGAACTTTACCCAGGCCTTTGTAGCCAGTGATAATTTTAAATTTGGTACCGATTAGCGCGTTCATGATTGTCGGCTCGATAAACGTTGCTGATCCTTTACCCGTAGACCCCAATATTACCTGTTTCTTAAAGACACCATCCA
>CAYZDH010000167.1:0-6060 GCA_964477025.1 uncultured Rhodospirillaceae bacterium | reverse complement strand
CTTGATACCCTGCGGCGGCATCCTCTTTAGAATAAGCAGGCGCTCCCGCCGTAGGATCAGGTATTCCTCTAAGCGACTTCAATCGCTGATTGGTTTTATCAACCCTGTCGTTGCGAGACTCAAACAGTTTACGAGTCGATCCTATTTTTTTATCTATAGCCTCGATGCTGGCAGAATCTTCTGGGCGTTCCTTAACGAGAGCTTCACGCCTTTTCGTCTCATTGCTTAATTGCTCCCCCATCTTAGACGCAGCATTTTTCCTGTACCGAAGTTCCGCTTCCAAACTTTCTATTAGAGCTGCGCGTTTCTCAGGGCCTGCTGGAGCCGCCTCATACCTTGCATAAGCCGATTGCCAATTTGCACGAGTCCCTTTAGACCCTTCTATGGCAGCGGCTCGTCGCCCAGCATCAACAATCCCAGCCTTCTCCGCTTTACGATAAAAACTCGCCGCTATTTCCTCATCAACATTAACGCCATGCCCAGACTCATGAACAACCCCAAGGTTGTACAACGCTCTGGCATCGCCCTTTTCTGCCCCCTCCGTCAAGACCTGAATGTACGACTGCCTCTCCTCTGGCATATTTTCTGGCATGATCGGATCACTGAGTAACACCTCCTGATCGGCACCTTCATTGATTTTTCTTCGCATAACGTCGGCTAACTTCGCATACGAATCCGATTTTCCACGTTGCACAGATTTACGAAGGAACTCAATGGATTTATCCAAATTCTCTATAACGCCCACTCCACCAGCATACATTTCTCCCAAAAAATCCTGAGCGCCTACGTGGCCGACATTCGCCGCTCTTTCGATGAGAGGGGCTGCCTCAGCAAAGTTCCCATCAGAGAATGCTTCCACCCCACGCTCCAGTCCACTGACAATTCCAGAACCTTCTAGCTGGTCATAAAGATCAATAAGAGATCGTCTGTTCTCAGAAGGCGTTCCCGTAAATGAACGCACGCCACCGGGATCATCTGGAGCAATAAATCCAGCAGGCACCGTTACCTGCGTTGGGTCACCGGAAAGCGCCAACGTCGAGATATCCTCCATGTACTGATACAAATTATCTGGCTCGACGGAAAGGCGACTAGTCACTTCCTCAATAGACACGGAAGGATCACCAATTCCCGCAGCGACAAATGGGTCTGCCTTTGGACGCAGCTTCCCTGCAATCCCCATCTCAACAGCACTGTGCCCAAATCCTGCGAAGGCTTCCAGCACCGCATCCATCATGTCAGGGTTGCCAGAAGCAGCAGCTTCTCCCAGATATTCACCAACCCCTTCACCAAGAACCTGAGTGGAGAAGGCCATCCCCAGCCGTGGCAACCGACGATACAACTGATTCGACATACTAACAGCGGTTTCCGCCGCATTTCTCGCCTTGGCTTTCAGTATAGGATTTTTGCTGTGTGCCATCATCGCGGAGGGGTTACTAATGTCAACACCCTCATCTTTCAATACTTTACGCACGGCAGCCGGAACCGCTCTGGAAGTAGTATTTAACAACCACTTGGACACCCCAAACGTACCAGTATCTACAGCCGTAATAACGGCTCCTTTGGTCAACCCATACTTTCTCGCTTGGACCATCTCTTCTGGGGTCAGCCCATCTTCTGCTAACCGCATACTCTCATACCCCATCTCTATCCCAGAACTACCAATGAAATTGCCAATAATGCCTCCAAACAGTGCCCCTCTAGGTCCACCAATCCTCCACCCCAATCCTGCTCCTGAAATCGCTGGGGCAAGGCTCGCTGCCTGATTGCCTATTTGTGATGTCATAAACAGCCCAACAGGAGTTCTCCCCTTTTCCTTCACGGCTCTTCCAAGTACTCCAACCGCTTTTATCCCTTCATCAACAACCCCGCCAACAACTCCCGGCGCGATGCTAGTCAAAAACTTCTGCCGAGGATCTGCTTTAACTTTTTGCCACTGTTCGTAAATATATGTATTGAAGTCACGAAGGGCTGGGTCTTCTTTAGCCCTGAGACTTTCTTTTCTCGCCTCCTCTATGTACTCAGGGCTGCCAATAACATTGTGGAAGGCAGACCCTAACGCTCTCCCCGCCGCCTTAACCCCCTCTTTAAGCGTACCAGAGTACCCTATAGATTCTTCATCTCCTTTTCTTCGTATCCATTCATCAGCGTAGTTATCCGCCCAGTATTCCCTCAGATCCTCATCGCTAAAGCTTTCATTGACTTTTTTGCCATCCTTGTCAACCACCTGCCTCGCCATGCTTACCCATTCATTCATACTCAGAACATCATCTGGGCTAGCGATAGCTGTTCCACGATATGGAATTGTAGTTGTGGCTTCTTCCTCTATAACCTGCTCTTCTGGTCGCTGCGGCATTATTCAGATTCCTTTTTTATTTCTTCCAGTTTTCCATTCCAATCGAGATAAGAAACTTATTCATGGCCTTCTCGTAGTCTGGGTCAGCCTGCTGCCGCTTGCCCCAAGCAGGATTAACGGCTGTAAAATCGTTTCTTTTGGTATTCCGGCCATACCTCCATTGGACTGCTGTCTTGAACATGTCACCTTGATTGTCATCAAGGGACTGTTTCATCAATTTCCTAACCAGTCCTCGGTAAATTTCGGTATCCTCTGGCGTGTTCAGCCAACCACCGCCCCCATAATCGAGAGCAGCCACAGGGATATTGAGTTTTTTGGCCTTTACCTTGCACTCCTCGTTGCCGATGTCCAATCCTCCACAGTCAATAAACGCCTTGGCCTGTTCAGCAAATCGAGTGCCAAAATCTTTTTCCTTTTGAGTCAGCTCCAAAGCAGATCCCGTAGGGTTAGCCCTGTTATACCTGTTAATCATGTCTGTCATGGTCGTTCCAAGAATCTGCACTTCCCCATAAGCGCTTGAACCGGGCTTCCGCGAGTCCATCGTTCTAATCTGGTTTGATAGACCTGTAGTATCAACATTACCCCTATGCTCCGCATGATGTATCGCCCTATAGAGGATATCTTCTGGCTTCTCCTGTGATTTTGGTGGCAGTAGGTGTTTTCTCACAATCTGAGCGAACGGGACCACATCTTCTTTCACAACGGAAACAGCTTTCCGCGTGAAACGATCAATCCCTTTCCTTATGACTGGAGCCGCGTCCTCTGCTACGAAGTCCAATAAATCTGTTGGCGCGTCAGCTTCTCTTTTTCTTTTGAAACGGTCTATTGCTTTCACCAAGCCATATCCTATCTGTCAATACGTTGACTTTTCTCCTTAATACGTTGACTTTTCTCCTTAGCCGCAGCAAGTGCTTCCTTCAGAGAATTAAACGAGTCTTTCAGCTCGTATTCTGTCCCAAGGTGTTCCACAAATTTCCTCCACGCCTCCCTATCACCTAATACCGTAGCAGGACCACTGTAGGAAGAATCCCCTTCTTCTATGTCTTCGTACCATGAAGACAAGGTAGGGATGTTTGCAAATCTGGTGGTGTCGTCCCAATCTTCTTCCTCAACGAGTTCCATGGTCTTTGGGTTATATGCAATCGACACCGATAGTTCGGTGTGCCTGCCCCCATCGTCACCCGTATAAATCGACACTCCCTCATCCGTGTACTCCCCTGTAAACGTAAGCACCTCTCCTGCGGCGGGAATAATCTCTGTTTCCTCTGTGATAACCTCGGCGCGGTCCATTATCTCCGAATCTTCTGGGACGATAGGCCTTCCAGCGCGTTGCTCTGCTTTATCGGAAGGCAACAAGGCTGCTTGTTCTCGTGTAAGCTGTTGAGCCTCATCCCTTAATATATTTAAGGCATCACTCGTATACCCTCCTTGAGCCTCTTTAAATAATTGTCGCTGTGCTCGTTCCTGTGCGTCCCACGTCATAGGAGGACTCCCTGCAGGAAGTTCGATTCTCGTTGGGGAAAGATTGAGTGGGCCTCCAGCCTCAAGCGTCCCCGGCTGAGTTTTAACTGACATAATTCCTTCAAAGTTAGACAATGGGATGAGCGTTTGCTCATACATGGTGCCAACCGATTCAGCCACACCGGAGGTGCTAGCATTTTGTCCGGCTTCTACATTTTCATCAATCACTGCACTTTCTCTACTTTCTCTTTTACTACTCTCTTGAAAAGGAACAGGGACGATTTTTTTAATTACTTTCACGTCTTCCTCTACTACCTTTAAGGGGTCACTAACTATCTTTACTTCAGATTTACCGCTGTCGCTTGACGGGGTTCCCTCGGGTAAGTCTCCTTTTCCTGTATTTATATCGGCTAGAGATTTAGCGATGGCTTGCGAGGATTTTGAGAGGGACCTGTATTGATTTTCGAGGTCTTTGAATGCTTGAGTCGGCGTCGTTCCATCCTCCAGCACATCCGTTCCCTTCCTATGCATTTCATTCATCTTAACCGTCACAGTATTTAGCTCATCCTGAAGCACACCATGTCGAGCCACCAAGCGGTCTTCCTTGCCTAAATTAAACTTTTCTTTCATGACCGTCATCCGAGAATTGTGCGCCCTCTCGTCAGCCAGCCTATCGTTCTCTTTATCCATCTCCTTAAGCTTGTACTCTTTAAGTGTCTTGGAGGCGCTCAATATTCCTTGACCAGCTCCAGCCAGCCCAATCATTAGCCCTCTACCGAATGCCATTATACTTGCCCTCCAGCAGCCATGAGAGGAACAGGGGCGGTTGGTGCGCCTGCCTCAATCTCTTCAGCCAATGTAACTCCCTCAGCTACTTCTGCTGAAGTCTCCGGCCTCATTTGGTAATTGCCTGTCGCCAACCGATCCACCGTCTCACCATCGAGACCCAACAAGTGCATCATGTTCACAATCACAGACTTCATCGTTTGCTCAATCACCGCTTTCGGAATCTTTTGATCCCCTTGTACCTGAATGTACTGCAGCACACTCGCCGCAATAGGAACAGAGGCTGAGATCATAACAGGAGACGTAATCTTGCCTCCAGATTGCCCATGCACTTGCGCGATCACTTCCACCACGACCTGCGTCACCGCATCAGGAATATCTCCCACCGTCACCACATTCTCTAATGCCGCGAGTGCATCGTCTGATGTGGAATCATCAAACAGAATGCGCTTAGACACCATGACGGTGGATAAATATTCTTCTTTTGCTGCGGGAGGCACCGTCTTTTCAACTTCCTTGATCATACGACTGAGCATCTTGTTCCTTGAAGGAGCCATCATCCGTGTCTTATTTTTAGCCATTAGTCCTCTCCGTTAACCCGTGATTATCTTATGAGAATGAGCGCCCAGCCGGAGGCATCAATCTCTGCCGCTGAGGCCGCTCCTGTGCAGCCTTGAGAGCTTCAGCCTGTTGCTGTCTTCGTTGCTGCGCTTGTGGCCTGAATCGTGGACTTCTTCGAGTGGGTCCCCCATACCTCGCCACTGGAGCATTCCAGTTTTCTATGCGCTGCCGATAGAGTTCCATCTCCAGCTCATGCTTTTCTTTTGCAAGTTCAAACTTGCGCTCTGCGTCTTCGGCTCCATACGCTCCTAACGCAGCTCCCCCAATGGCATCGCCAGCCATATTCAGGAGAGGCGCATAATGGAGCGCTTTGTTCAAGAACCCCGATGGCACCGCAGCAGCTGGAGCCGCAGCCGCAGCCGCTGGAGCTACAGCCTTCCCTGCTACAGAAGGGTCCGTAGCAGTAATCGCCGCCGCCGCTGCTGCTGGTGTTGCCTGCGCGACAGACGGATGGAGGTTGGGAGTAGGTGATCCGTAAACGCCTCGAGTGGGATCGTAGGCGGCGGCTAGTTCTTGGTCGACGTAAGCTTGATTAAGTGGAATCTGCTGAATAGGCGCACCCTTATAGGTAACGCGATTAACTCCTGAGACCTTATTGACTGCGTACCCAGCGTCTTGAATGTCTGTGTTTTCTGCCACCTGACTAGCAAATTGAGACTGCAGCTCCCGATTCTGTGCAGAACCTTCGAAGCCCCCACCGGGCAGGTAGCTTTGGAAGATCCTTGACCCATCAACGAAAGTTCCTTTCGCCCCTTCCCATGCCCCAGATAACCTCGACATATATCCATCAGACGATGCCCAGGCACCTCTCTCAGCACCAGCTCCTGCTGATCCCACCA
>CAYZDH010000166.1:0-6085 GCA_964477025.1 uncultured Rhodospirillaceae bacterium | reverse complement strand
GAGTACTCCCTTGGTAAGGGAGAAGTCGTGAGTTCGAATCTCACCGGCGGCACCACCGGAAACCGCAAAGAGCTGGGTTAATGGTCTTAAATAGAGGACTTCCTAATCCCTATTTTCTCTACCCGTCGACATTTTTATTTTTATCTAACGAATATTTAAAACTGTAGTCTCGCAGGTGGCCATTACATTAAAGGCCACACCCGTGACAAAAAACCGTTGGTACCATTGCTTGGAAGAAGCGGCGACAGCAATTACCGAATATTCGTCACCTTTCTTCACAATTTCCTCGACTGGATTACCGATAGCCACATCCTTATCACGCACTTTTATGCCCAATTCTTGCAGATTTTCTTCCAATTCTTTTAACATTTTCTCGGCATCTGATACATTTTCTTTTTTTTCAATTACTGTAAATAATGTAATCGAATGGCCGCTATTATATGCGAAAATGGCATCACGACGCATAGCATCTAATGAATGCTTACTGCCATTGACACAAATAAGGTGTCCCTTTCCGTCTTGAAGGTTGGCATTAATACTCTTGCGGCTTAACAGCACAGAGCAAGGCGATAAAGTGGCCACTTTTTGCGCCACAGGCGCACCAAAAAATGCACGCAGCTCATTTCGCCAACGTTTGGGCGCACCCATAATTATTAAATTATATGGTCCTAGTTCATATTGATCCAAAATACCGCTTGCAGGATCTGGCGCAGTTTTCAATTTCAGGACGATTGTTCGGCCGTCCGAATGCCTGTATTCTACTTTATTATCTCCAAGGGGATCCCCCCAACTATCTGTATGACTTGCGGTTGATTCCCATGAATTCTCAAGTTCATTTTCATCAACCAACAGTCCTAAGCCCTCTTTGAGGTATCTTATACCTGGCAACTCTAAACCCCAATCAAGCATGTTTTCTCTAGCCAATCGGATTTGTAGACCGCCGGATCGCAGTCCCTGATCAATCGTTCGAACGTAAAGTAAAATTATGTCACAATCTTGAGAGGGTTTAATTTGTGAAGCAAAGCGAACACCCTCCAATGATTCAGCTGACCCATCAATGCATACCAAAATTCTAAATCTCCGCCTTCTTTCTTCTTTTAAATGCAAAGACCGTAAATCTTTAGGATTATCAGAATTAAATTTAGAAAATTTTTGAAACATCTCAGGTCAGTCCACCAAAAAAGGCCAGTAAACAGAGGCTGCCAGAAGTAACAACAAAGTTGACATCAACACCATCCGCCAGCCCACCTTCAAGAAGTCTGTAGTTTTCAAATACCCAGACGCATATACGATTGTGCAGGCGGGGGTTCCTATCACTGTAAGGTAAGCGAAGGCAGAAGATACAGCTGTAATAAACCCTATAAGGATAGGGTTTTCTCCAGCTACCGTGGCCATGTTCAATACTATTGGGCCCAATACCGCGACAGCCGCACCATTGGACATCGTATTAGTTACAAACGTTGTCAGGAACGATATCGATGCCCACAAACCCAGCCCAGATTCTGCACCTAGGGGAGCTAATACATTAAGAAAACTCTCTGCGACCCATTTAGCGGCGCCCGTGTCTTTCATTTGAAGCCCCAAAGAAATTGCTGCCGCATACAAAAGGACCACACCCCAATTAACTCCTGAATTAATCTCCTCCCATTTCACTAAACCTGCTATCAAGAATACCGCGGCACCCATAATAGCAACGGTCCCGAGCCCCACTTCAGCAGAGAACATAACCCAACCAAAAAGAATTAAAGACAAAATTATTATCGCCAACCAATCTCTAGAAGACATGGGCCCATGGTCGGCCAACTGATGGCGTAACTTAGTAACAGCCCGCGACAAATTTTTTTGTTTTGGCTTGAACGTCCAGTATAATATTAAAGTTACAAATGGCAGCTGGATCAAAAATATTGGGTAGGCGTAGATCACCCACGTGACATAATCAATTAAATATTTTTGTGTGTCTGGATTGGTCGGGTCAAAAAAGAATTCCTTCCAATAACCAATCATTATGGCATTACGCGCGCCTCCGGAAGGGGTTCCAATTCCGGCGATTGAACAACCGTATGAAATTGAAAACAATAACATAGCGGCCAGGTTTCTTACCTGTTTAGGGTCATTAGACGTCAGGGTAATCAATGTAATTCCAACAGGCAGCATCATCGCTGCAACTGTGTGTTCGCCGACAAACGAAGCCAAGACACCTGACATAAGTGAAATACCGAAACAAATTCTAATGGTCTTTGTTCCGGTCATACGGACAATTAGCCAAGCGATACGAACGTCAAGCTTTTGTTTAACGACTGCGACAGCTAGCATTAATGACCCCATAATAAATAAGACAGAGTCGGTCATTAACGATTTAGCAACTGTTGTGGATTCTAGTCCTAATATTAAGACTTGTCCTATTATAATTAAAAGAGCAACTGTTGGTAACGGAACAGGCTCAGAGACAAAGAGAATGACAGCCACGACAGACATTGTTAATACGATTTGGCCTTCACGGCTTAGACCCTCGGGCTGGGGCATCGCGAGCATTGCAGCACCCACAGCCATAGCGATAAAGAACCACCGCTTTTCCCAAAAATAATAAAGATTAAACTGTGCTTGTATGAATAAAAATTGTTGAAAGCCACGACGCCTAATCTTTTCCGGCCAAACTTGGCGCGGTTCGTAAGCCCTAAGACTATTATTAATGAGGCTAGTATCTGACATACCTAAATCTTATACAATTCAATAGTGGGGGATACTTTCTTCACCAACCGCACAAGCAAAGATTTTGTAAATTGAAATGATTTTGATTTCCATCCATTTAAAACCGTTAGAACCACTGTTTGCAAATTGAAACTCATTTTCTTTATTCTTCGCTTTTTCCTTGTTTTAGGTCTTTAATTCTTTTCCATTAAGTTATCAATTATTTGCTTCTATGGCAGCCTTCCAAATCGGTTCTATCAATCACAAGTTACGACCTTAGGAAGGTATAACTTCGGATTCGTCGACCACAGTGTTCCGTAACACCCCAATTCCCGTTATTTCCATTTCCAAAAGATCTCCTGGTTTCAGATAAACAGGGGGTACACGTCTATGCCCAACTCCTGCAGGTGTGCCGGTCGCTATAATATCCCCAGGTTTCAACAGCGTCTGACGGGAGAAATAGGAAACCAGGAAAGGGACGCCCATAATGAGTTGGTCAACCGTTGCCCTTTGCATAACCACACCATTAAGACGGGTTTCAAGAAAGGTATTTTTCCAGTCAGGCGCCATATCTCTGGTAACCATACAAGGCCCACACGCGCCTGTATGCCAAAAGTTTTTGCCCTGAAACACTCCCCGCTCATATTGGTAGTCACGAATTGTACCATCATTGAGTATGGTATACCCGGCCACATAATTCATTGCATCACCAATACCGACGTTACGGGCCTCCTCTCCGATGACTGCAGCGTACTCAACTTCAAAGTCCATGCTGACTAAACCTTTCGGCCTAACAAGCACCTCATTATGACCGACTAAAGAGTCTCTAAATTTAGCGAAAGCACTTGGAAACTGCTCTTCGGTTCGCCCTGTTTCCGCCTGATGGTCTTTATAGTTTACACCGACGCAAAAAATATTTACTGGCTCGGCTGTCAGAGGAAGAAACTTGACGCTATCAAATCCAAAATCGGAAGGCTGCATAGCCGCAGCGTCTCTAGCGATCTCAATGGCCTGAGCCTTGATAAGGGTCACAAGTGTTGGGTAATCCCCGCCAATACGCTTAGATAAATCAATGATGCCAGTATCGGTCATAACCCCATACTGGTTTTTGCCATTTGCCCGATAACTACAAAGCTTCACTTCAGCCGGCTTTAGATTTACACATTTTGAAATTCCACCCAAAACATTTCATAAAAATAGAGTTTTTCATTTAAACCAAATTGTGTTTCCAAACAAATTCAAACTACCCTCAACCCTCAAACTAACGCCTCTCATTGGAACTAAATTAAAAGTCGTAATTTGATCACTTTTTACTATTGTTTCGAATTTGTTGTTTCCAGTGATCTTCAGCTAAATCCTGTGCTGAGATAATATCTCTCGTTTCTAAAACACCGGACTTTCCACTTATTGAAAGAATACGATCTCGTATTGAACGGGAAATTGGGTCTCCTGCCGCCGCTCCCAAGCTTGACCATACGTAAGCCAATTTGTAGTTACGCGGTAATTTAGAACCCCTTAAATATGCCCTTGCCAAAGCTCTAACCGATGGCAAATCTCCGGTCATAGCTGAAACTTTATTAGTTTTAAAAAAACTTGCTTCTTTGAGCTTTTCCCATTTTTTGGTTGCCTGATTTTGTAGCCGCTTTATCTCCCTTGGATCGAGCTTCTCTTCAATTTTAGTTAACAGACTTGGGGCAGAAACATACCCCCTAGCTCCAGCCAACAATCCTAATTCATAAGCTCTATTGAAATCTTTCTTTACTCCTGACCCGTCGAAATAGATCTGCGAAAGCAAAAATAATGCCTCAGGATTTTTTATTGATTTAGTGTTTTGTAAAAGGCGTTCTGCCTTGCTAAAATTTTGAGGAGTACCAATACCTTTTAAATGCATCAAAGCTAATTTGATGGCATCTACACCCTTAGCGTATTTGAATTTTTCTATCGAAATTGAAACAAATTGTTGATTTGCGCGAAATTGCAGATTGAGCAACTCAAAATTTCCACCCTTAATAAAATTACCGACCTCTTCAAAACGGACAGGTGATTCTGGTAAAATTGATAGGGTAAAATTTTTAGGGTTAAGCAAAAACTTTTGAACTTCGACTTCTCCTTTATCAATGAAACGGTAAATCTTTGCTTTAGATGGTAACTTTCGAGCTTCGTGCTTAACCTGTTTACTTAAAAGCGGTGGTATTTCTCTAAGAATTTGGGAAGGCTTCTTGTCAGTTTTCTTGGAGTAAAATCTAACAGCCTTGCTCAAAAAACCTTTATCAACAAAGGAAGCCGTAAAACTTTTCAGGGTTGCCTTTAAGCTCTCTCCACCAACTAACGCTTCCGGTCCATAATTCCAAAAATCAAATAGGCTTGAACCCATATGGATATCGGAAATTGAGCTATTTACAGTTAAATCTCCGCCTCCGTTAAGGTTAAAATTAAGCGTATAGTCTAAAGTTGAATTACCAAGTTGGTATGCAAATTGAATAACAGCATCCCCAGTAAATTTTTCAAACCCTACTTCTCTGCTCATCGCCACGAACTCAAAAGGAAGGTGCCTTGAATTGATTTCGTAATGGAAATCAGAAATTTCAATTTGTCCGTCTATAAACATATCGTTAGATTGAGGATTGGTCGGACCAGAAAATGTAATGTCATCGAATGAAATTTTTCCAATCTCGGTTCGTAAGATTAAATTAGAGATAGAAATTGTTCCTAATTTATGATTTGAGGTGACCGCTCCAAAACGTACGTCTGTAGAAAAACGAAGATTCACGAGTAATGCTTTGATAATTTGGGGAGCTATATCCTCATACCCCTTTGCGAAGCTTTTATATGAATTACCAAAAGCAATAAGGATTGCAAAAACGGGAATAAAAAAACTAAGTTTTCTTAACAATTTAACCATTGCTTTTGTTCCCTGTTATTTTGTCATTCATTTTTTTTGCAAATCTGGATATTGAGGCGTTTCATTCTACACCATAGCCATCCAAAATATCGTCAACCAAGCCACCGAAAGAATCCCATGGTGCATTAAGGTAGCTGTAATTAGTTACAACAAAACTGGGGCCGGCATAAAATCTCTCGTATTGAATATGTCTGCCGGCAAATTCTGAGCCAATTAAATCCCAAGCAAGCTTGTAAAGTTTCATGCGGTCAATTGCCGACTGTCCAGGTACAGACCAATATTTCTCGAATGTTTCTTTCATCGCCGTGTTCTTAACCACGGAAATATCGGCGGGCATCTGAAACGGTCCACCGCCCATCAGATCACGAACAATATCGCAAATTTTAGAGTAATTGGTCGTACACCAATAAAGAGCCGAATACATGTAGCGTCGGTTAATGTTCAAATAACCATCTACCAGTGTCTCTGGATTTTGCAACTGGCCCTGGATAATTG
>CAYZDH010000165.1:0-6098 GCA_964477025.1 uncultured Rhodospirillaceae bacterium | reverse complement strand
GTGCCCGCTTGGCGGAATTGGTAGACGCAACGGACTTAAAATCCGTTGTTCGAAAGGACGTCCCGGTTCGAGTCCGGGAGCGGGCACCACTAATTTAATAATAAAATCAGTAACTTATGAGACCAAAATAAAAAAGGGGCGGTTAAGCCCCCCTTCTCTTTTTTTCGCCAAAAATACCATCTGGTCTAATCTGGTCTAATCGTCACATTAATTAACCGGGCGCATACGGCTTTCCATGTATTCAATTAAGTCACTTTTTTTAAAATACCAGCGACCCTGAGCGGTGTCGGTTGACTTAACGCCATGCGGAAAATCGTCAGGCCTGTGATTGTAAAACCATGATTTTTATTGGATCCCGGAGGCAGGAAAAGATACAATTCTCTGCCTTTCCCACCAGGACCTATAATTGATAGGGCAAAGAAAGAAGAAAAAATGAAAACAGCTAAAGATTATCTTGACGAAGCAAACGCGGTAGTTAGAAAAATTGACTTCAATGAAGCTATCGAAAAACATAAGTCAAAGTCAGCGATTTTTATCGATGTACGTGATAGTTCGGACATCGCTAAAACGGGTACTATCACTGATGCATTAAAAATCCAACGAGGGCTAATCGAATTTGTAGCTGATGAAGCAACAGGGCTTTATAATGAATCTCTTAAAAAAGAATCAGAGTTGATCCTGGTTTGTGCCGCTGGAGGACAAGCAGCCTTAACCGGGAAGACCCTTGTAGATATGGGTTATAAAAATGTTTCAAATGTTGGTGGAATCGGAGATTGGAAAAAAAACGGGGGGCCAATGACCGACTCGTGATAGGTCTTCGCGCTAATCGATATTAAAGTATAGTTCGGGTGGGGGAGTGGGCTAAAATTTGTGTATTATTTTAACAGGAAAATGAAGAAGGGGACTTGAAACCCTTTTTTCTATTTTCTCTGAAATCTCACGCGGTTCCGACCGTTCTTTTAGTTTCACCCGTCAATGGGGCCCCATGGAAATTGCGTGATTAAACTCTTTATGCTGCTGGCGCACTTTCCGCCTCGACTTGACAGCGGCGTAACAGTCGGACCTCCCCGTTAGAGAAGTCTGTGCGGGCGTGGGATGAACAGAAGTTATCCCACAATAATAAATCCCCTGGCGTCCAAATATGCTCGTAAACATGCTCAGGTCTTTCGGCAATATCGAACATCAGACTAAGGATATCCTCACTTTCTTTGTGCGGAAGCCCTTGAATTTCGGCAGTCATTAGGCGGTTTACATAAAGTGCCTTGCCACCTGATCGGGGATGGGTAATTGCTACTGGGTGCGCGCAATTTTCAAGCAGAGCTCCCGCACCCTCAGCAGTATTGCGTTCGCTAATACGGTCATAATCATATAGATGCAGCGCGCTACGGCCCTCGATCTTCCGTTTAATCTCAATTGGTAGCGCATCATATGCTTTATACAGATTAGTAAATTTTGTATTTCCCCCGGAAGAAGGAACTTCAATTGCATAGAGGAGGGTTCCGATATGTGGGCGCGGTTTATAAATGGTATCGTGATGAAACATCATCTCACCATCAGGTAGTGTGCCTATAGGCTTACCATTTTCGCGGATATTTGTGACTAGCATAAATGCCGCGTCGAGCTTGGTATAGTCTTCGGGCCGCGCCTCTTTAGGCTTTGGCCGTTCCCCGATTTTTCCAAAGCACGATGCAAAGCGCAGTTGTTCGACCTGCGTCATGTCCTCTTTGTTAAACAGTAGCACAATATTGTCACTCCAAGCGTCATAAAGGTCCTTAATAGTTTCATTATCTAAGGGTTTGCTAATATCAAGACCTATAATTTCCGCGCCAAGAGCCGGACCTAACGGCCGGATATCGAAAGATTTAG
Organism: uncultured Rhodospirillaceae bacterium; assembly: GCA_964477025.1. Lineage (GTDB taxonomy): Bacteria > Pseudomonadota > Alphaproteobacteria > MPNO01 > UBA2964 > UBA2964. The sequence continues at coordinate 4,232 of CAYZDH010000165.1, read as the reverse complement.
GCATTTTTTTCTCCCTTTGGGTCTACAGCCTAACTATCTATACGGGCTTGTGAACAACCGTGTCTCGTTCTAAATATTAGTCGATTTATGTAGTAGATAAAAGGATCCGACTAATATGGCGCTATATTACCAGCGGCTTGTTGAAGAAGGTAAAGAATATTGGTGGTGTGCATGTGGTCAAAGTGCAGATCAACCTTTTTGTGATGGCTCGCATAAGGGAACAGGAGAGTCGACGGTGCTATAAATTGCAAAGCGTGACAGTCCGGTAACCTTCTGTGGCTGCAAGAGTAAACAAAACCAACCCCTTTGCGACGGCACTCACGAAACCTAGGTTTGATCTTAGCAGCTAATTAGCAGCGCGTTTATTTGCTGTTATATTGGGCGATAGAGTTCTTTAGCGTGGTATATTCATCGCAGCCAAAGAGGCAGAGATTATCTAACTTAGACAGGTTAGCTTTCGCTTTTTCAACCTGTCCAAGTTTTAAGTATAACTGGCCTTGATATTCCAGAGCCCCAAGATGCCTGGGGTTGATTGTCAGGGCTTTTTCGTATGCCACGCCTGACTCTTTGAGCTTTCCCAAACCCCGGAAGGCGTAGCCCAAATAGTTGTGTGCGTTCGCATTTTTGGGGTTTTTTGCAATATATTTTTGTAAGTGTTGAATAGCTTTGGCATAGTCCTTTGCTGCTATACTGTTTTTTGCGGAGCTCCAATCAGGGTTTTGTTCTTTTTGTGAATATGAGCCCCAATTGCTATCAACTCCAGCAGCTAAAGCACCCGGAACCAATGAGACGAATTGGATATTCAATACCGCGAGACCCAAAGATATGAAAATGATAATTTTTTGCATCGAGTTTTTTTTTGTCATCCCCAAACCTCGGTTGTTAATCAATTTGTCTCATCCATATGGGGTTTAGCATTAGCGAAATCTGGGTTCCAACTATTTTTGGTTTCTGCTAATTTATTAATTAATAAAATCCCAGAGGCGTAAATTAAACAATCGAGATGACGGTCACTTTAATAACAGGCGCCGCCAGTGGAATTGGCGCAGCTACCGCAAAACGAATTGCCGGGCCTGGCAGACAACTCATGCTCCACTCCCGGTCAAATAAGGAGGGACTAAATCAGGTCGCGGCAGCGGTTGTGGATTCTGGTAGCTCTGTCGAAATAATTCTTGGTGATTTAAGCGACGGTATTTTTGCAGATTCTTTAGTAGGCGAGATAGTTGAGCGATTTGGAGGTCTAGATCAAATCGTCAGTAATGCCGGATTTGCTGATAGACGGTTGTTTGGAGAGGTGGATACAGAGTCCCTTGCTAAGGCTTACCGTGGAATGCCAGAAGCATTTTTTCGAATAGCAACTAACGCGATCCCTTATATTAAGGGGTCTGATTGTGGTCGAGTTGTCGCATTAAGTTCGTTTGTCGCGCATGTTTACGATGCCGATGGATTGTTTCCTGCAACAGCGGCTGCGAAAGCGTCGATTGAAGCGCTAGCTAAATCTCTTGCAGTCCAACTTGCGCCAGATGGCGTTACCGTGAACTGCGTTGCTCCTGGTTACACCATGAAAGACGCCACCGGGCATTCTGCTCTACCTAATGATGCTTGGATAAAGGCCGCAACAAAATCGCCAATGGGACGCATCGGTGCGCCTGATGACGTAGCGCAGCTAATCGCTTTTCTCCTTTCTGATGGTGCCTCCTTTATTACTGGCCAGACCATTCATGTTGATGGCGGTCTAACCCTGGCCTGATTCACTCAGCTGCAGACCGCATTAGCGGCAGGTTAAAGCCATATTTTTGATCTAAGTCCAACTCACGGCATATTTCTAATCCCTTTGCGAGATGCTCAGGGGCAATAGGCTTAAGTGGCTTGCGAAGTGGGCCGGCTGGGAGACCAACAGAACCCATCAGGCATTTAACAGCAACAGGGTTTATTGCCGAATAAGTGAAATGCAACATTTTTAGATTTTTCAGCCATGCCTTTCTGCAGGCGATAGCATCATCCCAATTCTTCCAGGGCGTGGATATAGTTACCATTTCCTGCGGAATTAGATTGCCGGACATATTCGCTGTACCATGGCCTCCCAAAGACATCAGTGGGACGACGAGGCCAAGGGTGGGGCTATCGCAGCACATCAAAGACATGTCGGGACTTCCCGCTACTGTTTGAGCAATCTGCCCAACGCGAGCGGTTGATTCCTTGTTAACGATTATGTTTGGGTGCTCTGCGAGCCGCAGGATAGAGGTATGAGCTAAATCAGTTTTAACCCTTGGCGGGTTGTTATATATCCCAATTGGAATATTACTCGCGTCGGCAACCTCAAGAAAATAGTCGGTGATATCCTCGTCTGGTGCACATATATACGGAGGTGCGGCAATAATAGCGCCGTCAGCGCCTTCCTTACTGGCATACTCGACGTATCCGATGGTTTGTTCGGTGCTAGGGCCGGTACAACCGTACCAGAATTCCATTTTTCCAGTCCTCATTTTAATTGTCTCTGAGATGACCTGGCGTCTTTCTTCGGGGGTCAGCATGGAGACTTCACCGGTAGAACCCATTATCAGCACAGCAGAACTTCCATTTTGCTCTTGAAAATTGAGCAGCGTGCGGAAGCCCTCAAAATCAACTGACCCATCAGTATTCATGGGGGTTATCAACGCGACAAATGAACCTTCAATTCGGCGTTTAGCCATCGGGATACTCCTTAATTCTCTATCATTTTAATGAGATTATCTGGCAAAGTCCTTAAAACCAAGGAAAACTGAAATTCATTTTTGTTGTTAACTTGGATTTGAAATGTGGTCTCCTTAACTAAAGACTATGTTTTTAGAATTATTAACTATTAGGCCGTCCGTCTCCAAGACGAAATTTTTTGATCGTTAGAAAAGATTTAAGCGCAGGCGTCTAATTAAAAATTAGGTGCAAATAGCTCATCCACCTTCATTGGTCTGTGTGCGATGCCTTGTTCCAGACAGAACTGCAAAAACTTATCTAACGTTATGCGATTAGGCTCAATGCCATAAGGCCAAATATCTTTGCCAAAGAGGGATTGTGCCCGCTCTGCACCCGCGAAGTTCCAGGGATTTGGGTAACGGGAAATAGTAACATCACGCAGCCGCTCGGTAGCGCGGTTTTTGGCCGCGTCAAAGGCACTAAATAAATTTCTTGTGATCCAAGGGTGTTCGTCGGTGAGTTCTCTTTTGATTGCTATTGTATGCATGATTGGAAAGATGCCGGATTGTTGGTAGTGCGTGCTTTCAACATCTTCGAAGTCAGGAAAGAGGCGGATAATATCGGGGTGGCCATCATAAAAACTTTTGGGCGGAGCAGAAGACATAAGGGCGTCTATATCACCTCCTATCAGCATTTCATCGAGACTTTTTTCATTAACCGGCGTTTGGCGCACACTTTTTGGCAAAGCGAGATCAACATGCTCGACGATGCCGCCTTTATTTACTCCTGACTTAACCCATTCAATTTCTTCAACGGCATTGCCTATCTCATGCATGTTATAGGCACGGCTATAGATGCCCGCTGTATGTGCCCATTCGGGATAGCCGATCTTTCCTCCCCGCAGGTCGGCAGCAGATTTTATAGAGCTGTTTCGGTTTATATAAAATGACGATAGGCGAAACATGCGTGAGGTAATTACTGGGATGGCTGTATGGCTATCATCGCCCTGTGAACGCAGTGCGACATACATACCCATCGACATTTCTGATGCGTCCCACTCTCGAAATGATGTAAAGCGGTGAAATATTTCCTGGATGGAAAAGCTTTGAAAATTTATGCGTAATCCCTCCGCATTCACCGCCCCTGAGACGAAATCCCTTACGTGATCGTAATCGCAGACAGCTAAGGAAATTTCGATCTCGTTCATTACGGGTTATCTTTCAGTTGTGAAGGTATGGCTTCTCGGGCGTCTTGTATTGCTCTCCAGACCTTTTGGGGAGTTGCTGGAATCGAAATATCCTTTACGCCGAGTGGCAGTAGGGCATCAAGTGCGGCGATAATAATAGCAGGCGGCATACCACAATTGCCCGCCTCGCTGCCGCCCTTTACTCCTAATAAATTGTTAGTGGAAGGGACCAGTGATTCCTCCGACACTATGTCGGGCATCATATCTGCACGCGGCATACCGTACTCCATGAATGATCCGGTTATTTGTTGGCCACTTTTGCGGTCATAAAGAAATTGTTCAATTGTCGCGTCACAACTCCACTGTGCTATCG
>CAYZDH010000164.1:0-6172 GCA_964477025.1 uncultured Rhodospirillaceae bacterium | reverse complement strand
GGGCAGCAAACGAGTTGGACGGTAAGGCGCTTCTTTGTAACAATAAATATGAAACAGCGCACCCTGTTATTGGTTTGTCATTCGACGACGGCAAAGTTTCGAGGCATGAAGTAACTGGTTACTCAAAGATCGTTAAATATCAACGGACCTATTGGTTAGTGGGGACACACGGTGTTAATTGGGTTGGCAATATATCTCTGAATCGAGAAACCCTTAGGACCAATGCCGGCTACCAATGTTCACTCTCTTCGAAAGAAGAGATGAATAAAAAGCTGGATGAAATAATCGCCACAGCGAAAAAGAAAAATAAGATTTAATCAGATAGTCCGATTGCTAATCCAGAAAACTTTATTATCGCAACGTAAGGCAATCACCACTCAAATTTTTTTGAAAGGATGTCTTCAGCGGTTTTTAACAAGACACCATCACTACAATCTGCATGCTCATATTCAAAAATTGTAGTCCTGTCGTTATTCTTCAAACTGTTGTCGTATGAGGGGTCATAGTGAAATTCTAACAAGTCGTATGATAACTTCTCCCATAAATTTTGGGTGATCAACGAACACCAATACTCCGTTCTATTTGGGCCGTGGCGACCTGGGATTTTTTTAATCAAATTTTTTAAGTTTTCTCTATCTTTTGTGAGGTAATTGTATTTCTTTGACAAAGTTGATGCGCGATAGTTTCGGGGCGCTGACACGGTGATTTGTGGAGAAATTTTAATAAATTTCCAAAGGGCTCTTGGAATCTGTCGCTGCCCTATCTTTTGGCTTTCAGACTCTAAAAACACCACTCTGTCGGGATCAAAGTGTCGGAGCGCGTCCATTATTAGGGTTTCAAACATTTTCTGACTTGGTTGTTCCAGTTCTTCTAATTTGCCTAAAAGCGAACCGCGATGAGAGGCAAGTTTTTCAAGGTCTAAAACTTGCGCTCCTCTTTGATTTAAGGTCTCGAGAATATCGGTTTTTCGGGTTCCAGTCCGGCCAGCAATAACTACAAAGGAAAGACCCAGAACCAATTCTTCGATTTTATCAATGACCCCGCGGCGATAATTTTTATAACCACCACTTAATATAAATGCACGCCACCCAATTTCACTACAAATAAGAGCGAAAGACTTAGAACGCTGTCCGCCTCTCCAGCAATATATGAGTGGGGTGAAATCACGCCTTTTGTTTTTCAGATCACTCTGAATATGCCCCGCTATATTTTTGGCTACGAACGATGCGCCTAACTTGCGGGCCTCAAAAGGCGACAGTTCTTTGTGCTTGGTGCCGATGATTTTTCTCTCTTCATCCGAAAGAACCGGCAAGTTTAATGCGCCGGGGATGTGATCTTCTTTAAATTCACCTGGCGACCGTACATCTATAATTAAATCATAATCATTGGAATCCCAGACATCTACAAATGCAATAGGCGCACTCATTTAAAGTCTTCTTTCAAACGAGAATTGAATCAGCAAGAATCTGAATAAGTTCTTTATTATGAATTTAAGGGGCGCCGCCATTATGGGAGGGAACGTGCGCCCCTCGAGAACGAGATCCCTAATCCATAAACATTTTGTCTGAAACTCTTAATTAAAGTCACCGGCTTCAGCTCTCGGTCCTAAAACACCGCTAATAGTTTCATCATCCATGATTGCGGTTATTTTAATTTCAATTAAACCATTCCAATCCAATGCCCAACTAGCCAGCGCGCTTGAATTGTCAGTCTCACATATAGCAAAGCCACCTGACCCGTCGACATTATGATATCTCGAGAGCATTTGAACGCCTTCAGGAGGCATACCCCCTGTTGCCATAAATTTCGTAATTGTTTCGTTTCGCGCACTCGGCGCATGGGTCCAAGCTAGAGTAAAAAGCATTTTTTTCTCCTTGATATATTGCAGCAAAGCTTATGATAGGCTCGATATCAACGAACAACAATCACCATATATAATATAAAATAGCTGCTTATGTTACTGAGCTTGAACCGCGGGCCTATAATCATAAAAACGGTCATATAATTATATATCACGTGATCTAATTCCCATTTTTACACGTACCACAATTATCAAAGATAGAAAGGTCGCTAAATGAAATATTGTATCGCATTGTTGTTTCTATTCGCTCTTGCCCCCATTTCTAGCGCAACACTTGCGGGCAGTTGTGGGGGTGGTGACCACATTCATACGGATGAGCAAAAGAAAGAAAAGAAATCGGATGCATAATTTTTGGAGTTCGTGATGTTAAAGAACCTCATTGAAAAATTAGAACGAGCCATTGGTTCAAAGCCTAAGATAATCTTTATGCACTTAATCTAGGGGCACGTCTTTATAGTAAATCAAGCAGATTTTCTCTCCTAAAATTCTGCTTCCCCTGAAGGGTCACGATGTTTTTTACCTCCCCAGACACCGTGGCCCTTTTCTATTACCTTCGCCCATCATCCCATAAAATACCCTTTGGTTCCTATAATCTGGAAGGTGGGCGTCAACCTAGCCCCCATGGTTTGTTAGGACTTCCGACGCTAAAACATTTTAGAAGGCCGCCTTAGCTCAGTTGGTAGAGCATCGCATTCGTAATGCGGTTTTACGCTTCCATACATTTTCAAAACTTCAGGTTTATTGTGACATATAGAGAGGGATTTGTGAATCCCTGTACCAAAAAATGGGTCCCATTTCATAGTTTAGTGGACCTATATTGGACCAAAATCCATACCCCACCCAAAGAAATACACCCCTCCTCTGATATATAGAAACAGGCAGTAAGATTAGTGACTTAGAATCTAGGGTCTATCCCCATTCAAAAAAACGTTGACCATAATAAATAGACAAACCAAGCCATTAGTACATGCCATATATTGCTGTGAATTATTTTAGGGTATTGGTATAAATTATTTATGGTTTTTTATAGAAGGTAAAAGGAAAGCTATTTTAAGAATGAAGACCCAATGATGATGATCTCATCAGGCGTCGTCATCAGTTTATTAGCATTTTTAATACCTATAATAAGATTATGGAGAATAACCATTAAAGGATATATGTTTGAATAGAAACTCAATTGGGGGATGCATCTAATGTCTGTTCGATATTTTATATGTATAAAAATATTCTTTCTGGTTTTGCTCACTCACAATGTTCAAGCAAAAGAGTATAGCGTTGGTAAGACCTTTGAGAATCTATTCCATATAGATTTTATCTCAGGCAAACGCACACTTCCTTTGCCTCCTGGCGTCTGGACCCTTTTTCACACTAAGACATGGGATTCCAGCCAAGGAACAGGGATAATAAAATATGACCTTGTTCGGCTTACGGGAGATAAATTCTCTGGCCAAATTAGTATATCTACGCCTATGGAAGTTGCGCACGACTCTTGGAAAGCGACAGGAATCTGTGAAAAGGCAAAATGGCGCAAGTACAGTAATTTGCTCGATGCACATGGAGAAGTGGCTGATAATTCGGAAGAATGTTTGGCTTTAGGATGGATGCGGGGTTGGAAACGACGGCATAGTGTCACAAAAAAGAAACTAGATTATCTTTCGTCCTTAGATATTGATACGTCAGATTTACCTGTCGGCTGGATGAGAATGGTTTTTAATTTTGGTGAAAGCGATAACATGCTCCGTTATCGGGTGTATCTTCCTCCTGAACATTACAACTTTGAAAGGGAGGAAAAGTATAGCTATTCGGACTCTCCTTGGGTGCCAAATAATATTGACGCATACCCCAAAAAGAAAAAATTGGTTGAAGGGGCTGTTTCCTGGGCTAAGAGTTGGAAAAAGCTAGTAAAAAAAGGCTTTGTTGATAATCAGCTATCACTGCAAGAAGTTTTAAATCACCCTAAAATTGATGGAAGCATGGCTATTGCTGTACCAGCAAAGAAGGTGAGCAGCCCTAAAGTCACGGCGCCAGCAGGTGACATGGTGAGCAAACTTAAAAAGCTCAAGAAACTTTATGATGCCGAATTAATTTCTGAGGAAGAGTACAAAGAGAAAAAGAAGGCTATTCTTGAAGCTATGTAGTGAATAAACCATGATTTTAGGAGCCTATCAATTGTTGAAAAAGTTTTTAATTTTTACTCTTATAACTTTTGTTATTAGTGGCTGCAGCGCCACAGGGCCAACTTACCGATCACTGCAAACTACCATTTCACAACCAGACCAGGGAAACGCTCGTTTATATTTCATGCGGGATAGTGGATTTGTGGCTAGCGGATCAAATGCACGTATTCAAATAAATGGAAAAACTAAGCCTGGACTAGCTATGGGGGGTTTTATTTATACCGATGAGAAAGCAGGTAATATCTATATTAAGATTGATGGCGGCCCGTTTACGCCGGGTGATGCCAAACTTACATTAAATGCTGACGCCGGTAAGACCTATTATTTTTCCGTTACCCCTAATACTAGCAATATAATGGCTGGTGCGGTGTTTGGGGTACTAGGTTCCGTAGCACGAGGTGACGGGACATTCTTATTCCATCAAATTTCTGAACGGCTAGCGAAAGAAAAACTTAAAACGAAAAAATTGAGTAATTAAGCATGGGGTTATTTGCAGCTTAGCGGATTAACCAAATAATTTTGGTAATCATACCCTTTGCCGCTACCGCCATCTACTAACGCTCCCGGGATACCCCCCAATAAAATATTACCATAAGTGGCCACATTTGCCGATGATTTGTGCATAGACGTAGCGGACTTTCCATTCTTTTCGCATGTAACAGTCAGGTCGCTATATGCCTTATTAATGGAAATTGTGCCTGGGGTTTTATTTACAAAGTAGGTCCCTTGTGAATTAGTTGCAGTGCACTTTGCCCCCGGGCAGTTTGGCGTGTCGAGAGAGACCACTTGGCTGGAATCCCCAACTATAGAGGCGCAACCGGAAAGTAAAAATATACCCAAAACGGTTAAAAACATTATACGCATGCCCAACTCCCATTGTTAATAGAGAAACCATAACATAAATAAGGGTAAGGGTGAACTTCTATAAAAGGATAAAACCTACATATCATCAAGAATCTTACGCCTTTTGTATTTAGCATCAGCCGGGGTAATTAGTTTTTGATCGAGCAGTTGCTGGATTTGCTTCAGCTTTCGAACAATCGGATTAACTTTCTCCCCGGACATCTCCTTTAAGATAGCCGCTCTCTTGGTGTTGTAATCTTTCTGTGTGATTAATCCGCCTTTAAGGAGGGCCTTCAGGGTTACCAGCTTTTGAGAAAGAGGATCTTTTTTAACCTTTGGTGGCGTTTGCTTCACCTTGGGTTTGACTTGTACTGTAGGTGCAGAATCATTGATATCCCTTTTGAAATGATACCTCTTTTCCCCTTCAGCATCGCCGGAACTGCAACAACCGTTCATAGTATATACCATGATTGATCTATACGGGTCATATAAGGTCCCTGACACCTCTTGTTTGGGGTTGTTGAGCCAGTCGTTCCCTATCAAAATATTATCTGCGTCCATTTCATCTATTGGTTCACACTGGACAAGTGTCAGTTTTCTGCTCGGAAGAATTACCCCCTTGCGACAGGCATATTTATATTTTCCCGAATAGATAGTCGCTTCATATGTTCTCAGATTTTCCCCTACCTTGATAATTAAACGCTGGACAGTATCAGTATCCGGAAGTTCTTCGTTGTAGCCATAGGCCTTCCCTGCCTCAAATCTTTGGCTAGAAGATGGGGTGTTGAAACCTATAACAAGGGCAACAGTCAGGCAGAGTGTGGTGGTCAGTTTTTTCATGCTTTACATCTCATCAAGGATCTTACGGCTTTTGTATTCATAAGCGGCTGGGCTGATCAGCTTCTGATCCAGTAGTTTCTTAAGCCTTTTAAGTTTTTGGACAGTGGGATCAACCTTGCCTCCGGATATCTCCTTTAAGACATCTGCTCTCTTGGTGTTGTAATCTTTCTGGGTGATCAAACCGCCCTTTAAAAGAGTTTTCAGGGTGACCAGTTTCTGAGAAAGAGGCCCAGCGCTTGTTTTGGATATCTGCGTTCTGGCTTTTGAATTAGGAATATTGGATTTGAGAGGATGGGCGATGGAAGGAGAATGAAGTAACCTTTGTCTATCTGGAGTATATTCTATCATAGTCCCTCTTCCCATGCCCCCGTCGTAACCCCCTACAACTTGATCTAAACTCCCTTCAACGGTCAAAGTATCACTGCCATACGTAGCATTAGGTTCGTTATCT
>CAYZDH010000163.1:5011-6173 GCA_964477025.1 uncultured Rhodospirillaceae bacterium | reverse complement strand
CGAGATCATGCTGTCTGAAAGTCAAGAGCGTATGCTCATGGTCCTCAGGCCCGGGGCCGAAGACGACGCCCGTAAGATTTTCGAAAAATGGGAGCTCGACTTTGCAATTATCGGGCGTGTTACGAAAGACGAGCGACTAATTCTAAAAGAAAATGGCTCAGTCGTTGCTGCTATCCCCGTCCCGCCGTTAGTATCTGAGGCTCCTGAGTATGATCGACCACAAAGCGTACCACCGGCGCCAAACCCATTACCTGATCAAATTCCTGCGTTGGATACGCCCATTGAGGATGCCCTACTAAATCTTATTGGCTCTCCAGATCTTTGTTCCAAGCGCTGGATTTGGGAACAGTATGACCACATGGTGATGGCAGATACAATTCAGCGACCTGGTGGCGATGCCGCAGTAGTCCGAATTCATGACACCAATAAGGGTCTGGCCATGACTTCAGACTGCACCCCGCGCTACTGCTTTGCAGATCCTCAAGAGGGGGCCAAGCAAACAGTCGCAGAGGCGTGGCGTAATTTAACGGCCGTTGGTGCCCGGCCTCTTGCAGTGACTGACAACCTTAACTTCGGCAATCCCGAGAGACCGGAGATCATGGCGCAAATAGCAAGTTGCGTGATGGGTATGGCGGAAGCCTGCGAAGCACTCGACTTTCCCGTCGTCTCCGGAAACGTCTCGCTCTATAATGAAACCAATGGTAGGGCAATCCTGCCAACCCCGGTAATCGGCGGTGTCGGTGTCATAGATAATTTAGATTTGATGACAACCACAGCCTTTCCCAGCGCCAGTCAAACTATTATTCTGATTGGCGAGACCAAGGGTCACCTGGGCGCCTCGCTTTGGTTGCGCGAAGTCGCTGAGCTTGAAGCGGGTAAGCCGCCACCCGTTGACCTGGCACTGGAACGACGGAACGGCGACCTCGTGCGGTCTCTTATCAATAAAAAAATAGTCTCAGCCTGTCATGACCTTGCGGGTGGCGGACTGCTGGTAGCTCTTTCAAGAATGGTGCTAGCCGGTAATGTTGGCTGCGAGATTTCATTACCCGACAGCCTCAAAGTAAGCTCCGCAACTCTATTTGGTGAAGACCAGGCGCGTTATTTAATTACCACTACTGATCTCGAAGCCGTTCTTTCACGCGCTAAAGAAGCAAATGTTATG
>CAYZDH010000163.1:3539-4911 GCA_964477025.1 uncultured Rhodospirillaceae bacterium | reverse complement strand
CAGCATCAATTGATTTATGCCGCCCTGCAGGGCCGAGTTGGGGGTGAATTACATGCGTTGGCTCTACAAACCTCGGCACCGCAATCCAACACGGCTTAATTCCATTTTCCCTTCGCCATAGCGGCGAGCAACAACAGGTTAATACGATGAGTGACAATCCTACCTTTGCCCGTATCAAACAAAATGTTACTGACGACGACGTTGTCCTATTCATGAAGGGGACTCCGGTTTTCCCTCAGTGTGGTTTTTCGTCCACGGTTGTTCAAGTATTGACCGCTATGGGGGTCAAATTCAAAGGCATTGATGTCCTTTCTGATCCGGAGCTGCGCGAAGGTATCAAATCGTTCAGTAACTGGCCGACTATACCGCAGCTTTATGTTAAAGGTGAATTCGTTGGCGGCTGCGATATAATTAGGGAAATGTTTGAAAGTGGCGAACTGATTGAATTCATGAACACAAATGGTATCGACGTTAATCTACAAACTACGGAATAATCCGTTAATTGCGGGAATATCCCGCCAAAAATAAAATATTATCATAGATGAGACTGGGAGGTTTCAATGGCATTGGTAAAGACCAAAGGACTTGCGCATTTCACAATTCCGGTAACAGATACCGAGCGAAGCCAGAAATTCTACGAAGAAGTTCTCGGAATGGAAGCCGTGCAGGTCAACCATAAACGTGGCATGGTATTTATGGACTCTGGCGGCGACTGCGTCATCCTGACCAAGACCCAACATCCAGTCAACCAGGCCGGTGAACAGGATATTCATCATGCCTGGATTGTCGAACACGATGAATATGCAAACGCAGTAAAAGAGCTACAAAGACGCGACGACATTAAATTTCATTTCGAAGAAGATCGTCAGGGTGGTGCCGTAAATGGACCGCGCGCTTATTTTGAAGATCCCGATGGCAACGTGCTCGAGATAATTGACCTTACTAGCTACAAGGGGAACTAATATGGCTGCTCCAAAACTTCAGGGTCTTGCACATTTCAGTATTCCGGTAAGCGATGTCACTACCAGCCGTGAATTTTATGAAAACATTGTCGGGTGCAAGCATCTTTTTAGTACGCCGCCGGGTAATATGTCCTTTCTCGATGCAGGGGGTATGTGCATTATCCTTTGCAAACACGATTCGCCAATCAATCCAAAGCTCGATGATCACAACGGTGTGCATCATTCTTTTATGCTCAACAGCGAGGACTTTGATTCAGCGCTAGAAAATCTTCGTGCCAATGACGTAGAGATTTTCTTCGAGGAAGATCGTCAAGGGGGCGTGGTTAATGGACCCCGTTGCTACTTTCGTGACCCCGACGGTACCGTTCTAGAATATATCGATTTAACGAGCTATTCGGGAGCTAACGCAT
>CAYZDH010000163.1:0-3439 GCA_964477025.1 uncultured Rhodospirillaceae bacterium | reverse complement strand
GACGGTACCGTTCTAGAATATATCGATTTAACGAGCTATTCGGGAGCTAACGCATCGGAGTAAGTTTTACAACCGGGATCACACGCGCATCGCCAATACGTTTTTCATATTCATTCATCAGGGGATAGACAACTCCCATAAGTTGCCAAAGCCGGTTTCTTTCATCCCCTAAAACTCTGTGAGCAGTCGCTCTAAACCGTTCAGCACAAACTTGAACGCTCACACCGGGATTTTCTTCGAGATTTAAATACCATGCCGGATGCATCGGGCGTCCGCCCTGCGACGCAACGACAACAAAATTCATGGCATCACGACCATAAACTAATGGAGTAGTCCGTAGTTGACCGGATTTGCGCCCCTTGGTTGTCAGCAAAAGACACGGATAGGTGCCTGGCGCCGCCAGTCCATCCCACAGATGTCCGTCCTCACCACCCGAACCTAGATAGCGTTGAACATGATCTTTAACTTTCGCTGATTGCGCCATGGTAGAGCCCTTGATTTCACCTTTGTGAACTTTAGCACGCCTAACCAAATGTAAAAAAACAACCTTAACCAGGAAAAGCCCCAGACGTCTGAGTTAATGCATTCGACACAATCTTTGCAATTGATGGCTGATCAGAAAAATAATGCACCTTGCCCTATAGTCCTGCAGTGATTTTCTGCACTTTTTTAACTTCAACTAAAGACCGGTGATAGAACAAAAACCGCGGCAGATCACAGAACTCTATTATAAATATGAGTTCTTTCTCTTAACGCGAATAGTATTCAACTACGAGGTTCGGTTCCATTTGTACCGGATAGGGGACATCGGCTAACATTGGGATTCGTGAAAAGCTACCCTTCATATTGCGATGATCGACTTCTAGATAATCAGGGATATCGCGTTCGGGACTTTCGACAGCTTCTAGCACCATAGGAATCTCGCGAGATTTTTCTTTAACCTCTATCACGTCACCTTCATTCACCCTATAGGAGGGGATATTCACCCGCCTGTTATTAACCCGGATATGACCATGATTTATAAACTGACGCGCCGCAAAGACCGTTGGCACAAATTTCATCCGATAAATTACCGCATCTAGCCGACGTTCTAGAAGTCCGATTAGATGTTCCGAAGTGTCGCCTTTTCGGCGCTCTGCCTCGGCATAAACTCGGCGGAACTGCCTTTCGGTAATATTCCCATAATAACCCTTCAGCTGTTGTTTCGCATTAAGCTGCGTCCCAAAATCGGACGGTTTACGGCGGCGTGCCTGTCCATGTTCGCCTGGGCGGTATTCACGTTTGTTAAAGGGAGACTTAGGCCGGCCCCAGAGGTTACACATTAAGCGCCGGTTAATTTTATACTTAGCCTGAACTCGCTTACTCATCTGTCATTCATCCTTATTATGTCGAAATTTTTTCGACTTTTTGTCCCGATAGTCCGACCCGGCTATCCGGCGGCGTGGTGGAGTGTATCCCTTCGTTCTAGCTCCTTCTCTCTTCCAACCACCCACAATTTTATTTCTGGATCGGTCAAAAAGGGAGACGCGCCAACGCATAACAGCGTCACGAACAATCCCTACCCTCATTCTCGGGAATGGCGGCGAACTATAGGGATTTAGCTCCAAATGTCAAAGGGAATAAACCACAATTAAACCTTATTTATAGCAATCTAAGCGGCCTCGTCACGCGGTAATGCCTCATGTCCACGGATCATATCAGAAACCTTATCAGCCATCATGATCACGCAGGCATTGGTATGCGCCGACACAAGGTCGGGCATTGCCGCCGCATCAACTACACGAAGCCCTTCCACACCGTTTACCCGGCATTGCGGGTCGAGCACAGATTCTGGGCCACTACCCATCGGACAGGTGCACGTCGGATGCTCCACAGTAATCAGCGTATTGCGGATGAATTCATCAATCTCAGCATCGGTTTTCACGTTGGGGCCCGGTTCCAGCTCCTCCCCGCGAAAGGGCGCCATTGCACTTTGATAAGCAACATCTCGGCCGATTTTAAATCCTTCTCGTAATGTTGGTAAATCGTTAGGCGCTGAGAAAAAGTTGAAGAATATCCGAACTGGATCTAGAGGGTTTTTTGAACGTAGTTTTACTTCACCTCGACTATCTGGGTGCAGGAGTGCTGGCTTGATACCAAATCCGTCATTATAAGGCTGCGAGATACCCGGGAACCAGGTCCGCGCATCATCAGGTATACCACGGAACATGAACTCGATGTCCGGAACTGCTAATTCGGGCCGCGTCTTGATAAAAGCGTGCATACCGCCCGGGACCACACTCCCAGGCCCGGTCCCAAACAAATATGAACGCGTCATTGCCACCACCGCCTTATCGGCGCGCATATCTTCTCTAAACTTACTAGTGTTGGTTGGCCGAGAGAAGGAGATCGAAACTGTCTGATGATCCTGTAAATTTTTTCCAACAGGCAGGTCAATAATCGTCTCGATGCCCAGATCTTTAAGATGTTCCGATGGACCAATACCAGACAACATAAGCAATTGTGGCGAATTAAATACTCCTCCAGAGAGGATTACTTCACGATCTGCCTCAGCACGAACGGTCTTCCCACTCTTTATATATTCAACCCCAACCGCCTTAGTGCCTTCCATAATCACCCGGCTGGTCTGCGCCTTGGTGATAACGGTCAAATTAGTGCGGCTCATTACCGGCTTGAGGAAAGCCACAGCAGAGGAACAACGCTTTCCATCTTTGATCGTGTATTGACTTCGACCAAATCCCTCCTGATCTATCCCGTTATAATCATTGGTCACCGGTAAGCCAGATGCTTTCGCCGCCTCTATCCATGCTGGAAATAACGGATCCTCAGTCTTAGCCCAGCTCGTACCCAATGGGCCATTTCCGCCGCGCCGCTCGTCCCCGCCTTCTTCCCAACCTTCACATCGTTTAAAATATGGCAAGCAGTCGGCGTGCGTCCAACCAATAGCACCTTTTTGAGCCCAACGGTCAAAGTCGCCGGGGTTCCCGCGCGTGGAGGAGCCTCCCAACACTTTACCACGCTTAACTTGTAACACCCGATTATTTAAATTTGGCTCCGGTTCCGAGATATATTTCCAATCATGCAACCGATGCTCATAAATCTTACCCATGCCTATAGGTATGTGGATTAATGGATCAAAATCCCGTCCTCCCGCCTCAAGGAGTAAGACTGTCGCACTGGCATCCTCACTAAGCCGATTGGCGAGAACGCATCCCGCAGAGCCAGCACCAACAATAATGTAGTCATATCCCTGTGACATTGATTATTCCTTATCTAAATCTCCGACCACCAATTTAATCTTCGCTGAACACCCCCAGACCGGTATGACAGAGTTCATAACCGTCGTCCGTTAAACTGTTTCCTTATATTCTGGCGATAGCGGGGTTTTCAACTTCATACCTTCGACTACGATCCCAGCCGGACGCTCGCCGGGACGAAG
>CAYZDH010000162.1:1678-6220 GCA_964477025.1 uncultured Rhodospirillaceae bacterium | reverse complement strand
GCGCCCATCATGCTTCTTTCCATGAATTGGAAAGCTGTCTGCGGGATTCAGATGTCGTTATTACGGCTGTTGGTGCCGGCCACCACGTCTTGTCACGAGATTTAATGAAGGGGGTGTTACAATCAAGAAGGCATAAGCCAATTTTCTTGATTGATACAGGAGTGCCGGCTGACATACCGCCAAAGATTAATGAGTTAGATAGTGCGTTTGTTTATGACCTTTGCGATTTAGAGAATGTTGCAGTAGAGGGTCAAACGCGTCGAGATGAAGAGCTAATTGCTGCGGCCAAAATTATAAGTGCAGAGGTTGACCGGTTTTATAAAGCCCGTGCTGGTCGTGAAGCTAGCGCAACAGTTTCTGCGCTAAGGCGCCATTTTGAAAATATTCGTGAATCCGTAATCTTAGAAAACTTGACCGATTCTGGGGAAGCAACTCGGCTTTTGGTGAATCGCCTATTACATTCCCCTTCTGGCAAGTTGCGAAAAATTGCAGAAGAGGACATAGATGATCTCCTAAAGTATGAAGAGACCGTTCGTCACCTTTTTAGTCTAAACGATGTATGTAAAAAAAACGAAGAGAGTGAAAAGTGAATTTTGATCACAAGCTCAATCTGCTCGTTGCGCGCCGGGAAGAGCTGACACAGTTGATGTCGAGCGAACAAGGCTCTGTTCCAGAGGAATTTGTTCGACTATCCAAAGAATATGCCGAACTGACCCCAATAGTTGAGTGTATCGACGAACTGCGTGCTTTGCAAAATGAAATTGCTGATCTT
This sequence comes from uncultured Rhodospirillaceae bacterium, assembly GCA_964477025.1. Lineage (GTDB taxonomy): Bacteria > Pseudomonadota > Alphaproteobacteria > MPNO01 > UBA2964 > UBA2964. The sequence goes on along the minus strand of CAYZDH010000162.1, from coordinate 5,448 downwards.
GGTGGAATGGTTGCTGATACAGACTCCGAATCTGCAATGAGGAGCTTGGCGGAGGAGGAAATGCGGGAAGCGCGTGAGCGCTTACCTTCAATTGAAAAACGCCTAAATATTCTCTTGTTGCCTAAGGATGCTGCCGATGAAAAGAATGCTATCCTTGAGGTTCGAGCAGGTACAGGTGGTGATGAGGCGGCATTATTTGCAGCAGAGCTGTTTCGGATGTATCAACGCTATTCGGAGCGTCAAGGCTGGAGGCATGAGACAATGCAGCTATCGGATACTGGGATTGGCGGTCTTAAAGAAGGCGTCGCTGTAATTTCCGGCAAGGGTGTATTTGCTCGCCTAAAATATGAATCGGGCGTGCACCGTGTGCAGCGCATACCCGAAACGGAATCTGGAGGGCGAATTCATACTTCAGCGGCGACTGTCGCAGTCATGCCTGAGGCTGAAGAAGTTGATGTCGTTATCGAGGATAAAGATCTTCGGATTGATACTTACCGATCACAAGGGGCGGGTGGTCAACACGTGAACACGACGGATAGTGCCGTGCGGATCACCCATTTGCCTACAGGAATCGTTGTGAGCCAGCAGGATGAGAAGTCACAGCATAAAAATCGTGCCAAGGCGATGAAGGTCTTGAGGGCTCGTATTTATGAAGCCGAAAGGGCTGCCGCTGATGCAGATCGGGCGGCGACTCGAAAAAGTCAGGTCGGTTCTGGTGATCGTTCAGAACGCATCCGGACCTATAATTTTCCCCAGGGGCGAGTAACAGATCACCGGATTGGATTGACATTACATAAATTGGATAGGTTGATGGAGGGGGATTCCCTGGATGAACTTGTCGATGCATTGACAGCGGAGGATCAGGCCACCCTATTAGCGGAATTTTCTCAACAGTGACCATACCGACGATTACAAAGGCATTGGAAGCAGCGAATAAAAAATTGTCAGAAGCAGGTGTTGAGAACCCAGAACTTGATTCAAAACTTTTGCTTTGTCACGCTGCTGATATAGACCCGGTGAAGTTGATTACTAATCCTAATCGCGAGTTGCCCGCAGAAATTTCCCAATCTTTCGAGGTATTAATCGAACGCCGTGCAATGCGAGAACCGTTTTCTCATTTGATTGGTGAAAGAGAATTCTGGAGTTTGCCATTTGCTGTAAGTTCAGATGTCCTTGATCCCCGTCCAGCAAGTGAAACGTTAATTCAGGCGGCTCTAAAATATGTCGAAGATACTCAGAAAGATTTTTCAGTTCTTGATTTAGGTACCGGTAGCGGTTGTCTTCTTATTACAATACTTAGCGAGTGTCCTTTAGCGAGGGGGATCGGTATTGATAGTTCTGAGGCCGCATTAAAAGTTGCTCGTCGAAATGCAGTAAAAAACTCAGTTGAGAATCGGTCAAAATTTGAATGTTCTTCTTGGGGAAAGAACCTTTCGGGGAGTTTTGACCTGATCTTGTGTAACCCGCCCTATATAGCGGAGAGTGAGTGGGGTTTGCTTGAGCCCGAAGTCGTTGTTTATGAACCTCGGGTGGCCTTGTGCGCGGGTGATGACGGGCGCTCAGCTTTCTGTCAACTGGCCCCGGATGTATATCGATTGCTTAATTTAGATGGGGTTGCGGTATTAGAATGTGGTCTTGGTCAAGTCGCTTCTTTGATTGAAATATTCTCCGGTGCGTGATTAAATCATTTAGAAACCCTTTCGGATCTTGAGGGGATTGAACGATGCTGTGTTTTTTCCCGATAAGAGCTATGATTAAACTAGAAAAAAAGGGTTGGAAAGCTGGGCCATCCCCACTAGGGTACATCCTGGGCGATCGAGCAAGGCTAAAGGCAGGTCGCCTGAATGCTCCTAAAAAGGCTGCGAAAGTATATCCACGGTTGCCGTGGATATGCGGTTGTAAAGATGGGGCGAGAATGTGGGTAAAATCACATATAGTTTTTAAGCCTTTCAGGTGTTAGTGAAACAATAACCGGATTAGAGTTGATGAGATCAGGTCCTAATAACCGGCGCTCACGGGGTCGGGGGAACTCAGGTCGTGGTAATCGACCTCAGCGTAATAACAATTTTGACAGTAGTGGGCCCGAGACAAAGGTTCGCGGCACCGCTCAACAGGTGGTTGATAAATATCAAGCATTAGCGCGGGAAGCGGCGACAGCGGGTGACCCTGTAAAAGCTGAAAATTATTACCAGCATGCAGAGCATTATTATCGCGTTTTAAGTGCGAATGGTGGTTCGGATAACCGGCAAGATCAGCAGCAACGCGATAATAATCGAAATAACCAAAATAATAATAACACCGAGCTGGTCGTAGCTAATGGCGCGCAAAAAAATGGTATGAATGGACATGACAAGAACGTGACCCAAGTAACCGACGCCGAAGCAAAGAGTAAATTAGAGGCAGAGGTGATTGAGATTGGTAATGGATCGACAGAATCCACAAAAACTGATGAGGCAGTGGCAGAACAGATCGAGGTTGTTCAAGAACCAGCGCCTGAAGTCATTGCCGGAGAAGCCGAAGAATCCAAGCCTGTTTGACGAAACTAAGTGATTTCCGTTTACTTTTAATTAGCGATAAATTTTGAGTCGTATCGGTGCGGAAGCGTTATGAAATGAAGGCTGTTTTCATTTTTTAAGCTTAAAGGTTTTTGCGCGCTGGTCAGAAAACTTCTATCAATTATTTAAGGCTGCGTTTGAATTCTGTAGGAAATTTTAAACTGTGTTTAAGCGTGAAAATGGATTGAATGTGGGGTTATATGACCCTGTTTTGGGTATAAATGACCGTATAGAGCTATTATTTGCGGGATTCAATCTATCTCTGAGTGGTGTAGTCTTTTCCGAGATTGTCCGCATATCCACTGTCCGCTATAAGATGCCTCAAGAAAAAAGGTAAATGTTTCGGAGAGAGATTATGTTGAATGTCGGATTTGTAGGTGTTGGCGCTATGGGCAATCATATGGCCACACATGTTTTGAATAGCGGGAAATTTAAAGATGTTTACGCCTATGATTTAAGTAAAGCGGCTGTCAATAAAATGGTGAAGAAGGGAGCTAAGGCCTCCAGATCCCTAAAACATCTGGGCAGCATTTGTGACGTTATTATTATTATGGTCGGATATGATGATCAAGTACGCCAAGTCGTGACCGATCTTGCAAACAGCAAACCCATGAAAGGTAGCGTCCTGGTCATTACGGCTACAAGCCATCCTGATATGATTTTAGAGGCTGCGGCAATTGCTAAAAAAGGAGGTTTGAAGGTTGTCGATGCGCCGGTTTGTTTTGGTCTCGGCGGCGCTCGAGAAGGGACGCTAGCCTCTATGGTTGGCGGTTCCAAGGCTGATGTTAAAAAAGCCACACCGGTAATAGCTTGCTACTCCCGTGCAGTTCATCACCTAGGTGACCTCGGATGTGGGGAAATCGGCAAGACAGTCAATAATATGCTTCATTGGGTTCATAGTCTAGCTAACCAGGAAGTGCTGCTCTTGGCAAAATGCTACGGAATTGATCCACAAAAAATGCGCGAGACCTTGTTACAAGCCCCCGGTCGAAATGGCACACTTGAGGAATGGGATGGGACGCGTTTTACTTGGCATGAGAAAGACATGGATATTGCCATGGATTTGGCTCAAGCAAGAGATCTCCCTTTGCCACTCTTTGGTCAGGTTGATCAGTTAATCAAGTTCTCTCATTGGCACCAAATCAAGGAGCTACTTTACAGCAAAGCAATTTCTTTCCTTGGTCGTAAGTTAAAAGCGGCGCCCCCAGGTAAATC
>CAYZDH010000162.1:0-1578 GCA_964477025.1 uncultured Rhodospirillaceae bacterium | reverse complement strand
TGAAGCGGCGCCTAAATCTTTAAACGAAAGCGGTAAATCGAGTAAAGAGTCAGTTGGCGGCACAAACGCAGTTCATTATGGATTTTTTAGTAATATTAAGACCCCTGAATACCGTTCAGGTTGGGACGATATTTGGGCAAACAAAAAGAAGCCGGGAACATCCCGTAAAAAAGAAACAAGGAAACCATTGATCGTAGAAATCACATTTGATGAATTGCCCCGCTCTATTCAGGAGGCGCTGGCCGATGCAGTGCGTGTTAAAATGAAAAAATCTCGTATTAGCTATGATAACCGCGAAAAGAAAGGCGGGGTAAGCTGGAATTTAAGCTGCAAAGTGAAACGCTAACCTCATGACATTGTGCTGTTTTTTTGGCGGCTTTTTTTGTTAACGCTTATTTTAAATATGAATTAGTGACACAAAAATTGACCTGACTAACTAAATATCTAAGGATTGGTGTTGCGAGTTTTTAGTGCCCCATCAGCTTGGGTTAAGCGGTTCTCTTTATCACTGGATTTTATAATAAAGTTTCGTAACTCAGCGCCTTTTAATTTCCTGCCCGACGGGAGCTTAAGTCGGAGGGGGTTGATCTTACGCCCATTTACATGAATTTCGTAATGGAGATGTGGTCCTGTGGAACGTCCAGTGGAGCCGACATAACCAATAGTTTGCCCTTGAGTTACTCTGCGCCCTCGGCGTATGCCACGCTTAAAACCTCTAAGGTGCGCATATGCTGTAGAGAAGCGACCATTATGACGAATTTTTATATATTTTCCGTAAGCACCTTTTCGCCCCGCGTAGGTAACGATCCCGTTTCCGGCGGCATAAATAGGCGTTCCGCGTGGTGCTGCAAAATCCACCCCACGATGAACTTTGTTGTAACCAAGAATAGGATGGCGTCTTAGTCCATAACCAGAGGAAAGCCTGGCGCCGTTAATGGGCGTCTTCATGAGTGCTTTTTGAGCGCTACGGCCTCTTTCGTCAAAATACCCCACCCCATGACGCCTGGACTTGTATCGATATAACCTTAACGGCTTGCCACTTAGGGTGAGTTTTGCATAAAGAATATTACCCCAGCGCGCGAAATCACCATTCTTTTGATGAAGTTTTTCGAGCAAAAAATCAAATTTATCATTCCTTTTAATATCCCGCTGAAAATCCACATCCCAACTAAAGAGCCGGATCACATTAGCTAAACTGGACGCCGGCATCCCGGCTTTGGTTGCGGCGACATATAGGCTTGAGCGTATTGAGCCGGTGAAACGTGTGTCCTTCCGATCGAGCAACAGAGTTGTTTTCTTTACTTTAAATCTACCACTATCGCTTCGACGAACTCTGATACTCTTTTCTGCGGTTGGATTAAACCTATACCCAACGAACGGACCTGTTTTGGCGTCCCAAAACTTCGGTTGCATGGCTATAAATATCTTTTGTCCCCGCTTCAAATTTCGCGGTTTGTATACTTTTGCCATGGCACGGATGGCATTGTGAGCGGACGTGCGGGCTGCTCCACCCTTTATAAGGAGTTTCATAAATGTATCACCGGCCCTAGCTTTGACTATCCGAATTATTTCAGGGGG
>CAYZDH010000161.1:2099-6226 GCA_964477025.1 uncultured Rhodospirillaceae bacterium | reverse complement strand
GGCATCAGCAATAGCCTTTACAGGCGGCAGGCGAGTTGTGCGAATTCGAGATGCGACAGACGCCGTCGCCAAGTCAATAATAAGTTTTTGTAGAGCCCCCTTTGGCGACGCTCTGGTCATTATAGAGGCTGGAGCCCTTTCTCCACGCTCTAAATTACGCGCCGCATTTGAGGGGTCTAAACAAGCCGCTGCCATTCCATGTTATGCTGATGAGGGAAAGGGATTACGGGAGATCGTTTTAGAAACCCTAGGCCAATCTCAAATTAACGTTTCTCCCGATGCGGTGTCTTATTTGATGGAGAACCTTGGTAGCGACCGAATGGTAAGCCGGTCCGAATTGGAGAAACTGCGCCTATATATAGGCGAGGAGACCGAAGTAACAATTGCAGATGCCATAGCTTGTATTGGCGACAGCTCATCGATGGCGCTTGATGACATAGCCTTTTCCGCTGCTTCTGGAAAGATCGATAGGCTTACACATTTTCTAGACAGGGCGCGGCGCGAAGGCGCGGCGGCGATTAGCATTTTGCGTGGGGTTGCCCGACACTTTGAAAGACTTCACTTGGTTTCTGGGGCTATCGATAATGGAAAATCTGCAGACGCAGCAATGAAATTATTACGTCCGGCTGTTTTTTTTAAGCAGGCTGACAGTTTTCGAACCCAATTAAGACTCTGGCCGACGGCCAGGCTGAGCCAGGCAATTAATTCGCTGTCAGAGGCAGAAGTTTTATGTAAAACAACAGGCATGCCCCCAGATACAATTTGTGATCAAGCCCTTTTGCGTCTAGGGGCTACATCCCTCGCCTTAACTAAACGGCAAGGGTGACATTTATTCCTGAGATTATTCGCTAAGCCGGCGAACGATGTCATCGAGCTGATCGAGGTTGTTATATTTCAAAACCAGCTTTCCGCCACTCCCGTTAAAATCAATCTTCACAGCAAGCCCCAACAGCCCTGCAAGCGTTCTTTCCAGAGAAAGCGTGTCAGGGTCTTTTTCGCGAGCCTTATCGGTTTTTGAGTAAGGCCGCCCTTTTGAAGCCTTTATCAAACGCTCAACCTGACGAACGTTGAGCCCGCGCTTAACTATTTCACCAGCAATAGCTTCAGAGCCTATTACCCCGATAAGGGCGCGGGCATGACCGGCAGAAATTTTCCCATTATTCAATAAGTCTTTAACTAAATTCGGCAAGGAAAGGAGGCGCAGTGTATTGGCTATATGGCTTCGGCTTTTTCCAATTACTGAGGAGAGGCTGTCTTGTGTGTGGTTAAAGCTGTCAATTAATCGTCGATAACCTAACGCTTCTTCCAATGCGTTCAGATCAGCACGTTGAATATTTTCGATCAGCGCAACCTCAAGAACCTCCTCGTCATTTAGCCCTCTTATTAGTACTGGCACCTCGTGAATCTGAGCCACCTGGGCTGCACGCCAGCGCCGTTCCCCAGCTATGATCTCGTATTCATTATCATTGTCAGGATTGGGGCGCACCAGGATTGGCTGCAGAATTCCCCGCTCCTTGATTGATTTAGAAAGAGAGTCAATTTCTTCCTGCGCAAAGACCCTGCGCGGCTGCAACGGACTCGGGACTATAAATTCTATAGGCAAAAGGGAGAACCCACTCTTTGCGGTATTTTTACCGGATGAGGGGCTTGCCGTAGAAACTTCGGCTGCCCCTTCCCCTAGCAGCGCAGAAAGCCCGCGACCGAGCTGGTTACCTCGTGATTTGGATTGTGTCATTGATTAATTCCTTCTTCTCGCCTTAGGACTTCGCCAGCAAGGTGAACGTATGCCTGCGCCCCAGAACATTGAAAGTCGTAAAGAAGAACGGGGCGCCCGTGAGATGGCGCCTCAGAAACGCGCACGTTCCTGGGTATTTGAGTATTATAGACAACCTTGCCGAAATAAGAGCGAACATCATCAGCAACCAAGGCGCTTAAATTGTTACGGCCATCGTACATTGTTAAAACAATCCCCTGTATGCTAAGGCTCAGGTTGAAAGTATCTCGCACGCGCTCTACCGTCCTTACGAGCTGGCTCAACCCCTCAAGCGCTAAGTATTCGCATTGCAGAGGCACCAAAACACCATCTGACGCAACAAGAGCATTCAAAGTAAGAAGCCCTAGCGCAGGGGGGCAATCGATTAAGACATAATCGAAGTCTTGGGAGAAAGTTTGAAATGCTTTTTTTAACCGGAACTCTCGATCCTCGATATCAACAAGCTCAAGCTCTCCCCCGGAAAGGTCTACAGAAGCAGGCACTAAAAACAGATTGGGAACCTCGGTCTCAACGACCGCATCCGCAAGAGGCGCGCCCTCAATGAGAACCTCGTAACTCCCAATTTTTGCCGCATTTCGGTCAACACCCACGCCTGTCGAAGCATTTCCTTGCGGGTCTAAGTCGAACAAAATGACGCGGCGTCCTACCGCCGCTAACGCAGTCGACAAGTTTATTGCTGTTGTTGTCTTACCAACACCGCCCTTTTGATTAGCAACCGCAAGAATTCGACCACCGCGAACGCGCGAACCCACCCCCGCTGCGGTATCCCCGCCCTGGTCTATTGTGTTTGCGTTATCCGTCACGCGCGATATCCCGGATCGACAAAATTACGCCGTTAGCATTTGTAGCGCTAGGAAAGCGTTCTACTGTCATCTTCCATTCTTTTCTTGCATCGGTCAATTCTTCCTCCGCCCGGGCACCCTTTAAAAACAAACATCTGCCGCTAGGGGATAAAACAGGGACTGCTAAATCAAGCAATTTATCGAGGGGGGCTAATGCCCGCGCTGTAACCAAATCGCTTTTTGGCAAGAGCAAATTTTCTATCCGGCCCTGATGCAGGACAACATTAGCATCAGTAACCCGCGCCGCCTCACGTAAAAAGGCAATCTTTTTTCCTGAAGAATCAACAAGGTTAACCTCTGTATCTAAAAGGATAGAAAGCAAAAGACCGGGGAAACCTGCGCCACTCCCAAGATCGGTGATTACACAGGGGCTTTTTGGTATAAATCTCGCTAGTTGCACAGAGTCCCAAATATGCCGCCGCCAAAGGTCCTTAAGAGTATTCTCGCTGACAAGATTAATAGAAGCTTGCCAGTTGACCAAAAGGTCGGCATAGGATCGAAATCTTCTCAATGTTTCACGTGAAACATTAGTTTTTTCGGCGAAGGCACTCTCTGTAAGCGGCTGCAACATCTATTTATTAAAGCACCTTAGGTTGTTCTCGTCGGCGCACATGCCGCAAAAGGGCTATAAGCGCCGCCGGCGTCACCCCCGAAATCCTAGCGGCCGCACCAAAACTAATGGGACGGGCAACTTTCAACTTCTCGCGCACCTCATTGGACAGACCACCCACGGCATCTAAATCGAGATCAGGGGGTATTTCTAGGGCCTCGTCCCTTCGAAAAGCTTCTATATCCGCGTTTTGCCGCTCGAGATAGGTTGCGTAGCGGGCCTCAATTTCCATTTGTTCTATAACATCGGGGCGTAATTCCCCCAGTTCTGGCCATATTGAGGCCAGTTTTTTCGCTGTAATTTCTGGATATGACAAAAGTCGCATCGCGGTCCGCTTCTTCCCATCCTGCGTAACAACCATGCCCCCCTTGGAAACGTCCTTTGGGCTTGCTTCAAGAAGTGATAATTGTTTGCGCGCCCTGATTAGGGCATTCGATTTTTCTGTAAAACTCTTTGAACGCAGCGCGCTTACGCACCCCAGATCCATTCCCTTGGGCGTTAAACGCTGATCCGCATTGTCTGCCCGAAGCAATAATCTGTACTCAGCTCGTGAAGTAAACATTCTGTAAGGCTCTGATGTTCCACGAGAAATTAGATCGTCGACCAAAACCCCGATATACGCATCTGCCCGATCTAAAACAAATGGTTTCCCCCCGCCACAGGATAGCGCCGCATTTAACCCCGCCATCAGGCCCTGGGCGGCTGCTTCCTCATACCCGGTTGTTCCATTAATTTGACCGGCGAAATAAAGGCCCCCAATTTTTCTGGTTTCCAATGTTGGCCTTAATTCGCGTGGATCAACATAGTCATATTCAATCGCGTAGCCGGACCGGAGTATTTTCGCAGCTTCCAGGCCTGGTATTTTCTTTAAAAAAGCCCGCTGGACATCCCGCGGAAGGCT
>CAYZDH010000161.1:0-1999 GCA_964477025.1 uncultured Rhodospirillaceae bacterium | reverse complement strand
CGATAGAGGGCCCTGTCTGCTTGTGCTCTGGGCCCACGAACGGCAGGGCCCCTGCTTAAATTTAACATCCGAAACTGAATACCCGCCCGATCAATTGCTCGGCCCATGACCCCATCAAGAGCATCAATTTCACGAACAAGGTGCCCCTTAGCCAGGCCCCCAATCGCAGGATTACATGACATTTCACCAATCGTTTCAACTTTATGCGTCAAAAGAAGGGTGGCGGCCCCCAAGCGCGCAGAAGCAGCAGCAGCCTCACAGCCGGCGTGCCCACCCCCTATTACGATTACATCATATTTATTCATAATGGCTACTTATTAGCGTAAGCTGCTCGTGTCAAAGAAAACCAACCAAAGTTAATTGTTTCACGTGAAACAATTAACTTTACTATTTTCCGATGCAAAACTCACCAAAGATAACATCGAGAACATCCTCAACATCGACTCTTCCCGTTATCCTTCCCAATTCACGCGCTGCAAGCCGCAAATCTTCTGCCATTAGCTCCGCCTCAGGCGCTTCAATCGCCCCGTTTAGCGCGTTAAGGCAAGAACCCAGCGCCTCACGATGTCGCAATCTTGTCAAAGGGGGCGGACCAGAATTTAAAAATATTGCGTCAACTCTTTCAGTTAGGCTTTTTAAAAAAACATCTAGCTGGAACCCCGTTTTTATAGAGACCATAATTGGCGAAAACCTTTGCAACCCCAGCGGAATTGTTGGTGATCCGCATAAATCAGACTTGTTTATAATAACAAGGTCGTTGGGCCCAGCCATTTCAATAATCTCTGAATTCTTTTCTAGGGAGCCGGCCTCAAATACGATAATAGAAAAATCAGCCGTTAAGGCTCGATTTTTCGCCCTACGAACGCCCTCAGCCTCAATAGCCTGAGACGTTAACCTCATTCCCGCGGTATCAGCAACCGTTACGGGAAACCCGGCAAGGTCTAATCGAACCTCAATAATGTCGCGCGTCGTACCTTCTTGTTCGGAGACAATCGCCACATCGCGCTGAGCAAGATAATTTAGAAGGCTTGATTTCCCAACGTTCGGCGCACCAACAATGGCGATCTGGAGCCCATCGCGCAACTGCTCTCCCAGCCGTTTATCATCAAGATATTGGGTTATTTCATTGGTAATACCCAATATCTTGTGTTTGGTATTACCAATAAGGTTGTCTGGCAGCTCTTCATCAGGAAAATCTATGGCAGCCTCGGCGTGGGCCAAGAGGCGCAATAAATTTTTTCTCCAGGCCTCGTAGATAATACTAAGGCCCCCGGACAGCTGCTTTAGGGCCTGTTTTCTTTGTCCTTCTGTTTCCGCAGCAATCAAGTCTGCAAGGCCTTCTATCTCTGTTAGGTCTAGCTTATCGTTATCAAACGCCCGTCGGCTAAACTCACCCGGCTCTGCTAGCCGACAACCATCAAAATCACTTAAAGAGCGGCAAACCGCCTCGATCGTGGCGCGCCCGCCATGAACATGAAACTCCACAACATCTTCCCCAGTAAAACTACCCGGGCCGGGGAACCAAATTATTAAACCCTCATCTAAAGCATCGCCTGTTTTGGGATCGAACATCGATGCCCGCCTCACAATTCGAGGTTTGGGGCAGATCAAACCAGAAAAAGATTCCAAAACACCGCGAGCTTTAGGGCCAGAAATACGGATTATAGCAACACCTGAAGGGGCGCTACCGCTAGATGGAGCAAAAATAGTATCGCTTATCATGTCGCTCTATATGACCTCAGTTAGTCCAGGCGCAAGCGAAACCTTTTACCAACGAAGATTAATTGTTTGCTCCCCGCATCTACTTTAGGCTGATAAGCACTTCAAACTATCAAGGATCAAGTTTGTTAATGGCTAAAAATCGCCTTGTTGCCGAAACCAGCCCATACCTTTTACAGCACTCAGACAATCCCGTTGAATGGTGGCCTTGGGGCCCAGAAGCACTCGCCGAAGCTGCATCGAAAAACAAACCAATATTATTGTCAATTGGTTACGCGGC
>CAYZDH010000160.1:0-6228 GCA_964477025.1 uncultured Rhodospirillaceae bacterium | reverse complement strand
TCGATGTCGCATCCATAAACATCCCAAGGGCAATAAGAATAAAAAACATCAACAGGAGGACCCAATACTTTGAAATTCCAAAGCTGATTGCCCATTTTAGGAGCCCCGCACTGGCCCCAGAAAAAGCCAAGAGCTGACTAAAAACCGTGGAGCTCATAATTATAAAGAACACCATAGCCGCTACTTTCACCGTCGCGTGGGTCGCTGTCCTGATTGATTCAAAGGAAAGTACGCGAAAACCCGCAGCGACAACAATGACGCCTAACACGCCAAAGGCGGCTGCTTCTGTCGGAGTTGCCCATCCAAGAATAATGAAACCCACCACCATAAAAACAATGATGCCCATTGGCAGGATATTAACACAAACCAGCTTGATACGCTCTGAAGCAGAAGGCATCTCGACATCATAAGCGGGGGCCGACTCTGGGTTCAATTTAAGTTGCAACAAGATCATTAATGAATATAAGCCAGCCAAAACAAAACCAGGAATAAAGCCAGCAATAAGGAGTTTCCCAACGTCAATACTGGCTACCGAAGCCAGCAGCACGCCCAGTGCTGAAGGCGGAATAATCATCGCCAAACCGCCCGTCCCTAGGATGGGCCCCATCGACATTTGCCAGTTATAACCGCGCTTCTGCATTTCCGGAACCATAAGGGAGCCCAGCATCGCGGTGTTGGCCATACTAGATCCCGTTAGCGTCGAAAACAAAGACCCACCGGCCACTGTCAAAAAACACAAACGCCCAGGAAGTTTTCCGAATATAACGTCAAGCCCATCAAACACTCTGATTGCCAGCCCTGTATGAAAAAACAGTGCCCCCATCATGATAAACATTGGCACCGGCCCAAGCGTAAATCGAGTTATGAGTTGCGTAGAATTATCAGCGATTTGTACCCAGCCATTAGTGGTGCCCATAAAGATTAAAACACCGATAATATTGGTGATTATAAAAGTAAAAGCGACGGGAACTCCCAACGCCATGAAAAAAATTACCATCCCAATTAGGGTGGCAAGTGCCCAGTACCATTCCATTAGACGTTTTCCCGCTCTTGAATTGATTGACTATACATATCGTCGATTCCGACCAGATACCTAAGGAACTCTATTACGCACATAAAGAAACATAGAGGCATGGGGATAAAAAGAAGCCAAATAGGCACTTCATAGGTCCGCATATCAAGCTCGCCGCTCTGAAGCGCTTCGACTAAAAGACCAGTCAATTGATAACCGTAAATACAGCAACCGGTAATGCAGAGCACGTAAACCAACTTGGCGACGGCAGATTTTATAGCAGGCGGCAAAAACTGCGTGACGGCGTCGATAAACACGTGGCCTTTAATGCGAAGCAAGTAAGGGGCCGCAAGCATCGTAAACCATAAAAAAATGTATTCGATTGTCGTCATAATAAAAATAAACGGCTCAAGACCGGTTATACGCATTAGCACATCAATGACAATCATAACGAACGCTGAGAAAATCAGAATTCCCGATAATTTCGCCATGCCGTGCAGAATTGTATTATAACCTTTTGTAATAAACTCCACGGTGAAACCTCGACCAGTTACCCTTTTTAAATCTATTAAGCTATTAAGGACGAAAACGCGCATGGACTCAACGGCTTTAATAGAAATTTAAGAAATTAGACATTAGATAAAGTTGTCAATGGTTGAAAAGCGACGCCATTAGGGCCTATTATAATTCATAAACGAAATTTGTTGAGCGACTCTTATGGCACTTGACATAATTCCTCTCGCCCCCTTGATCGGTGCTGAAGTCCGGGGCGTTAATTTAAGCGAGGCGCTATCAACCGATACTCAGCAAGAATTGCTTGAAGCCTGGCACAAATACGTACTCCTTTTATTCCGGAACCAAGACCTTACGGATGAAACGTTGCTGTCCAGCGGTGATTGGATTGGCCGCCTTGGCGCCCGATCGAGACCGGCCGGCCGGCGCCAAGAACCAGACCCATATATTATGATGGTTTCCAATATTCGGGAAAACGGGAAGCTCATTGGTTCGTTACCGGATGGGGAAATGTGGTTTCACCACGACATGGCTTTCACAGATGTGCCCCACAAAGCTACATTCTTATATTCAGTTGAGGTTCCCAAGACAGGCGGTAATACAAAATTCGCCAATATGTATGCAGCATACGACCTCCTGCCTGAAAAGCTAAAAAAAGTATTAGATGGCAGACGCGTCATGCAAATATTCGACTATCAGGAGACCAGCCAACCAGACTTAAGCCAACTAGGTAAGGTTAAGCACGCCTGGCATCCAGCAGTCATACGGCATCCAGAGACGGGCGGAAAAGCCCTTTACATAAACCGTCTTATGTCGGCGACGTTGGAGAACGTAACGCCAGAAAAAGCAAAAGCTCTTATTTCAGAAGTCATCCCATACGCCGAAGACCCCTCAATAATTTATGAGCATAAATGGCAACCAGGGGACTTTTTAATCTGGGACAACCGTTGCTCAACACACGCTCGGACAGATTTCTCGGAAAAAGAGCGCCGTCTGCTCAAGCGCGGCATGATTGAGGGGGCGCCGTTAATAGCGGCCTAGCCTCGATGCCGAGGCAATAATTTCTTTATGTGAAAAGATTTTATTTATACAAGTATATGCCTTTAGACGCCCAATTAGTCATGATGTGCGCCTCCAACTAATCCATGCATTGAAAAATCGAATATTGACAAAAATGTCAGCTGCGGGTGAACTAGGTGCGTTATTTTATTTTCGTTTTAGATAATAAGAGCCAAGGGAGAACATTTATGAGTAATTCCAAATTGTCGAGTATTGCTGTCGGCATTGCTGCGGCCACCATGTTGGTGGGCGCTACAGCAGACGCAGCAAAACTGACTGTGATGACGAGCCTCAACCGAAACCATGACCAGGTCGTCGCCTACTTTGATTTAATGCATACGCCAATGAATAAAGCCAAGGGACCTGTTGCATTACATTACAAGGGCGGCCCCGAGGTAACGCCAAACCGTAAGCAAGGTGCAGCGCTCAAACGTGGTATTATCGATCTTAAGTTTGGCCCCAGCGGGTACGATATTGGTTTGAACACATGCGCCCGGCTTGTGGCTCTCTCCACACAGCCTCAGTCAGTTATCCGTAAAAACGGTGGCTGGGATGTTATGCAGAAATGTTGGGGGGAGAAAATGAATGCTCGGATCCTAGCGCATCCATTTTACAATTCTGGCAATTTCCATGTTTATTTGATGGATCCACCCATCAAAAGCAAGAAGACCGGCCTAAGCCTCAAGGGCTTTAAGATGCGCTCGACTGCACTTTACCATCCCTTCATGAAGGCCATGGGTGCCACCCCACTCAACATCTCACCGGGTGATGTCTACACTTCTCTCGAACGCGGTCTCGTTAAAGGTTTGGCTTGGCCTGAAGGTGGTATATTCCGCTATGGCTGGACTAAATACATCAAGTATCGTATCGGACCGGGTTTCTGGCGTTCATCAACGATGGCCATCGTCAACCGTGACTCCTACAACAAAATGACAAAGAAGGAACGCGACAACCTTGACGCTTGGGGCCTCAAATTCGAAATTGCTAGTACGCCATATATGCGGAAGTTAGCCGATGTGGATAATGCAAAAGTGTTTAAGGCAGGCGTGAAAGTCATCGATCTGCAGGGCGAATACGGCAAAGCATTTACTAAGACGGTTATGGATTCGACCTGGGCTAATGCTAAGAAGAAGATGCCCGCAGGTTATTACAATGAGTTAAAGAAATATCTTCTTAAGTAAAAACTGTTATATTGCGGCTTTGCTGCAGTTAGTTGAGAAGGCGCTCTGGAGACAGAGCGCCTTTTCTGTTCCTAACGCCATAAAAACTATTACCTATACGCCTAGATACTTGTGTTGAATTTCGGGCTGGGCAAGTATTGCTTCAGAGCTGCCCGCCCAAACCACCTGTCCCTTCTCAATGATATAGTGGCGATCTGCTATACGGGTAAGCGCTGCCACGTTTTTATCAATCACCAGAATAGACTGGCCCTGGGCCTTGAGGTCTTCAAGACACCGCCAAATTTCCGCACGAATTTGGGGTGCAAGGCCCTCTGTTGCCTCATCCAAGATCAGTATCTTTGGATTAGTCATTAATGCCCGTCCAATTGCTAGCATCTGTTGCTCACCGCCCGAAAGTTCATTGCCCATCCCGCTTATACGGGCCTTAAGGGATGGAAACCGAGTAAGAACTTTGTCCAGAACCCATGGATCATTGCTACCCAATCTATTATGGGCTGTAGCAATCAAATTTTCACGAACGGTCAAATTAGGAAATATCTGGCGCCCCTCGGGTACCAGCCCTATTCCGGCCTTAGCTATTTGGTGTGATGGTAGGCCAGAGATTTTCTGGCCCTCAAACAAAATAGTTCCCTTCTGGGGCTTCATCAGTCCAATAATCGAGCGAATAGTTGTAGTTTTTCCCATACCATTCCGGCCCATTAGGGTCACAACTTCGCCGGCCCTAACCTCAAGCGTCATACCAAAAAGCACCTGACTTGTCCCATAGGAGGATTCGATAGCGTCAACCTTTAACATTAGTCTGCCGCCCCCTCTTCGCCGAGGTAGGCCGTGCGCACCTCTTCATTGCTTCGAATTTCGACAGGGGTCCCTGACGCAATGGATTTTCCATAAACAAGGACTGTAATCTGATCCGCTAGAGCAAATACGGCATCCATATCATGCTCGATTAAAAGGATCGTATGGTTACCCTTTAATTGATTGAGTATCGACACCATTCTTTGCGATTCTTCTGCACCCATACCCGCCATCGGTTCATCAAGTAATAAAAGTTTGGGCGCAGTAGCCAGCGCCATCGCAATTTCCAACTGGCGATGTTCACCATGTGACAGGTTACGCACAATAATATTAGCACGGTCCGCAAGCCCCACAGTTCTTAGCGCATTCTGCGCTGGCTCGACGAGCTTTGGGTCATCGCGCGCAGGACGCCAAAACCTAAAGGAGTGACTATCGTGGGCCTGCACGGCCAGCGCAACATTCTCCAGCGCCGTAAACTCATGGAAAATACTAGTAATTTGGAAGGTTCTCGAGATTCCTCGACGCGAGCGCGCTGGCGGCGCCAATGCGGAAATATCTTCGCTGCCGAAAAGGATCCGCCCGCCATCGGGCTTTAAGGCGCCGGCAAGCTGCGCGATCAGAGTTGTCTTACCAGCACCATTGGGTCCAATCACCGCATGAATTGTTCCAGTTTCCACAGAAAGTGACAGATTATCTGTAGCCAGGACCCCGCCAAAGCTTTTCCTAAGATTTTCCGCCTTAAGCAAAATTTCAGCCATCATGTTTTTCCGATGACTGACGTTTTTCAAGGAAACCAAGCAATCCGCCACGGGCAAATAGCACGACAAGAATTAAAAATGGGCCGAAGATAAGCTGCCAATATTCGGTAATACCCGACAGCACCTCCTCCAACAAAATAAAGACCAACGCCCCAACAATTGGCCCTGCGAGGCTCCCCATCCCGCCGAGCAAGACCATGATAATTAAATCTCCGGATCTGGTCCAATGCATCATATCTGGATTAACAAAATCTGTATGATTAGCAAGCAACACACCAGCCAAACCCGCCATCACCCCAGCAATCACAAACGCCGTTAATTTGTAGCGGTATGTGGGAAAACCAATAGCCTCCATACGAGCTTCGTTAGAGCGTGCCCCTTGAATAACCATGCCAAATCGTGAATTGACTAACCGCTTGCAAATCCAGAGGCACAGAAGCAAAAGAACGAAAACTAAATAATACAGGCTGTTTTTCTCACTTAAGTCGATCAAACCCGAGAAATAACTTGGCTCAGCAAGTGGAAGCCCGTCATCGCCGCCATAACGATCAAGACTAACGCCGAGGAAATACATCATCTGCGCTAGTGCGAGCGTGATCATGATGAAGTAGACGCCCCGGGTCCGCAGACTGATTGCACCAAAAATTAAAGCGAAAACTCCACATGTCAATAATGCTAATGGCCATTGGATAAATCCACTAACGACCTCATGTTCAGCGCAAATTCCAACGACATACGCGCCGATGCCCAAAAACACTGCGTGGCCAAAACTGATCATCCCCCCGTAACCCATAATGAGGGTAAGGCTTAACGCCCCGATCGCTAGGAGCATCATCCGCCTTCCAAGAGCTACATAAAACGGGACTTCTGTATACGATGCGATGAATGGAACAGTGTCTAGGAATGCAAA
>CAYZDH010000159.1:0-6264 GCA_964477025.1 uncultured Rhodospirillaceae bacterium | reverse complement strand
TATAGAGGCCCGCGGCGATGGGCTCTACGGAGCCTGGCTATGTGGAACTTCTCTTGGTTCCGCCGGTGTAGCTCTGCATCATAAATTTGCTCACGTTCTCGGGAGCACTTTTAACCTCGAACATTCAATGGCTCACACCGTAGCGCTACCCTATAGTGTTGCATATACGACTGCTGGAGCTCCAGAGGCAATGCAGAAGATAGCTGCGGCTCTTGGCGAACGCCAAAATTCAGCAGCGCGTGCCCTGTACTATTTAAACTTTACAATAGGGGCACCAACTTCACTTAAGGAAATTGGCATGCCTGAGGAAGGAATAGAAAAGGCGGCAAAAATGATCTCGAGCGACCCATATCCGAACCCCGTTCCAGTCGAATTTGCACCAATTCGGTCTATGATCGAAGATGCTTGGCACGGGCGACCACCGAAAGCCTTATAACTCTTAATTTTTTATAAAATTTTAGGTTAAACTTTTTGGAAAACTATATTTACCATATATGTCGTATGGAAGAGTGGGACGACGCAAAAAAAATCGGACGATATTATGGTTCCTCGCAAGATGTTATCGATGGATTTATCCATTTTTCTACAAGAGAACAAGTTGTTGGGAGCGCTAAGAAACATAGAAACGGTCAAAAAGGCTTAGCTCTTTTAACCGTCGACCCTAAAACCCTGGGCGATCAGCTAAAATGGGAAAAATCTGAAAAAGGCGACATTTTCCCGCATTTATACGGACCGCTTATAACGGAAACCATAGTTAAAAGGGATCTCCTTCCATTAGGAGATGATCAGCTGCACATTTTTCCAAAATACTTAAAACTATAATGAATTACCCCGAAATTACGCGGTTTGCTCCAAGTCCAACAGGGTATCTACACATTGGGCATGCCTATGCCGCTTTATTCGCCGAAAAATTTGCAAGAGAAACGGGTGGCCGTTTTATTCTACGAATAGAGGATATAGATAAGGCTCGATGTAAACCGGAACTAGAACAAGCGATATACGAAGACCTAAACTGGCTTGGTCTAACATGGGACGAACCAGTAAGACGTCAGTCAAACCATTTAGCGGACTACACTGCTGCTTTAAATACGCTCTCAAACCTGAACTTAACCTATCCCTGTTTCTGCACACGAAAAGAGATTAACGCGGAAATTCAACGCGCTGGGGGCGCGCCACATAATTCAGAAGTATCTGTATATCCTGGAACCTGTAAACTTCTTACAGAAACAGAGCTGATGAAACGAATTCATGAGGGGCAGGGGCATGCAACCCGGCTCAACATAACTGAGGCCCTAGAAATTACAAGAATATTATCCTGGAAGGATCAGGAAGCGGGACTGCAAACAGCTAATTATAACTGTTTTGGAGATATAATTATTGCGCGTAAAGACATTCCAACCAGCTACCATCTATCAGTAACTGTTGACGACGCTTTACAGGATATAACTCTAGTGACACGAGGAGAAGATTTAGCGGAAAGCACCTCAATACATAGACTTCTGCAGTCTTTATTAGGGTATAAATCCCCACAGTATTGCCATCACAAACTCATAAAAAATAGTGAAGGCAAACGCCTTGCTAAACGTGATCGAGGCGCCTCGTTACGCTCGCTGCGGGCGAAAGGTAAAAAACCAAAGGATATTAGGTCAATGATCGGTATGGATTATTAAAGTTTACCGGCTTTGATTAATTCACAAACTTCTGTGTGATCGAGTAAAACAGAATCAGGGACACCAGATTCATATAGTTTGACCATTTTATCGGCATCAAAAGTCGGGTTTCCCATGGCCGTAAATTCTTCGGACCACTGATAGTTCCGCTTATTCTCCTTAGTATCGGAAGGAGAAAAATTATCCAGCATAGTTTCCACCTGATTTCCATCCGGGTCCTCATAATAGAATGACGTTGAATTGCCGTGGTTAACGGTCCAAACCGGATCGTAACCCCACGCCTTCATTCTCTTATAAACGTAAATCAATTCTCCCAGGCTAGAATAACAGTAGGCCTGATGTGATACTCCTATAAAATTTTTCGGTTTTCTTTGTGCCCCGGGACGTTTGATTATAACAACCCGATGGTCGTGATCGTCGTAAGTAATAAACGTTAGGCCATTGGGATTTACACGAACAATCTCTGCGTTGAATAACCGTCGATAAAATTCAACCATCTTGTCATAATTTTCATCAGAAAATATATGCAAATGATGCAATGTTGTCGGTGACGGCATAGAGGTAACCTTCCCAGGCGGTTCGACACGATTAGGAGCTACCTCATCTTGACGAAATTCAGCTGGGTTTATTGTTTCCATTATTTTGCCTCCCGCGTTCCATCTAAATAGGGTTACTTTGCGCCTAGACCGGTAAGATGTCCAATCTGATTTAGATATTAGTATTAAACCATAATATTATCAGAGGGTTTTAAACATTTATATTCATATGATTTTTTATTTATTTTATAGTAATAATGAGTATGATTTTTATCTTAAACAATTTAACCAGTTGCTTTTGAAGGTACTCACGAACTTATTTTTCGATGATCGGACCCGAGATTGGATCAGTAACACCTAACTCCGGCGAAAGTTCCGAAAGCATCGGACGCATTGTATCTAGGAACTTAATTAATTCGGGTCGCGCAGCTGCAATAGCGTCTTCATTCTCCCAGACGACATTTGATTGAAAACGGCCATTTCCGGCATCTATAACTTGATGTGATAGGCAACCTGGGTATTGCAAGACATCAAATTTTCTAACCGCCTCCTTAAAGGCTTCCTCTTGTCCGCCTCTTACCTGAAACCGGACGCTGCTTGCAAATTTAGACATTTCAATTGTCCTCTAAAAATCGTTATTTGGCGGAGAGGGAGGGATTCGAACCCTCGATACGCTTACACGTATGCTGGTTTTCAAGACCAGTGCATTCAACCACTCTGCCACCTCTCCAGCCTTTAGGAAACTTACTGAACTTGTTGATAAATTCCAATACCAGACGATTGAATTAATATGGATAACAGCAGTGTGAATGATTTTTTATTGGGACTGACGTCCCGGTTACAAAAACATTAATTTGATGGGTAAAGTGGATCAGGGTCACGATGCTTGGGGAATTCATAGACACCGTGACCCCGATGAGGAGCCAGCGAGGCATTGAGAGCGAACTCGCTGAACAGTTCTAATTATTGAGAGTAAAACGGCTTGTTTAAAGCTTTAAAAAGGTAAAATTTAGAAGCAAACATTAAATCTCAAATGGGGTCTCCTAAGAACCAAATTTATCTCCAACTTTCAAGGTGACATCGGATATAAACTCGTTTGCCAACATTTTATCTTTTTCTTTTCTCACTCTCCTCACAAGGATAGACCCGTCGTCTGCTCCTACCGTAAAGCTATCATTACTAAGATCTATTACATCGCCAGGTTTTCCAGAACTTTCATCGGACATCTCACAGTCATAGATTTGTATTGGCTTGCCATTAAAATTAGACCATGCGCCAGGCTGCGGGTTAGCCCCTCTAATCAAATTAAAAATTTCTTGAACTGGTTGGTTCCAATTAATTTCGGCGTCCTCAGCCTTACACCAACTCTCATATGTCGAGTTGCTTTCATCCTGTGGTATCTTAGGCGCCTTACCATCACGAACCAGATCCACCGCCTCCATCATGGCCTCTACACCCAAAGGAAAAAGCTTTTCGAAATAAATTGAACCCAACGTGTCGTCTGCTTTGATATCAACCTCTTTTTGCAAAAGGATAGGGCCAGTATCCAGGCCGTCATCAGGCCAAAAAATACTCAGTCCGGTTTTGTCACTGCCTTGTATAATTGGCCAATTTATTGAGCTAGGCCCCCGATGCTTGGGTAGTAAGGAAGGATGATACTGAATACTTCCGTGGGTCGGTATATTTAAAAATGTCGAAGGCACAAACTTGATTACGTAAGCCATCACGCATAGGTCAGCGTTTAAGCTCTTAATGTGATCCAGTGCTTCCTCTGTTTTAAAACTCTTTAGCTGGAATAGGGGTATTTCCAGCGCCTCCGCCGCTTCATTTATTGGGTCGCGCCTTCTGCCAGGTTTATCCTCAGCACCATACACCCCAATTACCTCTTCTCCACGCTCTACAAGTTTATCTAAAACCGCCTTACCAAACGCCTGCATCCCATTCACGACTATCCGCATCTGGAAAACCTCCTGTTTAAACGTAATTACTTAGCCTTGCCTCTACTTCAAAGTTTTGGGCCATTATTTGTTAACAGCCAAATAGGTCAAATTAAGTCATTAGTTTTTGCTGCCATAATAAAATCATTTTCATGTAAGCCCCCGATTGCATGAGTAAAGAAACAGATTTCAGCGTAGCCCCAACCAAAACTGATATCAGGATGATGACCTTCTGCTTCCGCGAGGGCTCCAAGTTTATTTTCTAAATCTAGAGAAGAAAAAAAATCATCAAATAAAAACTTCCGAAAAATTATTATTCCTATGTTACTGAATTCCAACCATAGGGTATTCTTCAATAAATCCTCCGCCTCATTCTTAGGAAGAGGCTCAAGACCACCTTCACAGGGGATACAACGTTTTTTGTTTAACTCCATTCCACTTTCCTCAGTTAGTTTAGTCCGTTCCAAAATTTACGATAAAAATAACGGTCGGTTCTGAGCGTCTTGCCTAACAAGCTAGCCCACGGCAAAATTGGCGAGAATTTTAAGGAGCTCGAGCATGCCGCAGGATAGTATTAAGGACAAAGTTTTTCTTGATTACACACAAGAAGAATTAAATTGGCAATACGACCACAGCAAAAGGTTTCCAGACACTAGTATATTTCAAAAAGAGCGGGGTGACGCCAGCGTAGCTGCGCAAAAAAAAGTCAAAGGGCTTTTAAATGTCCCTTACGGCGATGACAAACGTGAAGTCTTAGATATCTTTCCGGCCGAGAATACCGAAAAGGCACCAGTAATTGTTTTTATGCATGGAGGGGCTTGGACCCGCGGCAGCAAGGAGGGCTACAGCTTTCCAGCAGCGGAATTCGTGCCGCGAGGTGTAACTTGGGTCGCCACAGAGTTTACCAACGTACCTCAAGGCACCTTAAGTAACCAAGTCAGACAAAATAGAGATGCCGTTGCTTGGGTTTACAACAACGCCGACGCCTATAATTGGGATCGAGACAGGATTTACATTGCAGGCCACTCATCGGGCGGCCATATGTGTGCGATGTCTCTGGTTACCGACTGGAAGCAACTCTATGGTTTACCTAGCGACCTCATAAAGGGTGCGGTAGCTATAAGCGGTATGTACGATCTTGAGGCTGTCTATTTAAGTTATCGAAACACCTACCTTAACCTTTCCAAGGATGACTGGCGTGAAAACAGCCCAATTTTTCATATTCCAGCAGTTTGCGATACACCATTATTAATTGGCTGCGCCGAGCACGATACGGAGGAATTTCATCGTCAACCGGAAGCGTTTATAAAGGCTTGGCAATCTACTGGCCATAGTGGTGAGTTTATCGAGTTAATGGGTCGGCACCATTTCACAGGGAGCATGTGTTTCGGTGAAGCCGAACACCCACTGTTCAAAAAAATATGCGAGATGATTGGCGTTTAAACAAATAAAAACTTGTTCTAACAAACCTTTTGTTAATTTCTAATTTTTTGAAAACTTTGACTACCTATAAGACAAACGACTTGTTTGCTCGATTCGTGTGCCTATGGCAAAAGAAGACCCTGTGTTTCCGGAAAGGCATGCAAAATGTCCGCCACATGCGGGTTAGGGTTTTCAGCACGATCCGCGGTTCGTATTTTGATCTGGTTAATATCACTATGTTTCGTGACAACGGCGTCTGCTGAGCAAAATAAAGCCCGATTTTCTGTCTGGCTAGGACAAGTAAAAATAGAAGCAGCCAAGCTTGGCATTAAGCAAAAAATTATCAATTCAGTGCTTGATGACGTAAAGCCAATTAAACGCGTTCTCAAAAGAGACCGTAACCAATCAGAATTTAAACTAACCCTTAGTTACTACCTTAACAGGGTCGTAACAGATACCAATTTAAAACGTGGTAGCCTTATGGCAAAGCGCTATGAGAAAACCCTCAAAGCTGTATATAAAAAATATGGCGTTGTCCCACGAGTTATTCTTGCAATTTGGGGGATAGAGACACGCTTCGGCCTTGTAAAAGCTAAATTACCTTTAATTCCCTCTATCGTAACCCTCGCCTATGACCGACGCCGTTCGAAGTACTTTCGATCGCAACTGTTCGCGGTTTTGAAAATGCTTAATAGAGGA
>CAYZDH010000158.1:0-6424 GCA_964477025.1 uncultured Rhodospirillaceae bacterium | reverse complement strand
GCCTGGCCATACGACCACCCCAGCAGTGTCCTAAAATTGCAATGCGATCTGGGTCAAAGCCGGCGATGCTCTGCAGCACGCCGCATGCGGCATCCAGATCGGCTACCGTTTTGGCGTCGTCCCACTCTGCCCGTTTGGTCGCAAGGTCAGTCCCTGCAGGCCACCAATGAAAAATGAAAGGAATGACGCAGGCATACCCTTTGGCGACAAATTTGTTGCCAATATCAATAGTGAATGGGTCAGCCTCCAACCCATCATGAGCGTTAGGAATATGTTGTGCTACCACAACGCCGGGAAAGGGACCCGCGCTTTCGGGTGTAAACACAAGGCAATCCATATCACTGCCAAGAATATTTACAGATTTTACTTCATAGGTCATGGAGATCCTTCCTAAAACTTGTCTTGCTTGGAAGGGAGCCTAACGCGATAAAGAGCAACCCGCTAGATTGCGACATACAAAAAAGAAATGGAACAGCCGTGTCAAACATCGACTCATTTTTTTCACCTAGCAGCGTAGCCGTGATCGGAGCCTCCGCTACGCCCGGCAAACCGGGCCGGACCGTGATCGAGAACCTTAAAGCCAACGGGTTTAAGGGTGAAATTCACCCAGTAAATCCGCGGGGAGGAAAGATTATTGGCCTAGCCGTTTCAAAAACCATCGCTGATCTTCCTTATGGCATCGATATGGGTATTGTCATGTTGCCTGCCGCGCAGACACCCCAGGCTATAGAGGATTCCGCAGCGCGTGGGATTCAGTCTGTGGTTTTAGCCGCGGGTGGCTTTGCTGAGGTGGATCAAGCCGGTGAGGGTCTCCAAGCTAAGTTAAGGGCGGTAATTAAAAAAACCAAGGTGAGGGTTCTCGGCCCCAATACCGCGGGTCACATTTCGACACCCTCCAATTTCACGTCAAGTTTTTTCCCGTTGGGAAAAATCCCCAAGGGGGGCATTTCCTATATTGCCCAAACGGGTAATTTTACGGGGGCTATGATGCGCTCAATCATGTCAGGCGAATATTACGGCGTTG
Organism: uncultured Rhodospirillaceae bacterium; assembly: GCA_964477025.1. Taxonomy (GTDB): domain Bacteria; phylum Pseudomonadota; class Alphaproteobacteria; order MPNO01; family UBA2964; genus UBA2964. The sequence continues at coordinate 5,400 of CAYZDH010000158.1, read as the reverse complement.
CTAGATGTATAGGTCTTGGGAACGCCGTCGATATCGATGAGGTTGACGTTTTGTCTTACCTTGCTGACGATCCCAAAACCAAGACGATATTTATATATCTTGAAAGTCTTCATCGACCACAGGAATTCCTCAAAATCGCCCGCGAGGTGACCCGCAAGAAACCGGTAATCATGTTAAAAGGTGGAGCAACCGAAGATGGCGCTAAAGCGGCGATGTCACATACCGCCTCATTAGGATCTGATGACAATATCCTTGACGGTGCCTTAAAGCAGGCCGGGGTTGTTCGGATTGACGAATTTACACACTTATTTACCGCCGCAAAAGCAGCGGCGATGATGCCCATACCTGCCGGAAATCGAATTGGTTTTGTTTCGCCTTCAGGAGCTTTCATTGTCCATATCTCGGATATATGTAAGCAAAGGACCCGGTTGGAATTCTCTAAAATAAAAGCAAGAACGCAGGCAAGATTAGAAGAAATCAGCCCACCCTTTATAAACATTACCAATCCGGTAGACGTATTTCCATCGGCGACGGTTAACGGTATGGAATTTGCCTGGCGTGAATCGATGCGGGCGCTACTCGAAGACCCAAATGTAGACGCAGTCGTCGCAATTTTGATTTTGGCTGACGAGCTGGGAGAAATGAATCTTGATTTTATTGTTGATCAAAAAAAGGATCATCCTGACAAGCCAATTTATATTTCCTTTTCCGGCGATGAAGGCAGCAATGCCGCTGCTAAGGCGTTTTTGGAGCCAAAAGGCGTTCCAACATTTCCACGGATTGAAGACCCCTTCAAGGTGCTGGATATTCTGGTCCGGTGCCGTGAAAGCCTCAAATAAAACGGTGCATACGGAAATGATACACCCGGCGCCTCTTAAGTTGTGGCAGGAAGTAATACAACCTGAATGGACCGATCATAACCGGCACATGAATGTGGCTTTTTACACTCTCGTATTTGACCATGCCGTCGACGCATTTTTTAGTTATGTCGGTTTAGGTGATGAATATCGGAAAACGACAAATGGTAGCACCTTCGCGGTCGAACAACACGTCACATTTAACAGAGAGGTGCTGCAGGGAGATGAGGTGAGATGTGAAACACAGCTTATCGGCTTTGATAATAAGCGAGTACACCACTACCACGAAATGTATCATTTAACGGATGGTTATCTAGCTGCAACATGTGAGTTTCTCTCGTTACATGTTGATTTAGAGACCCGGCGGGTAGCAATGATGCCTAAAGAAAAAATGGAAGTGCTATCGGCGTTACACGCGACGCATAAAGAATTGCCTAAATCGGCTAAAAATCTGCGAATCATGAAAATATCTGAACACAGAGGATCTTGACCGGAATTTTTTTCGCGGTTCTATAAAGTTTTACATTTTACAAAACATTTTATTTTTTTTATGCGTTTTCGCAGGCTAGCCTTGTGATAGCGCAGAAAACTATAATTTCAACGCTGGGGTGAATAGTGAGCCTTTTGCCCAGTCGCGAAAGGAGTAACACGGGGCGTTATAAAAAAGACCCACTCGAAAAAATTTAATCTTTATTGGCTCTGACTCATTTCACGCTGGTATACTAAATCTCCTTATGTCCGATATTTCTGAAAAATCTTCAAGGAAACCTCGTCCGCCACAGTCGGCAGGATCTTCCTATCTCTCGTCCTTGAATCTTGTTCAGCGCGACGCCGTGGAAGCGATAGATGGGCCTGTTCTAGTTCTGGCAGGCGCTGGCACCGGAAAAACGCGGGTACTGACGACGCGGCTTGCCCATATTTTAGTGACCCGAAAAGCTTTTCCCGGACAAATTCTAGCAGTCACCTTTACCAATAAGGCGGCCCGGGAAATGCGTGAGCGCGTGGCTAGCTTGGTTGGCCCTGTGGCAGAAGACTTGTGGGTTGGCACCTTTCATGCGATTGCCGCCCGAATATTGCGACGCCATGCGGAACAGGTTGGCCTCAAATCGAATTTCACAATCCTTGACAGTGACGACCAGCTGCGGCTGCTTAAGCAGATTCTTGAGGCCAATGGTATTGACGATAGTAAGTGGCCTGCCCGATCTATTTTGGCGATTATTCAGCGATGGAAAGACCGTGGATTGACGCCCGAGAAGGTTTCCGCATCTGAGGTAGGAGAATTTGCCGGCGGTAAAGCAATCCAGCTTTATAAGGAGTATCAGCAGCGCTTAATTAGGTTTAACGCTTGCGACTTTGGCGATCTCCTTCTTCATAATTTAAGTTTATTTACCGGGAATGAGGTGGCGCTAGCGGACTATCAACGCCGTTTTCGTTACATTCTTGTCGACGAGTATCAGGATACGAATGTTTCTCAATATATATGGATCCGACTCTTAGCGCAAACGCATCGTAATATTTGCTGCGTCGGTGACGACGATCAATCGATCTATAGTTGGCGTGGGGCCGAAATCGGAAATATTCTTAAATTTGAAGAAGACTTTCCCGGAGCAGAAGTCTTTCGCCTTGAACAGAATTATCGATCCACTCCTGAAATTCTCTCGGCGGCGTCTGCTCTAATTTCTCATAATTCTGGTCGTTTAGGTAAGACGCTTTGGACGGAACGTGATAGCGGCGACAAAATTACCGTTCGGGGTTTGTGGGATGGCGAGGCTGAAGCGCGGAACATCGCCGATGAGGTCGAAGCTCTCCAAATAAAGAAAGCATCTTTGGAAGAGATTGCCGTGCTGGTGCGGGCTAGTTTTCAGATGCGAGAATTTGAGGAGCGTTTTATTACGGTGGGAATACCATACCGTGTGATCGGTGGGCCAAGGTTTTACGAAAGACAGGAGATACGAGATGCCATCGCTTATATGCGCGTCATTAATCAGCCTGATGATGGCTTGGCTTTCGAGCGCATCATAAATGTCCCGCGCCGTGGAATTGGTGTGGCAACAATACGAGCTATCCATAACCTATCACAGGTACAGTCAGTTTCGTTGACGGAAGCTGCGCGAAGATTGGCTGGGACCGATGAACTACGCCCACAAGCCCGCCGCGCTATCACAGCACTTTTTGCAAATTTTGATCGATGGGCTGGTCTTGCAGAAACGGTCGATCAGGTGGAGCTAGTAGAAACTGTGCTTGATGAATCCGGCTATACAGAGATGTGGCAAAATGACAAGAGGCCTGAGGCCCCTGGCCGTTTAGAGAATTTACGAGAACTTGTGAGGGCGCTGGAAGAATTCGAAAATCTCTCCGGCTTCCTTGAGCATGTCAGTCTGGTGATGGAGGCCGGGCAGGCGGATGCGGGCGAAATGGTCAGCCTAATGACGTTGCATGCCGCGAAAGGTCTTGAGTTCGAGACAGTTTTTCTTCCTGGCTGGGAAGAGGGTGTCTTTCCTAATCAAAGAGCAATGGATGAAGGAGGCGCTTCAGCCCTGGAAGAGGAAAGGAGACTGGCTTATGTCGGTTTAACTCGGGCACGCCAGCAAGCCCATGTTAGTTTTGCAGCGAACCGACGAATTTATAATCAATGGCAGACCTCAATTCCCTCTCGGTTCGTCGAGGAATTGCCAGAGAAAGACATAGAGGCAGTAATTGACCCTGGTCTTTACGGCAGTTACCCGGCGAACTCAGGGTTTGAAGATGACGCCCCAGGGGAATGGGCAGCCGCGGGGCGTGGCCCCGGATTTCAACGTATGCAGTCTGCTCAAGGCTTAATTAAGGATGAAGGTGTCATAGATGTTCGGGCAAAGGTTATTAACAGTCTTCCGCCTTCCAGTAACATAAAACGTGGCATCCGGATTTTTCATCAAAAATTTGGTTATGGAAAAGTAGTAGCCGTTGACGGCAATAAGCTCGAAGTTGAGTTCGAAAAAGCAGGTGTTAAAAAAGTGATGGATAGTTTTGTAGAGCCAGCTTGACCGATGAATAAAAACGAGCCCGATAGTTGGAATATTGTCTTTTACATTGATGAAAAAGACCATCTGTCGATCTTTGAATCGGCTCTTGATCCCTTTGTCGATGGGATGAGTATGGATGAAGATGACAATTCAAGGGGACGCCGCGTTGTTGGGTTCTGTTCCGTTAAGCCAAATGCATCGGAGATTGAAACCCGATTTTTGATAGGATCGTTGGCTTTGGGTTTGAAACCACCGAAATTCTCCATCGAAGGTATCGCCAGTATCGACTGGGTTGCCCAATATCAAGCCCGAACGCAACCTGTAACAATAGGTGAATTCTTTATTTACCCTGATCATTTCAGAGAGGGTTTTCCGAAAGACAAAATACCTATCGCGCTGGATGCCGGCTTAGCGTTTGGAACTGGCGAGCATCAAACAACTGAGGGGTGCCTAAGGGCTCTCGAAAGGCTTCTAAATGATGATTGTGTGATCCAAAATGCGTTAGACGTCGGATGCGGTACGGCAATTCTGGCCATCGGGATGAGTAAAATTTTACCGGAAATCAAGATACTGGCTTGCGATAATGACCCATCAGCAGTTTCGATAGCGTCAGAGAATATTAAGAAAAATGGGAGTGCGGGCTCGGTTACCGCATGTGAAAGCAATTTCTATTCGGCCGCTGAAATAAAGTCCGCTAGCCCGTTTGATTTGGTGGTCGCTAATATCCTGGCGGGACCGCTCATAGATGCGGCTTCGGAAACTGCTAAGATAGTGAGCCCCACCGGCCATCTCATCCTGTCAGGTGTATTAGATAAGCAAGCGGTTGACGTTGTTAACGCACACATGGCAGAAGGCTTTACCGTCGTTGATCAGCTTCTAATAGATGAGTGGGCGACCCTAGTGTTGAAATCTAATTAGCTAATTCTTTTTTGGAGGAAGAGACAGGGTCTTTTGCCACCACATTAGGGCTTTGCAAATGGATTGGTAATGATGTTATCGGATAAAGTGCGTTGGGCGTGTTCTTGAAATTTTCATGGGTGCGTTGGTAAATTTTTTAGGTCTATTCGTTTAGGTTTAAGGACCCAACCTTTAGGTCTTGGCAAAAAAACTTGGAAAACATGATTTGTCATGATTGTAGCAGAAAATGAAGTTAACGCAGTTCTGAAATGTCTGTTAGAGGCCGAGAAAGCGACTTTAAACATAGATGAACTTCGTTTGCTAATTGAAGGACAGTTTGCAGCACCCGCAAATATTGATCCTGATAGTTGGATGTCGTTGGTCGTACCCGACCCTTCTGATGATTTACGTGAAGCATTGAGATCATTTATGGCATCCTGTAAGCGAAAGGTGCCTGAGTTTGAATTACCGTCTTCTGACCGTATTGGGGCGCTGCGTGTCGAGTTATCTGATAGGAAGCTGGATGGTTTTCTAGTTCCGTTGGCTGATGAATATCAATCTGAGTTTCCGCCTAAGTGTGCTCAGCGCCTAGCATGGTTGACTGGGTTTACCGGCTCGGCGGGTTTGGCGGTGATCCTCCAAGA
>CAYZDH010000157.1:1553-6492 GCA_964477025.1 uncultured Rhodospirillaceae bacterium | reverse complement strand
GGCGTGTTTGGCCGTTGAAAGCATACCAGTCTGAAACTGGTCAGCGGGAATAGTACGTTTGCCATTTGCCGATTGAAGCTCGACCTCGCCCTCCAGTACAGCAAGACAAAGTGGAAGTTCCGAGCTCGGGTCAGCATGAGACAAAGAACCACAAACTGTTCCTTTAGCTCTAGTTTGATAATGTCCCACATAAGGAAGCGCTGCATTCACCAGTGGCAGTTTGTTTGCCAACCCGTCCCAGCGCATTAGGTCCGCTTGGCGGGTAGCAGCACCAATTTCAACATGTCCATCGGCCTCCCGTATGTAGTTCAAGGAATCTACCTTGGAAATATCAATTAGAATGCTCGGTTCTGCCAATCTGAAATTTAGCATTGGCATAAGTGATAGACCGCCAGCGATTATCCTTGCGTCTTCACCTCCTTGTGCCAATGCGACAACAGCTTCCTCTGCAGAAGCAACCTTCAGATAATCGAAAGCCTTTGGTTTCATTTTAAAAGCCCCAAACTGCGGAGAAGATTACGCCACCATGGCTCCCCCCCTGAAACTGGCCTGCCACCAACTTGGGCGCCAAGCCTTTGAAAAAATTGTTTTACAAGCGCTTTTGCCGCACCTTCGAGTAACCGCCCACCAACAGAAGCTACTGTCCCTGTAAGTTCTATTGCATAGTCGTAGGAAACCTTTGTGCCATCATCTGCAGCCTCTAGGAATACGTGGCCTGAACCCTGAGATGCCCCGAGTGGCCCGATTAGGCCCCCGGACAAGGTTGCCTTCTTGGGCTCTACCATCTCCGTTAAACCCACATTAGCTTTAAAGCGACCACGCACCGGCCCTACACCAAGTGAGACATCAGCCTCGTAACTGTTGTCCCCAATAAGGTCCAGTGCATGACAGCCAGGAATGACTGCAGCCAACGCCTTAGGGTCAAGCAATGTATTCCAAACCTCATGAGGTTCTGCTGGCACAAATGTTTCGCCAGTGCCGCGGAGAACGTTGCCCTCGCCTTTAACTGGAGCGGTGACAGTAAGTTTATCATTGTTTGGCGGCTTTTCCTCACCATGGATCATGGCGCTGATCCGCGTCGGTGTCATGGGTAGGGTGATATCCTCGACATTAAGCGCATCCGCAACTGCGTTTGCCAGGCACACAGGCGTCGACATGCAGTTCCCTTCGGCTATTCCCTTAGCACCTAATGGCGTTAACATAGACGGCGATTCCATGTGAACTATTTGAGGTTCCGGTACCTCCCAGGCTGTTGGTACTAGATAATCAGCAAAGGTGCCTGTCAGAAAACTACCATCGTCGCCATAGACAAATTCCTCATAGAGTGCGCACCCTATAGCCCAGGCAAAGGCACCGTGGACTTGTCCGTCCGCAAGCAAGGGATTGAGCAAGGTGCCAGAGTCGTGCATCGTCACGTATCTGTCTATCTTAACTTCGCCGGTGTCTTCGTCGACTTCAACGCCACAAAAATCGAATACGAAACCATAGGTCAACGAAGTATTAATCTGATCCTTTTCGTTAGGAGATTCTAATTCTGGAGGAGACCATGAACCTGTTTCCCTAACACAGGGTTCCATCTCATCCGGCAGATTGCCTGGGGTCCAATGGGCGGAACCAGCGGCGCGATAGAAGTTAATGCCATTCTCTGGGTTAGAGGGGTCGCGTATCTTTCCATCAACAAATTCAAGCTGATCGGCGGGAACGTTGAGGGTCTGACTAGCAATACGGGATAGCTTGGCTTTTACTTTTTCTGCCGCTTTCAGGCAAGCAACGGTTGTTGCCGACGAAAACCGTGATGAATAGTTACCTGTTGCTATTGACCAGGCATCTTTTGCGGTATCGAAGTCCAGATTAACCTTGATTTGATCTGGGGTCAGTCCCAATACGTCGGCGACAATTTGTGACAGAATTGTCATGTGCCCTTGACCCTGAGGTATTGAATCTGCCGTAACGCTCACAGTGCCAAGTGGATCAACATTGACAGTCGCATTCGCTACCGCACCACCCTTCGGATTCCGCTGCCGTTCGTCACGGGGCAAAATATTAGAAAGATAGCCCATATTCGATTGGGCGGGTTCAACAATTGCGGCATAACCAATACCATATTTTTTACCGGCCGCACGCATTTCATCCCGTCGTTTCTTGAGATCGTCGAGTGCGCCTTCTTTCACGGCCTTTTCAACTGCTCGCGGATAATCTCCCGAATCGATTAAAGCGCCTGCAGCGGCGCGGTATGGAAAAACACCAGCTGGCACAAGGTTTTTACGAATAACATCAAGTGGGTCCATACCGAGCTCAGAGGCCTCCTTATGCATGATTCTCTCAATGCCGTAATACATCTGTGGCCCACCAAATCCACGAACCATTGCAGACGGACATTTGTTGGTCATCACCACGCGATTAGTTACAGAAAGGTTTTTGATATCATAGGCGCCGGTTAGAATACCGTGCATTCGATACAGGGGCCCTGGCATTGGTGCGCGGAGAAACGCACCATAATCATCTTGTTGGTCAAAGCGGAAACCAGTAACAGTACCGTCGTTTTTGACAGCCGCTTCCATTTTTATCAAACGGTTAGGTGCCGCTGCGGCGGCAGACAAATGTTCGAGTTTGTCTTCAACCCATTTGACAGGTTTGCCGACCTTTTTAGAGGCAAGGCATATGAGGACGACGTAAGGAAAAATCTGGACCTTGATACCAAAACCACCGCCAGACCATTGCGGTGTCCGCATCCGCAGCTGGGAATTCTTGACCCTAAGAGCCATCGACATTACCGGATGCGAAGTGAATGGCCCTTGATAGTTAGACGCAACATCATAAAGATTTTCACCTTGATGATAGTCAGCCGTAACGACAAAACCTTCAAGCGGGGTCTGAGAATTCCGCGGATAACGGATTTTCAATTTTACCACTTTGTCCGCTTCAGAAAAGGCATCGTCGGGGTCGCCATAAGTAAAATCGCGTGTAGAAACGACATTGCTTCCAACAGCTTCGTGCACAATTGGAGCATCGTCTAAGGTCGCCTCTTCTTGGTCGACCGCTGGTTTCATCGCTTCATAGGTGACGTCTATTTCAGCTAACGCGTCTTCAGCTATATACCGGTTTCGTGCGACGACGATCGCTACCGGTTCGCCGACATAGCGAACTTTTTCGACCGCTAGGGCCCACTGATTTATGGGTTGACGTAAAACGATTAGGAACGCTTCTGACATTTCCTTAACATCGTCACCGGTCATTACAGCAGTGACGCCTGGAATATTTTCAGCCCGGATGGTGTCGATGGATATAATCTTAGCATGTGCATGCGGCGAACGAAGAATGGCTGCATGTTGAGTGCCGGCACGGGTTGGCAAGTGGTCGGAATATTGGGCTTTACCCATGAGAAGGATCTCATCTTCAACCCGTTCAACCGGTTGCCCGAGAAATTTTTTTCCTAGTGCCACGTCCGCCATCGCCTTTACCTAAATACCTTTTTAAACTTAGCTCTTATTAATTAAATAAGGTTGGTGCCAGCTAATTACAACAAAAGCAACCCGCTGTTTTTGAGCTAATTGCCGCATGTTTTTGGTTTAATACTTCTGCATTCGGGAACTGTTTGCGTTGGAGGCAAAAAGCCGCGAAGTTAGTGGAATGAAACTGGAGCTAAATATGGATGATAACACGGTTGAGGTTGATCGCTCGAGGGAGCCGAACCACCTAAAATTCGCGCCGAACTTCAACGCGGCTGTCAGTTTTATCGATCGACATCTGCTTGAAGGAAGGGCTGGTAAGGTCGCAATTCGAACCAACGATGAAGAATGGACCTTTCAAGAGTTAAGCGATTGCGTAAACCGGTATGGCAATCATCTTCTATCCCTCGGTATTAAACCAGGTGAACGTATGATGATGGTGGTCAGGGATTGTCCCGATTTTGTTGGGATGTTTTTTGGTGCCATTAAGGCAGGCATCATCCCAGCGCCGGTGAATACTCTCCAGCGCACCGAAGACTACAATTATCTAATCAGTGACTCTGAATGTGCATGTTTTGTGTATAGCGCCAAATTTGCTGTAACCCTTGAACCAGCGCTTAAAGCGTCAAATCATAAACCCGTTCATGTAGTTGTTGCAGAGGAAATGGCAGAGGACGCCCGAAAGGCGTCAGATTCTCTGCGGGCGGCTAACACAAATCATTTGGATGATTGTTTTTGGCTTTATTCTTCCGGTTCAACTGGTAATCCTAAGGGTGTCGTGCATCCTCACCGGTCTATGATCTGTACCTCCGAACGGTTCTCAAAGAACACAGCGGGATTACGTGAAGACGATACAGTTTTCTCAGTTAGCAAACTGTTTCACTCCTATGGGTTTGGTAACGCAATGACGTTTCCATTATGGGTTGGTGCGACGATTGTTCTCTCAGACCAAAAAGTAACGCCGGAGATGAGCTTTGAAATGATTGAAAAATTTCGTCCCACGGTGTTTTTTGGTGTGCCGACCCTCTATGCGCAGCAACTGCGTGCCATGGAGAGCAGAAATCCAGACCTCTCTTCTTTAAGAATTTGTATTTCAGCGGGGGAGGCGTTGCCCGGAGACGTATTCCGTCGCTGGAAAGAGAAAACTCATACTCTTATCATAGATGGGTTAGGTTCGACTGAGAATTTGCACATTTTTATCTCTAATCAGCCAGATGATTACAAATACGGCACATCTGGTAAGCCAGTCCCAGGCTACGACGTTAAATTGGTTGATGATAATGAAAATGAAATAACCGAGCCTGATGTTATTGGAACTGTTTGGGTAAAAGGAGAGTCGTCAGCCCGACTTTACTGGAATAACCCCGAAAAGACAGCTGCAACAATGAGAGGAGATTGGCTAAATACCGGTGACATGTATTTCCGTGATTCTGACGGCTATTACCATAATGCTGGGCGTGGTGACGACTTGATTAAAGTTGGTGGATTGT
>CAYZDH010000157.1:0-1543 GCA_964477025.1 uncultured Rhodospirillaceae bacterium | reverse complement strand
GTGTTCGCCTTTAGAAATTGAAGCAAGGCTGATTGAGCATCCCAAAGTTCTTGAGGCTGCAGTGGTTGGCCATCCCGATGAAGACGGGCTCATAAAGCCGGCAGCCTATGTTGTATTGAATGATGTTAGTGATGCGGACGAAAAAATGGAGGTAGCATTGGTAGAACATTGCCGCGACGCCCTATCCCACTACAAATATCCGCGCTGGTTTTATTTTGTAGAGGACTTACCAAAGACGGTTACTGGTAAAATTCAACGGTTCAAGCTTCGGGAAAATAATTAACGGGGATTTATATGCTTCCCAAACTTCAAATCAAAAAGGCAAAATTAGAATAATCTGGCCTGCAGCTGGGATATGTTCGGCGCAATGACAATTACGAATAAAAAGGAAAGAGAATGACTATAAAAACAACCGGTAAATGCCTTTGCGGCGCGATAACATATGAGGTGAAAATACCAGATAAGCCGTTTTATTCGGGGCTTTGTCATTGTCGCGATTGTCAACGATATACAGGTACCGCTTTCGCCTCCAGCCTGATGGTGGACAAGGGGGGTGTTAAGCTGAAGGGTAAGCTAAAATTTTACGGTAAAGAAACGGATCGCGGTACTTTTATGGAACGCGGTTTCTGTCCAAAATGTGGTTCTAATGTTCTCTGTAAGTCGTCCGATTGGGATAATCAATACGTTATAAGCGCGGGGACACTAGACGATCCAAGTGTTTATAAACCAAGACTTAACATATTCACCCGTAGCGCGCACGCACATGCTTTGGATGCGGGTAAGTTGCATAAAATTGAAGGCTCGCCGGCGGGATAAAACTAGAGTAGGTGCGTTGATTTTTAGTGCGTGGTATCAAAACCCACCAAGTGAAAAAATGAAGAGGATGAGATGGCAGATTTACATCTGACAATGGGCGTCAATGATTATGACCACGTTAGAGATATGTTTACCGGTGCGGTAAAGCCCGAGGGCATCGAGCTCACTAGTCTGGTGATGGAAGTGGAGGAGACTTTTAAAAGGTTTTTGGCGGATCAGGAGTGGGATATTTCCGAAATTTCTTTCGCCATGTCCTGCCAGGCTATATCGCGCGGTAATGCCCCATTTATTTTAATTCCGGTATTTCCGTCGCGTTTGTTCAGATTGTCCGGGGTTTATATTCGTTCCGACGGTTCCATAACTAAGCCCGAGGACTTGAAAGGAAAAAAAGTCGGGCTACCTCAATGGGCGCAGACTGCGACAACTTATGCCCGCGGTTGGCTCGCCGATACGGTTGGAAATGCGCTATCAGAAATCGATTGGTACCAGCTTGGACCGAACTCCCCTGGACGCCTTGATAATACGGCAGAGAGGCCGCCGGAAGGGGTCAGTCTCACCGATCTCCCGGACGGATCGCTTGCGGATCTGTTGGTTGAGGGTCGAATCGATGCATTGATTACCGCTGATCCACCCCGCCGAATGCTGGCGGGAGATAACGCGATCACCCGCCTTTATCCCAAGTTCGAAGATGTGGAGAGAGAGTATTTTCGCCAGACTGGAATTTTCC
>CAYZDH010000156.1:0-6511 GCA_964477025.1 uncultured Rhodospirillaceae bacterium | reverse complement strand
CAGGTTCGCATCTGCATTGGGGACTTACTTGGAGAACGTTGCGACTAGACCCGTCGTTGCTGGTAGGTCCCATGCCACCCTTTAACTCTAAATAGGACTTTTAAACTAGTCCTCTGGCCACCGCCGATGCAGCCAGCCTAGCCATTGAGCAGGGTGTTCTGTCGCCCACTCCTCAAAAAGCATATTGATTGAGCGCATCATTATAGACACGTCACCATCGACAGGTTTCTCTATCGCTGCGTAGAACTGCATCTGAAAATAACAACCATCTTGTCGTATAATACGTATGGGAATAGCTGGGCAGGCATATTTAATTGAAAGCTCTGCAACAGCTGGTGCGGTCATCGCGTTGCGACCGAAAAGTTCAATAGGAATGCCGTCGTTCATTTTTTGATCAACTAGCATACCAAGCCGGCGGCCTGATTTGAGTGTAGCGATAATCCTTCGGGCACCTTTCGAACCTTTTGGGATGCTGTCTGTGTCTTTTAGCTTCCTGATCTTTCGTAACATCCCATCCACAAAGTGATTGTTGGCGGCGCGATATACCTGTGCAGAACCTACGCCGGCTTTTTGTGCGGCCGAGGGTAAAATTTCCCAGTTAGCGAAATGACCCGAAAGAAAAATACATGGATTACCTTCTGGTTTTACAGAGATAATATGTTCTTCATTTAGAATCTCGAGACGATTATTAATTATTGTCTCTAGGTGAGGTAACTCCGCTAGAACCCGACCAAAGTTGTCCCACATATCTATCGTTATCTTAAAGATTTCGTTAGGGCTGTAATCAGGAAAAGCATGTTTCAAACTCTTTATCGCGCGTCTTTGATAAGATAGTCGTGGGCCTACACAGCGGCCGATCCAACCCCCTAGTCTTGATGCTGTGTCGACTGGTAAAAGAGCAAAAATACCATATATCAGGGCTGCCGCGGCGGCTTCAATCAGATATCCAATTGTTCGATGAAAACGTCGCTTGGCCACAGAATGACTAGCCATTTTCAATGACCTTTTTCAAGATAGATTCGCGGGCATTGGAATCTTCCCACTCTATGCCCATTTTTATAACCTTAATCTTGGCTCGGGTTTCTGTTGGCAATCGCGCATGATCTTTCTCAGTCGTAATCGGGATTGCTCCCAATTTCTGAGCGCGATCACATATCATAGTAATCTCTTCTTCTTTGAATTTGTGATGATCAGGAAAATCAAACTTGCCAACGACCTCATACCCTAAATCTGAGAGGGTTTCGTAAAACTTAGAAGGTCGACCAATCCCAGCAAAGGCTAAAACCTTTTTCTCGGTAATGGAGCTCTCAGGAGATGCGACAATTCTTGTTCGGTAAACAGGACATTCGGCGCCCACAAAATTCTCGACATCATGTCTGTCGTTGCCGATTATAATCACTGCATCACATCGACGCAGACCTGCTTTAACATTTTCACGTAATGGGCCAGCGGGAAAAACTTTACCGTTGCCAAATCCATAGCCCCCATCGACTGCTATAATCGAGAACGATTTGACGATCGTTGGGTTTTGAAAACCATCATCCATTATGATTATCGACGCACCGTTCTTAATGGCCCGCTGTGCGCCCTTGGCACGATTATGCGAAACCCAAGTAGGTGCAATCGCGGCCAGGAGTAAAGGTTCATCCCCTACTTCTGAGGCAACATGGGATTGTCGATCTACCAGTACGGGCCCCCTTAGAGAGCCGCCAAAGCCACGAGTTAATAAATGTGGTTTCTGATCGGACGAACACAATGCGCGAGCTAAATCAATTACAAGGGGAGTTTTCCCGGCCCCACCAGCAGTAAAGTTTCCTACGCAGATTACGGGGACTGAAGCTACAAATGGTTGCGCGGAAAAAATTCTCCGAAGCATTGTGCCCGCATACCAAAATATTGAAAGGGGCGACAACAGCGTCCCTGTCATACTAGGGCGATGCCAGAAATTAGGTGCCCGCATTCTCTTGGGCTTCACTGTTCGTAGATGAAGGGATTTTTAACGGGGCGAGGAAGGGTTCTAGTTCTTCGATGATTTTATCAAGAATACTGTTTTGGCTTTTCGCCACCCCAAGCGCCGCAGAAATTTGCTCCTTTCGGCGTTTTTCGTCGTTCAGAAGATTGCTAACGGCGTCCGCTAATTCGACATCATTTTTAATTTCTATGGCCCCATCTACTTCAGAAATTTCATTCGTAATGGAACTAAAATTAGAAGTCGATGGACCGTGGATGATAGCGCATTCAAGTTTTGCCGCTTCCAACATATTTTGTCCCCCATGCGGAATTAATGTGCCGCCAATAAAGGCTATGGGTGAAATACGATAGAACAATCCTAATTCTCCCACTGTATCGGCAATATAGATTTGGGTTTCCGGTTGCACAGGTTTATTTTCACTCCTCAACGAAACGGTTAACCCTAAATTGGCTAAAGAAATTGCGATTTCCTTCCCGCGAATGGGGTGACGTGGAACAATGATCGTAAGCAAACCCGGGTGATTTGCGGCGATCGCATAATGTGCATTTGCGATAGCCTCTTCTTCACCCTTATGGGTACTGGCTGCAATCCAAACGGGTCGTGTACTAACGATGTTCCATAAAGCTGTAAGCATGCCATCGTCAACGGGCAGGGGGTCAGCGGTGTATTTAAGGTTTCCTGGGACCTTTACAGCATTGGCACCAAGTTGAATAAGTTTGTCTGCATCCTGATCACTTTGTGCTAAACACACAGAAAAACAACTCAGTAATCGGGAAATCGTTCTCGGTACACGTTGCCACTTCCGAAAAGAGTTGGGTGAAATTCTGGCATTAATCAGTACTATTGGAATTTTACGTGTTGTTATCGCCCTTAAAAGATTGGGCCAGAATTCTGATTCTACCCAGAGTACAAGGTTTGGTTGCCAATGGTCCATAAAGCTTTGGATCCATATAGGTTGATCGACAGGAATAAATTGGTGAATAATATTTTTTGGCAAACGGTCTGCCATAATTGCCGCCGAGGTGACGGTGCCGGTAGTCATCAAGATTGAAAGAGATGGGTATTCGCGATCGATCTTATTTACTAGTGAAAGGACAGAAATGGCCTCTCCCACACTGGCGGCGTGCAACCACACGATAGCGCCAGCTGGACGATTTTGGCTTGGCTGACCAAATCTTTCCTTGAAGCGGTCTGGATGCTCTTTGCCATGGGATTTTCTTTTTTCTAAAAAACAACGCAGCAACGGTGCTACAGCATATGATAATCCTCGGTAAACAGATAGGATCATGGCGCCGTCTCCGGCGCCTTAGATATTTTGCCTAAACCTAATTCGGCGTCTAGCTGGTGTGTTAGACGGTTTAGCTGTTGTTCTAAATCTTTAGTGATGCGGGCAACATCCGTTTCGTCAGCATCTCCTGCAATCGTTATTGGCTCACCCCATTTCATAATGCCGCGGCAGAATGGAAAAGGAATTAGAAATCTATCCCAAGTCGAGAGAATTTTACACTGCTTTGCAGCATAGGAGAGAGGTAGTATCGGGACACCAGCTCGCCGCGCCACAAATACAGCACCTTTTGCTGCATGCATTCGAGGACCTTGAGGACCATCAGGTGTAACGCCCACAATTTCCCCAGATTTTAAGGCTCTTAAAATTGACCGTACTGTCCCGGCCCCACCACGAGAAGAAGAGCCAGCAATAGACTCAAAACCCAAGATTTTAATTGTTCGCGCGATTAGTTCTCCATCGGGATGCTGGGAAGTCACCATCTTGAATTTTTGCGAATAAGGCCATGCAAGGGACATCATCAGTAATCTTCCATGCCAAAATGCAACCAAAAATGGCTTGCCTTCATTTAACAATGCTATTGGGATTTCCGTTCCAAAAACCTTCCAACGGCCGGTTAATTTTACTAGGCCGATATAGCTCGCCGCAAGTAAGCACGCTGTTGCTCGCGGAGCAGGGCGTCGCATGATGTTTTTTAACAACTCCATGATTTAAGGAACGGTTCCAGCCGATACTTTCTCTTCGGCTTGCTCGGCAAATTGTACGGCATATAGTCGTGCGTATGCGTTTCCCTCTTCCATGAGTTCAGCGTGAGTGCCTTGCTCGACAATTCCTCCTGAAT
Source organism: uncultured Rhodospirillaceae bacterium (assembly GCA_964477025.1). Classification (GTDB taxonomy): domain Bacteria; phylum Pseudomonadota; class Alphaproteobacteria; order MPNO01; family UBA2964; genus UBA2964. The sequence continues at coordinate 2,413 of CAYZDH010000156.1, read as the reverse complement.
TTATGACAAAGATTTTATTTGCAGACATAACCGTCGATAGACGATGTGCTATAACAATCGTTGTACGTCCTTTGGTTAAATTTATTAAGGCGGACTGGACTTGACGTTCAGTTTGGGTATCTAACGCAGAGGTAGCCTCATCAAGCAGCAAAATAGGGGCATTTTTTAACATAGCCCGGGCGATGGCTATTCGCTGACGCTGGCCGCCCGAGAGCTTCAGTCCTCGGCCACCAACATGCGTTTGGTATCCATCCGGTAGACTGGTGATAAATTCATGCGCTTCAGCTGCGGTTGCAGCGGCAATGATCTCATCATCAGAGGCGTTCAGTTTTCCGTAGGCGATGTTGCTACGGATAGTATCGTCAAATAAGGTGATGTCCTGAGAGACCAGAGCGATATTAGCACGAAGCGATGACACCGTGACATCACGGATATTTTCGCCGTCTATTAAAACTCGCCCTTTATCGCAATCGTAAAACCGTGGGATAAGATTTAGGATAGTTGATTTGCCGGCGCCAGATGGCCCAACCAACGCGACCGTGCTTCCAGCTGGAATGTCTAAGTCGATACCTGACAGGGCTAAGCGGTTTTTTTCGTAGCTAAACTTCACACTTTCAAACTTTACATCGCCCCGGATATTCTCGAGTTTTCTCGCATCTTTTTTGTCCTGAATAGTCGGTCCGGTATCTATAAGAGTAAAGACCCGCTGTGCTGCCGCGAGCCCTTCCTGAAGATTAGCATTAAGGTTGGCGAGATTTTTCATTGCCGGGTAGGCCATCAGTAAAGCAGCTATAAAGGAAGCAAAAGTACCTGGTGTAGTGGCGCCAACAATGACCTGGCTTCCGCCATAAAAAATGATAATCGCTATAGCAACGCCCCCGAGTGATTCCATAATAGGATGGGTTGCAGACCGCACGCGGGCCGCCTTCTGCACTAGTAGAAAGATAGTTTCGATGATCCCGCTTGCCCGGTCGATTTCATACTTTTCCATGCTATAGGCGCGGACGTGGCGAGCCCCCCGAAAGGTTTCGTCCAAGATAGTTGTTAGCTCTCCCATTTGTACTTGGGTGTTATCGGATACCTTCCGCATACGCTGGCCAATTTTAACAATTGGATAAACCGCAGTCGGAAAGACAATGAAGGCAATTAGTGCAAGCGCCCAATCATGATATAAAAGCAATCCCAGAAGAAAGATCAGCGTCAGAGTATCTTTTGCGATACCAACGAGGACGTTAGAGACCGCCGCTCGCAGCATGTTTGCATCATTGTTAAATCTTGAGATCAGTTTGCCCGTGGCAGTTTTCTGAAAATAGGCGATATCTGCCCACATTAGATGAGAAAACATTTCACGTTGAATTGTTGCAACGATTTTCTGCCCGACATAGCTCATTAAAACCGACTGCCCATACGTCGCCGTGCCCTTGATTACGGCGATACACAAGATAGTGATAGGAATCAGAAACAACATAGTTTTATCGCGCAAGATAAATATGTCATCGAAGACGGGTTTCATTAGATACGCGTTAGCCGCTGTCGTTCCAGCAACAATCGCCATACAAAGGACGGCGAAAATCAGTCTGCCACGATGCGGGCGAACATATTCACTCACAAGCCGCGTGACGAGTGACCTTGTTGTGGCTGGATTGAGCTGTGTTGCCACGATCTGGTTATTAGGACTGGTCATACACTCTTAATTTAGGGCGTGAAATCATAGCATATGGCCTGAATTCCGCCAATTAAATGCGTACAAAGCCGATTTTGCTTTACCCGCAATAAAAAATTATAAGCCGGCCACTGTCATCCCATCGATTCTGAGGGTCGGTGCATCGGTACCGTAGCGGAATTCAAGATCATTTGCTGGGGTTAAACTAGCGAACATATCCTTGAGGTTACCGGCTATAGTCATTTCGCTGACAGGGTGTGTTATTTGGCCATTCTTAATCCAAAAGCCGCTGGCCCCTCGGCTGTAATCACCGGTCACACCATTGACCCCCATTCCAATAAGCTCATTCACTAAAAAACCTTCTTCAATATCAGAGATGAGTTCTTCGACGGAGAGCTCCCCTGCTTCCATGTAGACGTTGGTAGAGGCTGGACTCGGCGGACCGCTGGTTCCCCGCGCGGCATTGCCAGTCGTTGATAGACCAAGTTGACGGGAAGACGCGAGATCGAGAAGCCAGGTTGTGAGCTTTCCGTTTTCAATTATTTTCTTGGGCGTTGTGGCGATGCCCTCACCATCAAAAGGTTTCGAACTTAGGCCACGCTTACGATGTGGGTCATCGTGTATAGTAATGTTACTACTGAAAATCTGCTCGCCCATCATTTCCTTTAAGAATGAGGTGCCGCGTGCTATTCCAGCACCGTTGATGGCGCCGGTAAAATGACCTAGTAAGCTTGATGATGCACGCCAGTC
>CAYZDH010000155.1:0-6519 GCA_964477025.1 uncultured Rhodospirillaceae bacterium | reverse complement strand
TCTTGAACTAGCCAAGCTTCAATGCCGCCGGGGCTACGCACCTCCTTAATAGAAATGGCCTGTAAGGGCGTAACAATTAAGCAGAGCCCCCCTAAAAAAAATAACTTAAGGAGGTTGAACCCAAATTTAAGGAAGAGATTTTGCATTATTCATCCGCCGACTTTTGCTTCCTTCGTAATATCGCCGTCACTGAACTCTCGGATCGGAGTATGGCGCGCGCTGCAGCATTTACATCATCAACCGTGACCCTCTTTATTCGATCTGGCCAGGATTCAACCTCTACGATTGTACGACCGGTAGACAAAGCTTGCCCAAAAATATTTGGGGCAGCACTGAGAGAATCTCTTGCATAAACTGAGCTCGCTACCATGGACGATACCGCACGTTTAACTTCTTCTTTTGATACACCGTCTTTTAGAAGTTTCATAATGGCTGCTTGCAACGCCATTTCCACTTTCTCAATCGGTACACCCGGCCTGGGAGATGCTGAAACTACAAAGGTTCCATAATCTAGAGCATCTGGACTAAACCAAGCCGAAGCAGAAGATGCAATTTCCTGATCGAACACAAGGCTGCGATAGAGTTTTGCGGTAGTACTGCCACCAAGTATCTCAGCCAGAACGAGTAACGCATAAGCGCTACCTCCCTCAGCCGTGGCATAAGATGGCGCCAAAAAGGTTTGAGAGATTCTGGGCTGCCCAACCCGACCACTGGAAAGCTCGACACGTCTGCTGGCAATTTGCGGGGGCTCTTTTATACGGGTTCGTAAGATTTTTTCCCCGGGCGGGATAGCGCCATAAATTTTTTCGGCCAGCGGCTTCAATTCTTTTGCGTTTACATCACCGGCGACAATCAAAATTGCATTATTTGGAACATAGTATCGCCTATAAAATTCAAGGGCATCCCTAGTACTTAACCGTTCGATCTCATGCTTCCAACCGATCACTGGGTTCTTGTATGGATGGTTTAGGAATAGCGCCGCACGCGTTGCCTCCCAAAGCTGCGAAGCAGGATTATTATCCGTTCTCGAACGGCGTTCTTCGAGGACAACATCGCGTTCTGGCAGCACCTCGTTGTCAGTTAGTACTAAATTTTGCATCCGGTCTGCTTCAAGTCTCATAACTAAGTCGAGTTTATCCCGGGCAACGATTTGGAAATAAGCGGTATAATCCTGAGAGGTAAAAGCATTGTCGCGTCCGCCATGCCGCGCGATGGTTCTAGAAAATTCTCCCGGGGGGACCGATTTGGTTCCCTTAAACATCAGATGTTCAAAGAGGTGAGCGATCCCTGACTTCCCCTGCGGCTCATCGGCTGCGCCTGTCTTATACCAAACCATATGAGAAACCACAGGCGCCCGCCGATTTGGTATGACGACAACTTGCATACCATTCTTTAACATAAAACTTTCGGGATTAAAGACCGCCGCTGATGGGCGCCCTCCCAGAAATATTAAACCTAAAATAAATGGCCCCAAAAAAGCCATCCGTAGCGTCAATGGAGTCAAGTTGCAGTCTCCGATTTGGTTATATTACGCTATATGGATAAAGTATCCAGAAATGCAACCGGGGGCCTATTTTTTTGATTTGAGAGTTTCTCTGGATATTAGAAAATACCTTCAAGCCAACCCTTTTTCTTTCGGATGATAATCGGAGTTTCACCCTTTGTGATTGGCTCGCCCTCCGCAGCTACTTGGCGTAATCTTTTGGCTTCTTTCTCAGCATCAACCAACACCCCTGATTTTTCTTTATTTTGCCAGAAAATGACTTTTCTAAGCATTCCATCACCAACTTCCGCCAACACACTGCTTTCTTTATTCACTATCTGTCGTATCGAAGAATCCGCGTCTAAGGCTCCTGCTAGCTGAAGAAAAGCGATTTCACCATTTGAAAATTTTCCCGAGGCAATGGCCGCGTTTTTTTTATCAGTTTTTTCCCGCAGACTATTTTTCTTCAATAAAATTGTACGAGCTTTTAAAGTTGGCGTCACTTTCTGTGGCCTCTTAGCTCCCGGTTTCGGTGGCCGAAGATCAAATTTTGGCGGAATATTTAGTGGTGCACGAGTAACAACGGCGAACTCATCGGGTGCCTGCTTACCCAACCCAATCGTCTCCTTGGCATTTTCGCACCCACCCAAGCCAATTGTGCCGATAATTAAGCCGAATAACGCTTGTAAAGCTGATTTCTTCATATTCATCCAGTTAGACCCGTATCCTATATTATTATCTATTTTTAAATTTTTTTCAGACTTTGATTTAAAGGAATCTAATATCAATAGTATAACACCTAAGGTGATCGCTGAGTCTGCAACATTAAAAGCTGGCCAATGCCAACCACCCGCATGAAAATCGAGAAAATCGACCACCGCGCCAAATCGTATCCGATCAATAACATTACCAATGGCGCCCCCGATTACTAATCCCAGGGCAACAGAAAGTAGTGTTTCTTGGGCCTGCCACATCCAAATAGCCAGCACAATCGAAACTATGATTGCAAAGACGATCAATGCGACACCTGCCCAACCCGGAGCATCACTGAATATCCCGAAGCTTGCTCCGCGATTGTGTACTAAGACAAGATCAAAAAATTGGGTCACCGGAATAATTTTCGGCGGCACCATTATCACATTCAATATCCACCACTTGCTGAGCTGATCGAAGAAGATTGTTAGAATGGCGATAAGCATTCCAGCACGTAAAGGTCTCTTTGGCATCAACAAACCAACACCCTAAGCCGCAACCGGCGAGCCACCAACAGCAGCAGCACACCGGCCACACAAATCTTTATGCACCTCGTCAGCCCCTACTTCTGGTAAAATTTTCAGCAGCGGGCACATTTGTGACCAACAGCAGCTTTAATCATTACTCGAATATCTGGGACGTCTGCAATAAAGAATGCATCTGCCGGGGCCTCATCATCATCGAAGCAAGCCGCAGAGGTAATACACAAATCCGCTAAATTAATTTCCGTCAACGCTTCATGATAGGCAGGTGATGCATATACGATAGCGTCAGCACCAAGACTTGAGCCTATCCGTTTCTCCGCTCTTTCAATTTCTAGTGCCCCGGTCACCACGCGTCTAAGATTGCGGACAAGTTGCCATTTTTTTGCTAAAGCCTCATCACACCAATCAGTATCTATCTTTGGATACTCCCTATAATGAATACTACCTTTTTCATTTTCCTCAGGAAACCGTGTCAGCCAAGCCTCTTCAGCAGTGAAGGGAATTATCGGCGCGAGCCACGCCGTGAGAGACAGAAAAAGTCTATCCAGCACAGTCCGAGCAGCACGACGATGAAGGCTATCGACCGGGTCGCAATAGAGTGTATCTTTCCTAATATCGAAATAAAATGATGACAGCTCCACTGCGCAAAAGTTGTGCAAAGCTGTAAACATCGCGTGGAAATCATATCTTTCGCAACAACTACGAACTAGCTCATCAAGCTCAGCCAAACGATGCAGAATAAATCTTTCAAGCTCCGGCATGTCAGCAACCTCTACACATTCACTCTGGTCAAATTCATGAAGGTTCCCGAGTAAATAGCGGAATGTATTTCGCAGTCGGCGATAGGCATCTGCTTGATGCTTGATAATTTCGGGTCCTATCTTGAGGTCTTCCGAATAGTCAGATGCAACCACCCAAATTCTCAGAATATCAGCACCAAAGTTTTTGATAATTTCTTGCGGGGCAACGGTATTGCCTTGTGACTTAGACATTTTCACGCCTTTTTCGGCAAGAACAAAGCCGTGCGTCAACACCCCGTCATAGGGAGCCCGGCCGCGCGTGCCACAAGACTCAAGCAAAGAAGAATGGAACCAACCGCGATGCTGATCTGATCCTTCTAAATAAAGGGTCGCGGGCCACTCAAGATCATCACGATCTTCGAGTACAAAATTGTGCGTCGAACCAGAGTCAAACCAGACATCTAAGATATCAAAGATTTGTTCATATTCGTCGGGGCTATAGTCATCTCCAAGGAAACGAGAGGGATCACTAGCAAACCAACAATCGGCACCTTCCTTCGCTACCGCGTCCGTAATCCTATTCATAACGGCTTCGTCTCGTAACGGCTCTCCAGTCTCTTTGTTTACAAAGACTGTAATTGGGACACCCCAGGCACGTTGGCGGGAAACGCACCAATCGGGCCGGTTAGAAATCATACCCTCAAGTCGCTTTTTACCGGTTGGCGGAAAAAACTTCGTCTTATCAATGGCCGCGAGTGCTTTAACACGCAAGTCATTGAGTTCCATCGAGATAAACCATTGGGGCGTTGTCCTGTAAATCAATGGTGCCTTCGATCGCCAACTATGGGGATAAGAATGCAAAAGTGTATCGCTGGCGATAAGACTGCCGGCGAGAGTTAAAGCTTCTGTTACAGGGCCATCCGCTTTATAGACGTGCAGCCCAGCGAATATTGGGACGTGCTGGTAATAACAGCCATTTCCCTCAACAGTCCGTGGAACCTCAATATTATGGGCCTGCCCGACTTCAAAGTCTTCAACTCCATGGCCTGGCGCCGTATGGACCAAACCCGTGCCATCTTCATCAGTAACATGATCTCCCGGCAGAAGAGGAACCTCAAAATCATAACCTTTGCCATGCAACGGGTGATGACAAACAGTTTTTTGCAGATCAATACCATTAATGTGGGAGACAATTTTTGATTCACTTACACCACAAGCACCCATAACAATATCGGCAAGCGAGTTAGCAATTAATAATTTATCGCCGAGTTTAAGAGCTCTATTTTCACCCGGATCAACGATTTCTACGACCGCATACTCAAGATCGACTCCATACGCAATTGCGCGATTACCCGGAATAGTCCAGGGTGTAGTCGTCCAAATGAAAGCAAAACAATTTTCGAGAACCTCGATATCTGTATTAACGATTGGGAAACGAACCCAAATTTGCGTCGACTTATGATCGTGATATTCAACTTCGGCTTCAGCAAGCGCTGTTTTTTCAACTGGTGACCACATAACTGGTTTCTCACCACGAAAAAGGCCACCATTTAACAAAAACTTTCCAAGCTCCCCAACGATGCGTCCTTCCGCAGCATAATCCATTGTTGTATAGGGGTTCTTCCAGTCACCTAAAACGCCCAATCTTTGGAACTCCTCCGACTGCACACCGATCCAATGGTCTGCAAAATCACGGCATTCCTGACGGAAATCTGATACTGGGATTTTGTCCTTATCCTTGCCTTCCTTTCGATATTTTTCTTCAATTTTCCATTCGATTGGCAAACCATGGCAGTCCCACCCCGGTACATAGTTTGCATCCTTCCCAAGCATTTGCTGCGAACGATTGATGACGTCCTTAAGAACTTTATTTAACGCATGACCGATGTGTAAATTGCCGTTCGCATAGGGAGGGCCGTCATGCAGAATAAATTTTTCCCTTCCTTTAGACTCATCACGAAGCCGTTTATAGAGGTCAATTTTTAACCACCGCTCTAGTATTTTTGGCTCACGTTCTGGCAAAGACCCCCGCATGGGAAAATCCGTAGTCGGTAAAAAGACCGTAGATTTGTAATCGACACTCATCGTTGACTTCCAAATTCAGAGTTTTTATTAGGTGACGTGATATCATCGGGAGCTGGAGCGTCAAGAATTTCCTGAGCTTTCAAACAATCTGTCGTAATCTGAGCCTTAATTGATTCAAAACCGTCGAACTTCATTTCCGGGCGAATAAATTCGACAAATGCAACACGCAAAATCTTTCCATACAGATCATCGTCAAAGTCGAAAAGATGCGCCTCAACCGTGACCCCTTCACCATTAAAGGTAGGCCGAAGACCCACATTGACCACTGCTTTATGCCAAAAGGTATCCGTATCCTTGGGCACGCCGACCCAAACAGCGTACACCCCCAGAGCCGGCATCACATAAAGTCCTGGATCAACGTTTGCTGTTGGAAAGCCAATTTGACGGCCCCTTTGGTCACCGGTCATGACTTCACCTTCGATTTCCCACAGGCGACCGAGCAGCTCTGTTGCCTCACGGGGTCTCCCTTCCTGAATATGGCTACGTATTACCGTTGACGAGTAGGCCTTGCCTCCTCCAGCCTGGACGGCGGAAACGATGGTGACTCCAAAGCCATGTTCCTTACCGCATTCCTCAAGAAGGCTAACATTACCTTTACGCCCCTTCCCAAACACAAAATTATAGCCCGCAACGATATGACGAACGCGGAGCCCTTCAACAAGTATATTTTCTATAAAGCTTTTTCCGTCCAAAGACGAAAAAGCCCTATCAAAGGGTATGGCGTAATGAATATCCGTCCCTAACAACTCTAATTGCCGTGATTTGGCATCAGAGGGAGTCATTTCAAAAGGAGGTGTATTAGGCTGAAAGAATCGGCGCGGGTGCGGATCAAAGGTCATCGCCGCCGAAGAAACCTCAAGCCTCTTAGCAATAGCTATCGCTTCACCAATAACCACTTGATGTCCGCAATGAACACCATCGAAATTACCGAGCGCTATGACGGCACCCCTATCTTCTTCTGGCAGATCAAAAT
>CAYZDH010000154.1:0-6547 GCA_964477025.1 uncultured Rhodospirillaceae bacterium | reverse complement strand
TGGTATATAAATCCGAATCTTCTCGAACCACAAAAAACATTGGCCCCACATTTGCTGGGGCAGCCATACGTATATTAATCGGCTCTTTAAAAGGACTTTCACCACGTAAGGCTCGGCCAATCCAATTGGATGCAGAGAACCCAAACTGCAATTCACCGGAATGCAAGCCCAAGGCACTTCCGACACTGGACCCCGTCATAGGTTTTGTCTCAACTGTATAGGCCCCTCTTAAAAGATTGGCTACTGCTTCTCCTTGACGATGGAACGTGCCATCAATTTCACTCGTACCAATACAGATTTGCATGGCGCCTTTCCCTAACTCTCGTAGCTTATTTTAATTCAAATAGTTTTCCGGATATTAGCCTGCAGAATGCGGAAGAAAGCCAAATTTATCAGGTTTGGGATCTATATGAAGCAAACCACTCAGAACAAATAATTTAAACTGTAAACTCAACCTGAAGCTAAATTCATAAACATACAATTTTAAAGTTAATCAATAAAAGGTTTTATAGCCTCTCTAATCTTCCAAGGGCATCCGATAATTTGTCATGGGTATGTTGATATTTTTCAAGTCGTTTGCGATTTTCTTCTACAACTTCAGCTGGGGCTCTCGAAATAAATTTTTCGTTGGCGAGCTTCTTTATTAATCCTTCAATTTCTTTTTTTGCATTACCTATTTCTTTAGTAAGCCGCTCTGTCTCCAACTTAAAATTAATGACATCACCAACAGGTAAAAAATAGGTTTCCCCCTCTACAATTGCTTGGACCGCCCCCTGGGGTATTTCGTTTTCTACAAATCCAACATCATCTACCCGGCCAACCTTTTGAATAAGACCAATGTGTCGTTTCAAACGTGCCTTCGTAACTTTATTTGCATCTTTAACCAATAAATCAGTCTTTGAGGACACCGGGACATTCATTTCGGCACGTACAGCCCGAATTTCAGTTATTAAGCGAATTACCCAATCCAATTCAACACCAGCCGACTTGCTGCCAGCAGCCAAAGAAATTTCCGGCCAACTAGCTTTTATCAAGGAACTTTTTCTGCCTTCAGTGGGCGCTAGCTTCGACCATAGCTCTTCCGTAATGAACGGAGAAATTGGATGCAGCAAAACAAGTATTTGATCTAATACCCACCCCATTGTAGCGCGCGTCTCACTGATCCTTTTTTTATCATTGCCATTGAGAATTGGTTTCGTAAATTCAAGATACCAATCACAAAAGCTATGCCATACGAACTGATAGATACCATTCGCCGCATCGTTAAATCGGTATTCTTCCAACGCATTGGATACCAACCTTTCAGCTTCGGCAACCGAACCAATAATCCATTGATTAACGGGCTCATTGCAAGAGTTTGGTTCAAATGTGCTAATAGACGTGCACTTGTTCATCTCGGCATATCGCGCCGCATTCCAAAGTTTAGTTAGGAAGTTACGGTAACCCTCAATTCGGCCCGTAGAGAGCCGAATGTCTCTACCCTGGGCGGCCATTGCAGTAAGAGTAAAGCGAAGCGTATCCGCCCCAAATTCGTCTATTAGAACAAGGGGATCTATGACATTCCCCTTACTCTTAGACATCTTCTGACCCTTTTCGTCTCTAACAAGGGCATGGATGTAAACTGTATCAAATGGCACCTCCTTCATAAAATGAAGCCCCATCATCATCATCCTTGCTACCCAGAAAAAAATAATATCGAAACCAGTGACTAAGACATTTGTTGGATAATGCCGTTGAACCTCAGGTGTCTTCTCCGGCCAGCCAAGGGTCGAAAACGGCCAAAGTGCTGACGAAAACCAAGTATCAAGTACGTCCTCTTCTTGTTGTAACTCGACGACCTTTTTGTAATGATTTTTAGCTTGCGCGGATGCATCGGAAGAATTTTCTGCTACAAAAACTTCCCCATCCGGTCCGTACCAAGCAGGGATCTGATGTCCCCACCAAATCTGCCGAGAAATGCACCAAGGCTGAATATTCCGCATCCATTCAAAATAGGTATTCTCCCAATTTTTTGGAACGAACTTTGTTTTGGATTTCTCGATTGCTTCTATGGCGGGCTTTGCCATGGTTTCTGCATCTACATACCACTGGTCTGTCAGACGCGGTTCAATAACAACACCGGAACGGTCTCCGTACGGTACTGTCATCGGATTATCTTCAATTTTTTCGAGAAACCCTAATCTTTCCATAGCCTGAACAACTTTGTCTCGTGCAGCAAAGCGTTCTAGTCCTCGAAAAGGGTCCGGAACTTCACTATTCATATTACCAGAAGGGTCAAAGATATTGACCATTGGTAGATTATGACGTTTACCAACCTCAAAATCATTAAAATCGTGTGCTGGGGTAATTTTAACGGCACCGCTACCCTTTTCGGGGTCGCTATACTCATCAGGAATAACGGGTATCAGCCGCTCTGCCAGAGGTAGTCTAACGTTCTTACCGACAAAGTTGCTAAACCGCTCGTCTCCAGGGTGAACAGCCACTGCGGTATCTCCAAATATAGTCTCTGGACGGGTCGTAGCGACCGTTATGAATTCATCCACGGCTCCATCAACAGGGTATTTAAAATACCAAAGAGATCCATTTTGTTCCCTTTGTTCCACTTCAAGATCGGAGATAGCGGTATGAAACTTTGGGTCCCAATTTACTAAACGTTTGTCCCGATAGATCAGACCTTCTTTGTAAAGCGCGACGAAGACGTGCCTAACTGCCTTTGACAGCCCTTCGTCCATAGTAAATCGCTCCCTGGACCAATCACAAGATGATCCGAGGCGCCGTAATTGTTGAACAATTGTACCCCCTGATTCCGCTTTCCATTCCCAGACTTTTTCTGTGAATTCATGACGGCTAATTAACTTTGCACTTTGAGAGGGCTCCAAACTCCCTCGATCCAATTCGATATTTTTTTCTGCTAATTGCCTTTCAACAACCATTTGCGTAGCAATACCTGCGTGATCCATCCCTGGTTGCCATAATGCATCTTTTCCGCGCATCCGATTATATCGGATTAAAATATCCTGCAGGGTGTTATTCAGCGCGTGCCCCATATGAAGGCTGCCGGTTACGTTCGGAGGCGGAATTACAATCGTGTAAGGAAGAGCTTCACCTGAGAGGGTATCTGAGCTTGAGAGGTCACATGCGAAACTCAAATTCTTTTCCCATTGGGCGTAAACTTTTGGTTCGACTATGCTCGGATTATAGTTTTTTTCGAGGGACACTTTTCAGACCTATTACAGATTAAGAATTTTTAACTATCTTAGATTTTAACTGAAACGGTTATAAATTCTTCAAGGTGGACTTCGTCAACCCCCATACTAAAAATGAAACTTATATTTTTACTTATTACTTTTGTCGATCTCAGAAAGTCGTTCTATTTCATGACTAACAACACGCTCAACAATTTGCGGTAAATTATTATCAAGCCACTCCTTAATCATGGGTCTCATAATTTCTCTTGCTAGCTCTTCAACCAGAGTTTCTTCACCATATCCCAATTCACTCGCTTTAAAGGATTCTTCATTTTTAACGGTAGTTTTTTCTAATTTCTTATCAGAGTTGGGAGCATTCTTTTCATCTTCAGAAATAATACGGCGAATGGAGGCTAGAATTTCCTCCATTGACGGCTCATCTAATGGTTTGTTTTCTTCGTTCATATTTTTGTAAGCCTTCAGGTCTTAACAAGAGAACATTGTTATTATTTTAGAAACTAATTAACCCAGCTACCTACCTGAATCCTAACACAGATTTATTTGCCCTTTATTGTAATCCCGGACCAACGGGCTCGCGATCGATTATAATATTTTTTCGGGTTATAAAGTTTTACATCCAACTTCATTTTAGCAGCAATTAATGTCCCAACAGACTGACGCAATTCCATACTGGCGACAGTTATATTACGTCGCGCACGAATCAAACTGACACGTGCATCCATAAGTTCTTGTTCAGCGTCAAGAACATCTAGAACTGTTCTTGAGCCCACCTTTGCCTCCTGTTTAACTCCTTCGAGAGCGATTTCCGCAGCACGAACCGCCGAGGCAAATGCTGTTACCTGTGCCTTTGCAGTCACATACCGTTCCCAAGATTGGGAAGTTTCTTGAACAGTTAAACGAATTGCTGCGTCCAGGTTCCTCCGCTCTTTATTCCAGGTAGCTTTTGCGGAACGAATACGAGCACTTGCTGCTCCTGCTTGATAAAGTGGAAATGAAAAGGTTGCCTTAATAGATGCCTCCTCAGCACTATTTGTTTCGGAAGATGTTTGATCACGGCGAGATATTTCTCCCTCTAAATCAATTGATGGATATAACGCTCCTTCAGTATTTTTTATCGCGATTTTAGACGTACGTTCGTTATAATTTGCCTTTTTTATCTTTGGATTATTACCCCTGGCCAGAGCAATTGCCTCTTCCCGATTTGAAGGCAGCCCGCTTAAAGGTGAAGCGTCTTTTAAATTAACAGGAAAGTCCCCTATTACATTTTTATAAACAGCCCTGGATATCGTTAATGTCCCCTGCGCTTTAATCCCCTCGGCAATAGCTCGTGACAATCTGGATTCTGCCTGAGCCACATCCGTTATAGTAACCTCGCCTACATCAAAACGGTCTTTTGTAGCCTGTAATTGTCGCCGCAGAACACGTTCATTACTCTTGTTCAATTTTAAAACTGCATTGTCTCGAATCACATCCGTGTAGGCAGTTCCGGCTGCAAGTAAAACTTTTTGTTCAGTTGACGCAAGTTCCGCGCGCTCCGCTAGCACTATTTCTTCAGCTTTCTTTACCGATAATTGCGTGCGCCACCCGTTAAAGAGGTTTTGTTTTACTGTAATTGAGCCCGTTCTTGGAGTACGGTTTTGTGTTCCACTACCCGGATCAATTTTTGATTTCTCTAAATCATACTTAAAAGTTACCTTCGGTCTCCATCCACTTATTGCCTCTGCAACCTCTTCGTCTTTGGCCCTGAGTTTAGCTCTTGCCGCCTGAAGAATTGGATTACTTAAATAAGCTTTTGCCAGTACATTTTTTAAGCTATCGGCCGAGGCAATTGCACATGGAGCCATAGCGTAACAGACGAGAAACGCCAGTAAATTGCGTCTAAGCATCTCTTTTAACTCCAATTCAGTTAATAAAATTAAAAAACAAAACCATTTTCGGCCTCAAACCCAGGCAAAGAACATACCATCGCATCGAATAGCACCCTTTCTGAAACGGTACCGCCTTTTTTTGTTACTAAGACTGCTTTTCCTGAACCAGAACCATTTTCAATTATAGCACCCAGCCGCCCTCCTTCAGACAGTTGCTCTATTAAACGTGATGGAATTGCCGAAATTGAACCACCAACGCAGATGATGTCATAGGGACCTTGCGTTGCATATCCCTCACTTAATTTTCCTTCGACGACGACGGCGTTGTCTACTGCGAGGTTTGTGAAATTATCATTAGCCTTTAGGGCGAGCCCATTCTCGTATTCAAGAGCTACGACTGTCATAACAAGGTGAGCTAAAATTGCACTTGAATATCCAGTCGCGCAACCGACATCAAGGGCCACTTCATGAGGTAGCGCTTTAAGTGATTGAATTAGCTGAGCCAATGCCATAGGGGCAATGAGATGGCGCCCAAGACCAGCCGAAACATCTTTATCTGTGTATGCAATTTGCTCACGCCCTTTTTCAACAAAACGCTCACGCGGAACCGTCAAGAACGCATTAACAAGCGCATCGTTAACAATTTTATTAGGTCTAAGCTGGCAATCTACCATGTTCTGCCGTGCCCGGTTAAAATCCACCATTAAACTCTCAATTCTTTTCGTGTCCGTTGATTCAACCAATTTAAATTTATGTAATTTGACCTGAATTCATTTAATTCTCTCATAAATTACTATACCCCTCTATACCCGAGTTTATGTCACCGCTTGACCAAATGATGCAAGACAGCCTAATAAAACCCTTACAAGTTAAAACACTCAATTTTACACCATGGCTCGGTGGGAGAGTGGCTATCCAGAGGATTGCAAATCCTTGCACGCCGGTTCGAATCCGGCCCGGGCCTCCACCCCCTCAACATGATATCTAAGCAAGCAATGTAAATTCCTAAACCTTGCCAAAGAGACATTCGTCCCAAAAACTTTTTTAAATAATTTGTAAGTGAATGAAATTTTTGACTATCGGCAACTCTAAAGTTCGAGCCTTAAGCAGACGCCGATCCAACACCACCATGATCTACGGACCATTTCGCCGGATTATTTAGAAATTTTTCGACTTCCGCCATTGTCCCCAGCTCAAAGTGTCCAGCTTCCTGAGCTACCTTTAAAACATCCCACCAAGTCGCTAGTGCATGCAGCTTTACACCCATATCATCCATGACCTGTTTACTCTCATCGAAAATATCGTAATGAAAAACAACAAAGACGTGCTCAACAATTGCACCAGCTCCTCGCAACGCTTTGCAAAAATTTGCTTTGCTTCTTCCATCGGTAGTCAAATCCTCCACTAAAAGGACACGCTCACCCTCCTTTAAGTGGCCTTCTATTTGCGCATCCCGACCAAACCCTTTCG
>CAYZDH010000153.1:0-6551 GCA_964477025.1 uncultured Rhodospirillaceae bacterium | reverse complement strand
ACCTTCCTTGACGACAGCGCTACGGAGATCCCCTGCCAAGGCGACCGGCCAAAGACCAAAAACGGGTTGATCTTGGCCATTTGACGACGCGCAAACAAGTGCACCATTCTTTTCTACGATAGCGTCAGATAGGCGAGAAACTAAATTATCAGGAATGAAGGGCGCATCGCAGGCAAAGCTGGCAACCCAATGGCAATCTGGTCGGTTTTCACGTACCCACTCCAGCCCAGTCAGAATACCCGCCAACGGCCCTGCGAAACCGTCCACAACATCTCTTACCACTGTTAAGCCGTAAGAATCAAAGCGCGCCACGTCGCCGTAGGCATTCAAAATTATATGATCAACCTGCGGCCGAGCGCACTTGATGACGTGCGCAAGCAATGATTTTCCATTGAGTGTTTGTAGGCATTTATCACCACCCCCCATCCGGCGTGACTGACCGCCTGCTAATAGGAGGCCACAAACACTGCCTTCAACCTGCATGCGCTAAGTCCTGCTGAGCCATAGGGATTTGAATAGGGGTACTTCCGATCACGCCCTCGATAAGCTCGCATCCACGCACGTCGACATAAGAAAAATCAGAAACTATCGAAATTTCGTGGTCAAATTCTCCTGGGTTGATCTTCTGAATATTCTCAAGCTGTTCTCGCATTATATTCTCAGCTCTCTTCTTCAACATTGCTTCTATCAAAGTCAAATAGTTGATATCGAAGCCGTCCTGGGCAAGCGCAAAATAAAATTCCGTGCGCAATATCTCCTCGATCGCCAGCGGCGCCATCTCAGCAATACTATTCAGGACGACAAAACGATTTTCGGTGCCACAATGTTCCACTACCAAACCGTTGACATCCCGCAACGGTTGTCTCAACGAAAGAAGGCGCGTTAGGTGCTGGTCAAAACGCGAAATTAAAGTGCGGGATTGACCAACATAGGCTACTGTCCTGCCATTTTTGTAAAGTTTGAGCCGAAGATAAATTCCACCCTGATTAAGGTTTTCAAATGATTCCGGATCAGTTGGAAAACTCCCAGACCGAAGAGGGCCTCGCCAAAATAGGTTTAAATCCATATCAAACTTTTTCTAACCAATATCTTTGGAAGATGCTGCGTAGGGTTTATTAGCTTTTTGTTCCTGCCTGAAACCCTCGGACTTTGCATCGAAATTCACACGGCTCTCCCCAGAAAGCGCTAAAAACCTTCTGCCGCGCGCGCGCCCAATCAACGTCAGGTTGGCCTGACGGGCCAACTCAACCCCCCAGGCAGTAAATCCAGACCTTGAAATAAGGATGGGGATTTTCATTTGAACGGTTTTAATAACCATCTCGCTAGTCAGCCTACCTGTCGTATAAAACATTTTACCAGCGGATTTAATCCTATTAAGAAACATGTAGCCGGCGATTTTATCAACTGCGTTGTGGCGTCCAACATCCTCCATGTAGATTAGAGGTTTCTCACGCTCACAAAGGACGCAACCATGGATAGCTCCCGCTTCTAGATAAAGGCTTGGTGTAATATTAATTTTTTTTGATAAGGCATAAAGCCATGACGTCCGCAATTCGGCGCTCGGATCAAGAACAATATCTTCAAATTTCTCCATGACATCGCCAAAAGCCGTACCAACCGCACAACCCGACGTTCGTGTTTTTTTCTTTAGTTTCTGCTCGTAATCGGTTTCGCGTTCCGTTCTGACAACAACAGTTTCAATTTCAGCATCGTAATCAATTGCAGTAACTAAGTCGTCCTGTCGCAACATATTCTGGTTCAACAAAAACCCGACAGCAAGACAATCAGGATAGTCACCGATGGTCATCATAGTGACGATTTCCTGTTCATTAAGGTATAAAGTCAGGGGACGTTCCACGGTAACTGTGGTTTCGACCGTGCAACCATCGTGGTCAACACCGCTAACCCGCTCAGTTAGTCTTGCATCTTTAGGGTCAGGTGCAATCATGTAATCAGTCATTTACTATTTATGTACCGTCGTACATTTGTGAGCAATAGAAATGCTAGTTAAAATACGGGTCATAGGACTATGAGCTTCCCTTCAATCTAACATTAATAGCCCTACCCCTTTTTATTTCGCAGTTAGAGCGCTATATTCCTCGGTATATAGCGCTGCTTGAACTTTAGTCTTGTAGCAAAGGAGAATCGATGGACGGACCACTTATCGACCCGCATGGACGGGCTGTTACATATTTGCGTGTATCGGTCACAGACCGCTGTGATTTTCGCTGCGTCTACTGTATGTCAGAGAATATGTCCTTCCTGCCAAAAAAAGACGTCCTAACCTTAGAAGAGTTAGAAACAATATGCTCATCTTTCGTTTCACGCGGAGTAACCAAACTTCGTATGACTGGGGGTGAGCCATTAGTCCGTCGGGATGTTATGTCGTTGTTTCGCAGTCTGTCGCGTCATTTAGCGACTGGGGACCTTGAAGAGCTAACATTGACTACGAATGGTAGCCAACTAGAAAAGTTTGCTCACGAGTTGGCCGACATTGGAGTCCGCCGCATAAACGTCTCACTAGATACCCTAGACGAAAGTAAATTTGCCCAGATCACTCGGTGGGGCAGACTTCAAAAGGTAAAGACAGGCCTCGCGGCTGCCAAGCAGGCTGGTTTGATGGTCAAGATTAATGCCGTGGCGCTTCGTGGCGTAAATGATGATGAGTTTAACACGCTCGTACAATGGTGTGGAGATGAGGGGTTTGATCTTACCTTTATTGAAGTAATGCCAATGGGCGAAATAGGTGAACAAGCAAGGCTTGATCAGTACATGCCTCTATCTATGGTACGGGCGAAACTTAACGAAAGTTGGACCCTTGACGACATTGATTACTCAACAGGCGGGCCGGCGCGATACGTTAAGGTTAAAGAGACCGGGGGCCGTATTGGGTTCATCACGCCGCTTACCCATAATTTTTGTGAAAGCTGTAATCGTGTTCGGCTGACCTGCACGGGAACACTTTATATGTGTCTAGGGCAAGAAGACGCCGCGGATTTGCGCGTGGCAGTCAGAAAAAACGATAACGGTGCAGCTTTAATGGGTGCTATTGATGAAGCAATTGGCCGAAAACCTAAAGGGCATGATTTCATCATTGATCGACGGCGCCAGGATCCTTCTGTCCCCCGCCACATGAGTGTCACCGGCGGCTAGAAACCAAATTTTATAGCTCCTGTCTTTAATTTATTTACCGGCACCATATTTATAAAAGATTGAGTATTCGGAACTCGAAACCGTGCATTAAAAAGTTAAGAAATCTCCATACGGGAAATTAAATATATACGAAAGCCCCTGCGGCAAGATGGCCTCTTAACTTTTAAAAGGAAAAGGGTTCTTATAGGATTTGCTTTAGCAGTCAGAGGACTGTAACAGGACAATCGGCATGGATTACGAGGGTTTTTTCGGCAAAGCAATTGATAAGCTCAAGGCGGAGGGTAACTATCGCATCTTCGCTGAGATAGAGCGCCATGCTGGTTATTTTCCGAATGCTAGTCGTCACGCCGAAAACAAAAAAGAAGAAATAACCGTTTGGTGCAGTAACGACTATCTGGGGATGGGCCAACATCCCCACGTCCTAAAGGCGATGAAAGATACCATCGACTTGGTCGGTGCAGGTTCTGGTGGCACACGAAATATTTCAGGCACCACGCATCAACATGTCATGCTCGAGCGAGAACTCGCAGAACTTCATCAAAAAGAAGATGCTCTTTTGTTTACTTCCGGCTATGTCGCAAACGATGCGACTTTATCAACACTGGCAGGGAACATGCCTGGATGCGTAATTCTATCTGACGAATTCAATCACGCCTCCATGATCGCTGGTGTCCGTCATAGCGGTGCTGAGAAACGAATTTTCAGACATAACGATATTGCCGACCTAGAATCTTTGTTGGCCGACATAGAACCCAACCGGCCAAAAATTATTGTATTTGAATCTGTATACTCTATGGATGGAGATATTGCGCCAATACGAAAAATTTGCGATCTCGCAGATAAATATCGTGCGATGACTTACATCGACGAGGTTCACGCTGTTGGTATGTACGGTCCACGAGGTGGTGGAGTTGCCGAACGCGACGGTCAGATGGATAGGATTACCGTTATACAGGGCACACTCGCTAAAGCCTTCGGAGTAGTTGGAGGCTATATTGCAGCCTCACAAAAACTAGTTGATTTTGTTCGTTCAAAAGCCAGTGGGTTTATTTTTACAACATCTTTACCACCCGCCGTGGCTGCGGCAGCAACTGCAAGTGTCCGTCATGTTCGTGATCAAGGACAGGTGAAACGAGAACAACATCAAGAACGTACTAAAACGTTAAAACGGCTGCTGGCAGACGCAGGGCTTCCGGTTATGCCTTCCGATTCTCATATTGTACCGATCACGGTGGGTGATCCAGTCCTCTGCAAACAGGTAAGCGACGACCTGATGGCCCGCTATGGCATTTATGTTCAGCCAATTAACCATCCAACAGTGGCGAAAGGGACGGAACGGCTGCGCCTCACTCCATCGCCGATCCATAGCGACCATGACATGGACCAGCTCGTAAAGGCTCTCACTGAAATCTGGAGTAGACTTGCTCTTAAATGGGCCGCCTAAGAAACTCAGAATATGTAATTAAAAAGCTTATAGTCGAAGTGTTTATCTTTTTATGGCAGGGATCCTCATAACTAATCTTGTAGGAGTTAAAAACACGTCATTACATCCCATATTGCCTGACCTTTTATCAAAAAACCTTAAGCTAGTTTTTTGTGGGAGTGCCGCTGGGGCAGCGTCTGCAAGAAAACAAGCTTACTACGCCGGGCCTGGAAATAAATTCTGGACCACTCTCCATGAAATCGGACTAACTCCGCGACTTTTCTCTCCCAACCAAAGTCACTTGCTGCTGGACTTAGGCATCGGTCTCACCGATATGGCTAAATTCGTTTATGGCAGCGACGCTTCCTTGCCGAAAGGTTCTGACGACCCGGCTCGCATCTATAAAATCGTCAATGCATCAAATCCGACCGCATTAGCTTTCGTTGGCAAAAGGGCAGCGCAAGTCTTTTTTAGAGCGCATTTCAGTATTAAGAACGTCTCCTATGGGGTTCAAAAACAAACTATCAACAAGACGGAGCTTTTTGTTCTTCCTTCACCCTCGGGCCTAGCTGTGCGCTATTGGGATACTAAGCCTTGGTATGAGCTCGCCAGTCGTCTCTAATAATAACTTAATTTATTAAGAAATCCGCTTCGACTTCAATTGCCACGTTGAAAGGCATGGATGACACGCCGGCAACTGTCCGCGCATGCGCGCCTATTTCCTGACCGAAGACGTCCACCATCAGTTCAGATGCGCCGTTCACAACGGCTGCGACTTCGGCTAAGTCTGGAGTAACATTTACGTAACCTTTTAATTTGGCTACTTTGACAACACGATCAAGGTCACCATCCAACGCTTTCTTGACATGTGCTATGACGTTTAGTGCAGACATACGGGCTGCATCGTAACCTTGATCAATCGTAAATTCTCTCCCAACTTTCCCGATATAGGGCATATCACCGTTCCACTGGGGAACTTGACCCGAAACGTACAAAAATGAGCCGGCTTGATTGTAAGCTCTAATCTTTGCGACTTTTGGCTCAATCGCTTCTGGTAACTCGATACCTAAGTCTCTCAGCCGTTTTTCAATTATCCCTGACATTTGAACCTTCCCAACTTTGAACCCTTAAAAATGAATTTAATAATCTCCTCCAGACTACGGTGGTGGTCCATTAGCAATATTACAGTATAGTTCCCAATACCTTCGGCGAGAAATCTTAGGTGCCCGAAATAAGGTTTTGAGGCAATTGCAATGAGCACTCCAGTTAAACGTTCAGTTGTTGTGTCTGGACATCGGACTAGCGTTTCTCTTGAAACCCCTTTTTGGGAGGTGTTAACTCAAATAGCAACAGATCAAAATATGTCCCTCAACAAATTAATCACAGAGATCGACCGACAGCGAGATGGCAACCTTTCTTCCGCTTTACGGATTTATGTATTAAGAAGACTGCAGGAATACAAAACTTCATAAGTTTGTTCACCTTGTCAAAAGATTAAAAACACCCGGGATCAACTCTTCTAATCGCGGTTTTCTGGGTTTATCGTCCTTTTCGACAGGGGCGTTTTTGGCGTTAGGCTGGCGAGAGCCCGGAAGGGTTTTACGAATAAGTTTACTAATTCCCCTCTGCAGCATATGAGACTGTAAATCTTTAAAGTCGAAAAAAATCTTTGGATTATCAATTTTGCCGACAGTCTGAATTTTAAATGCTGGCACCTTTGGGTGTTCTGTTAACCAAAATTGGGTACCAAAATTCATATACCACTTTGGCAGATCGGCGAAGCCGGCAATCCGTCCATGGGCAGCATCTGCCCTAAGCGAGAGATCCTCCGTTCGAACAATTCCCTTATTGATCAGAATCTTCGCATCTAGCGACGAAAAGCGGGATTGTCCCCCCTGCATCACAGGCCGTAAAAACG
The DNA here is from genome assembly GCA_964477025.1 of uncultured Rhodospirillaceae bacterium. Lineage (GTDB taxonomy): Bacteria > Pseudomonadota > Alphaproteobacteria > MPNO01 > UBA2964 > UBA2964. The sequence goes on along the minus strand of CAYZDH010000153.1, from coordinate 57 downwards.
ACAGCAGGTCTGTAGCGCCCTTAATATTCTTTAATCTGTCACTTATCGCCCTCAGAT
>CAYZDH010000152.1:1378-6591 GCA_964477025.1 uncultured Rhodospirillaceae bacterium | reverse complement strand
ACCAGTAAATATCGCCGTCCTGATAGTCGAAGACAAATTGATGGGTCATTGAGGCGTAGACCATATAGCCGCCGGTGGTGTGTAAAACACCTTTTGGTTTTCCTGTTGAACCCGAAGTATAAAGGATAAAGAGAGGGTCTTCCGCGGACATTTCTTCAGGTGGACAATTTGTTGACGCGTCCGCCATTATCTCGTGATACCAGTGATCGCGACCTTTTATCCAATCGGTTTTGCTCCCCGTGCGTTTGACGACGATACAGGTTTTTACGTTTGGGCATTTTTTCAGGGCCTCATCGGTGTTAGCTTTGAGGGGTATTGGTCGCCCGCCGCGGACACCTTCATCCGATGTGATGACCACATCAGATTCACAGTCTAGAATACGACCAGCAATTGATTCCGGCGAGAACCCGCCAAAAATAACGGAATGAATGGCGCCAATTCGTGCGCAGGCTAGAACTGCGATCGCAATCTCGGGAATCATAGGTAAATAGATAGTCACCCGATCCCCTTTTTTGACGCCGAGGTTTTTCATAGAATTTGCAAACTTACTAACTTCTGTGTGTAGCTCGTTATAGGTAATTTTTTTATCGTCCGCGGGGTCGTCACCCTCCCAAATGATAGCCACTTGATCACCTCGCGTCGGCAGATGGCGATCAATGCAGTTAGCGCAGGCGTTTAGCGTACCGTCATAATACCATTTGATATGGACGTCATCGTGGGCATATGAGACGTCCTTGATCTTAGTATATGGTTTAAGCCAGTCGATCCGCCTCCCCTGTTCTGCCCAAAAAGTCTCCGGGTCATCGACGGACTTTTGATACATTGCAAGATATTTTTCATTATCGATGTAGGTATTTTGGGCGGTTTTTTGGGGCACTGGAAAAAGTGTTTGGCCGGGCATTTATTTCATCTCCCTAATTTTGCAAGTGAATTATTGTCGGAGTTTCTTGTTGTCGCAAGGCATGGCTGAGAATACGGTATCATCGTTAGATCATTAATTGTGTGTCTAGAACTATTTGTGCGCTTCTTTTATGCGGCAGTAGTTTTTAAGCCCCAAGAAAAATTTTACCATCTTCGACTCGGATATCGATGGGGGCGAGGGAGCGCCCGAGGCAGGGGCCAGCGACACATAGGCCGTTTTCAATTTCAAAAAATGCGCCGTGGGTAGCACATAAAATAAAGTCCTTTTCGATTGTCAGAAAAGCATCTGGTTTCCAATCGAGTGTTGTGCCCTGATGCGGACAAAGGTTCATGTAGGCAAAAACCTTATCGTCTTGGCGCACAACAAAAAGTCTTTCACGTCGCCCCACACGAAAACCTTTGCTGCCAGGGTTTTCGATATCTAGAAGGGCGCACAAAACTGTATCCTTACCCAGGTCTTCCAATATTTCAGGGTTTTCCAATTCGTTCTGAGTCACGGTTGGATGCCTGCCATATTACATATTACCCCCCATTCTTTTTTACCGACGGGGACGACTGATAGTCGAGACTGCTTAACCAAAGCGAGATCTTTTAATGCTGGCTCCGCTTTAATTTCGGCTAGGGTTACGGGTTTATTTACTGAATAAAGTGCTTTGACATCGACCATGCCGAAGCGCTTGGATTTGTCTGTATGGTCGGGATAGTGTTCTTTTACTACTTCGACAACGCCAACAATCGTTTTTTCCTTTACAGAGTGATAAAAAAAGCCTTTGTCACCATTTTTCATGGCTTTCATATTGTTGTTGGCCTGATAGTTGCGAACGCCGTCCCAGTGTTCGATACCTTTTTTTACCTGATCGTCCCACGACCAAGCGCTGGGTTCGGATTTAAAAAGCCAGTACTGCATTTTGGTCTCCGTTTAATTGATAAACTTAGCGACGCGCTTGGTTTTCGGCCTGAAAGGGTCTTGCTAAAAGACCTTTAACCGCATCGTCTACTGTTAAAGTTCCGTTGACGATACCCACAACTGATTCTGTAATTGGCATTTCAACGCCTAGCCGTTTTGCTAAGGTCAAAACCGCGGCGGCTGACGTTACGCCTTCTGCGACGGAGTTACGGGAAGCTACAACTTCTCCTAGCGCTTCGCCTTTTCCAATAGCTTCGCCAAGGGAATAATTCCGGGACTGACTGCTGCTGCATGTCAACGTTAAATCGCCAAGCCCTGAAAGCCCCATCATAGTTTCGGCCTTGCCCCCCTTTGCAAGGCAAAGCCTCGTCATTTCGGCTAGGCCACGGGTGATGAGTGCTGCGCGGGCGTTGTATCCAAATCCGCAGCCTTCTGTTACGCCGCACGCAATAGCTAATACGTTTTTGACAGCGCCACCAATTTCGGCCCCTATGACATCTTCGCTTATATAAGGCCGAAATGTTTGGGCTCCGATCGCTTCGATGAGTTCATTTCCCACATCGGGTTCCTGGGTTGCTAATGTGACCGCGGTTGGTAGGCCTATTGCCACTTCTGCAGCAAATGTCGGCCCTGACAATACTGCTAGAGGTCTCCCGGGGAGTATATCGCCGACAATTTCAGACATCAGGGCTGCGGAATTTTGTTCGATACCTTTTGCGCATACGACAACCGGAATATCCCTTGCTAAGGTTGAAGATAGATCGGTGGCTACGTTGCGCAGAAATTGTGCGGGGACGGCAAGAAAAATCGCATCAGTTGCTGCAGCTTCGTCCAGGATAGCGGTTGCCCGAATTCCTGCGTCTAATTTGATCCCCGGAAGGTAGGTGGTGTTTTCATGTGTCCTGTTAATTACTTCTTCAACGCCCGGCTCAAAACACCAAAGAACAGCCCCGCACCCTGCCCTATGGACCGATTGTGCTAGCGCTGTTCCCCAGGCGCCCGCCCCAATAATACCAATATAAGAGATTGTCATTTTGTGTCCTGCATTCCCATCTTGCGTTCAACGTCGATAACATCTTTTGGTCGATCGAAAGGTTTCGGGGGGAGACTATGTGGGGCTCGTTCCCGTCCGATTGAGGAAAAAAATTCTTCGAGTCCAGCGGGCGCAATAACCCACATCATGATCAACTCATCATCCCCATCATTAAATATTTCATGTTTAACGTTATAGCCCAAGAAACACGAAGTGCCAGGAACTAATGCGTGGCGAATGCCGTCAACAAGCACATGCCCCTGACCTTTGTGACATATTTGTAGCTCAATTTGAGAAACGTGGGAATGTTCACGAATATGCCCCCCGGGTGCGATGGTTTGGAAACCCATCGAAAGACCTTTAAAGCCGGTTTCGGCGGGCGTTAGAGTTGCTTCTGCATAACCATTTGCGGGTTTCGGCTGCCAATATGATTTGCCACAATCAGGCTGTTTTACGATAGCGCGACGGTTAGCATTCGCTTCGATGCTGATCATTGTCACAGTCCTTTCTTTATGATGTCAGTTTAGTCCGCTTGCTGAGATACTGAAACCTTCGTCAATATTTCGTTGAAGTTGTTTTCTTAAAACGGGGGTTAAAGGAAAGGGTGAAAGAACTAAGCCTTTACTCCAGCAAATGCGGCCGCCGCCGCTTCTGGATCAAGTGGCCATCGAGGGCGGGGTGCAAAGTCTAACCCGTCCGTTAAGCCGAGTTTTAGGCGTTCCAGGCCAGCCCAGGCGATCATCGCTGCATTATCCGTACACAGATTATTGGGAGGGGCAACAAATTTGAGCCCCTCAAGTTCTGCGACGCCTGAAAGCGCTGACCTGATGCTAGAATTTGCTGCAACACCGCCCGCTACAACAATTGTATTCCCTTCGGGGCAGCGGCGCTTGAATTCGTAAATAGAGTTTGAGACCCGGTCTATGACAACATCCGCCACCGCTGCCTGAAATTCCGCACAAATATCTTCAATATCCCTAGTTTTTAGAGCGCCCGCGGGAAGTTTTTCAATAGTCACCCGAACAGCTGTTTTAAGCCCTGAAAATGAAAAATTGCAGCCTTCTCGGCCTTTAAGTGGACGCGGTAAAGAGAATCGATCTGGTTTCCCTTTCCTTGCCTCAATTTCGACGGCCGGGCCGCCGGGATATCCGAGCCCTAGCATTTTAGCCGTCTTATCAAATGCTTCACCGATTGCGTCGTCTATCGTCGTCCCGAGGCGTCGATAATGGTTAACGTTTTCAACAATTAGCAGCTGGGTATGTCCGCCTGAAACTAGTAGCAGGAGATAAGGAAAACTAATGTTATCGGTTAAACGAGCGGTCAGGGCATGCCCTTCGAGATGATTGACGGCGAGGAATGGTATGTTCCGTGCAGCCGCGATGGCCTTAGCGGTCATAACGCCGACGATGACGCCACCAATAAGGCCCGGACCGGCGGTTGCGGCAATTGCGTCTAATTCACTATATTTAACCTTCGCTTCCGTCATAGATTTGGTGATAATATAATCGAGCGTACTGATATGAGAACGAGCCGCAACTTCCGGCACAATGCCGCCGTAAGGGGCATGTTCTTCCAATTGCGAGCGCACAACGTTGGATAAAATGCTACGACTGTCGTTTACAACAGCCGCCGCTGTTTCATCGCAGCTAGTTTCTATTCCAAGAATTTTCATCTTATGTGATTCTATTGCACAAATAATGAGGGACTTCCACAAATTGATACCAAGCGGTGCCGCTAAAAAATGACCGATAAAATTCGAATTGCGACGCGCGCTAGTCCGCTGGCTATAGAGCAGGCAAAAATCGTGCGAGAATCCTTGGTGTCGACGAACCCTTCTTTGGCTTCTCCGGATAGGATTGAAATCCTTCCGATGCGCACAACTGGCGACAAAATTCAGAGCGGGTCTCTATCTCTCTTGGGCGGCAAGGGCCAATTCACTAAAGAAATTGAAGAAGCACTTTTGGAAGGCCGAGCAGATATTGCGGTCCATTCAATGAAGGACGTACCAACCACTTTACCAAAGGGCCTTGAAATTAGGGCGTTTTTGACCCGCGAAGACCCACGCGATGCATTGATTGCTCATGATACCTCAATTCAAAGCCTGGCTGAGTTGCCGTTTGGAGCAAAGGTAGGGACTGCTTCGCTTCGCAGAGGTGCAATGCTCCTTAATTTGCGTCCTGACATTCAAATAGAAGTTTTGCGTGGTAGTGTAGAAACGCGACTCGGCAAGGTCGAAGCTGGTGAGGTGGACGCAACATTTCTTGCCGTCGCGGGCCTTAAACGACTCGGGTTTTTGGATAGGGCCACAGTAATACTCCAACCGGAAGAAATGTTGCCGGCTGTTTGTCAGGG
>CAYZDH010000152.1:0-1278 GCA_964477025.1 uncultured Rhodospirillaceae bacterium | reverse complement strand
TATGCTTTCGGCAGCTTGTCTTTCCGAGGAAGTTGCAAAGCCAATCCGAAATTTAGGTTGGCACAAAATATTAATAGCGAAGACATCTGAACAGCAGGCTTTAGTTCAGAAGTTATATGAATTGAGAGAAGAGATAAAAGGTACCCCGTGGCTTCAGACGAGAAAATAGAAAATCCTAAACAGGAAATATCGGATACCCGTAGTCGGTCTCAGGGAAACACCCAAAGTGACCCAGCGATGTCTGACACAAAAGTCCTTGCAAAAAATGGGACGCCATGGAGAGTTATTTCGATTTTAGGCCTTCTTCTTGTCTTTGCCTTTTCATATGTTTTGTGGCCACTATGGTCCCCTAGTCTGCCTAGTGGGATGCGCACAGTAATCGCTCCTGTGATGGAAGTGGGACGGACAGCGGCGATCACGAGTCGCGTGGAATCGCTTAGCCAAAAATTATTGGGTATCGAAAAAGATCTGAAGAATGCCAAAGAAACATTGGCAAAAACATCAGAAATGGCATCCGCAGCCCCCGCTAAAACTGACATAAAAAAAATTGATAAAAATCAACGCGCACTTTCTATCAAGATCGAGGTACTAGCTGAAAAATTAGATGTTTTTAGCAAGAAAATAGAAGATTTAAAAAGTATGCCCGCGTCGGCCGAAACGTCTGAGGCGATTAACGCGTTAGCAACGAATTCTAATGGGAAAATGATAGCACTCGAGAGGGAGAACTTAGCGCTTCGTGCTTTAATTAAAAATCTCGGTGTGCGAGTTGGGACTTTGGAGTCTCAGCCAGTAGACAGCTATGGCATCGGTAAACGAGATGCTTTGTTGCTCGCAGTAGGGCGACTTCGTGATGTTACCCGAACAGCAAACGAATTCAGCACTTCGTTTGCTGCGGCCCAGGCGCTTTCAATCAATAATCCTGAAAATAAAGTGTCGCTGGAGATTCTTCAAAAATATGCGGCTAAAGGAGTGCCGAGCCTGACAGTTTTACAGAGGCGTTTTGATATCCTGTCTGGTGATATTGTCCGAGCCAGTTACGTGGCTGCCGGAGATGGCTGGGTCGATCAGACTATTTTGAAACTTTCAAAACTGATCACTTTTCGTAGAACGGGGGTTGAAGGGGCGCTTAAAGACGATATCGCAGGGCTAGTTGCACGTGTGGAGCTGTTCCTTTTGGACGGTGATCTGAAGGCAGCAGTTGGGATCGTTAGAAAATTTATAGGAGAACCAGCGAGGGTTTCCTATAAATGGCTTAAAGCAGCGCAAGGACGTTTAGCC
>CAYZDH010000151.1:370-6663 GCA_964477025.1 uncultured Rhodospirillaceae bacterium | reverse complement strand
TCCTGGCTTCAACAGATGATGAGGGCTTTATTCGTGGCGCGACATTATTGGCCGACAAACGCGACCATCTTGCTTATAGTTTGCTTTCAGAAATGACCGGATGCGAATGGGTTAACGAGTATTCTAAAGACTGGCCACTCTACCGGTGTTGGACAGAAGAAGAACGCGATCTTAATGCCCGCAGGGTTGCCGAAGAGCTAGCCCAAGACCGCGCCGATGCTGAAGGCATAGAATTTACGGCGGCCTTTGAAATTGAATATTGTGCTGCTTATGAGATGCATCCCATCACTATTTTGAAGTGGCAGGTCGCTGCTTGATAAGAGTGCCCTTGGCTAGAAAATTGCTGCAAATTTTTTTATTCTGAGAGGATACTTTGCTCCAACATCCCACGTAGTTCATCTGTGACGGTGGGCTCAATTCCGAACCAGCGTTTCCAGGCGGGCGGGCCCTGATGTAAAAGCATGCCCAGTCCGTTGACGGTCTTGTTTTGACGTTTGGCCGCTGCAGCAAGGAATGGTGATTCCAGGGGTGTGTAGATGATATCAGCGGCCAACGCCGTGGGTAAAAGTTTATCGAGGTTGATATCGAGTGCCTCTTCACCCACCATTCCTTGATTGGTGACGTTTACGACTGTGGTGGCCCCTTCGAGTAAGGCATGACGTTCTTTCCACGGGTAGACCGTGATCGGTCCACCAAATTCCTTGGCGATTCTTTCGGCCTTTTCCTGAGAACGATTGACTAGCCGGACTTCTTTGGCGCCTTCTTGTAATAATCCGTAAATTACCGCCCGTCCGCCACCGCCGGCCCCGATTACAGTGCAGGGTCCGGTATTGGCTTTCCAGTCAGGTTGCTGGTCTTTTAAATTGCCAATGAAACCAAGCCAGTCATTATTAGTACCAAACAATGAACCGTCTTCGCGCACCACAACGCAGCTAATCGCGCCAATCTTTTCGGCGACCTCATCAACTTCATCTACAATCTTCATGGCTTCTAGCTTATGAGGAATTGTTAGGTTGCACCCTGAAAACCCTAGATATTTCATTGAATTAAGAGAATTCTCTAGTTCCCCTGGTTTGACCTCAAGATATAAGTAGGTTCCAGCTAGCCCCTGCTGCTCCATCCAGTAGTTGTGCATCATAGGAGAACGCGAATGCATTACGGGCCAGCCCATAACACCCGCTATTAAGAATTTCTTTGGTTGTGCCATCTTTATGTCAGCTTTCGGCCATTTTAGCACTGAAGTGGTCCCAGGTGCGTTGGAAAAGGCTCGTGGTCCACAATATTTCGCGGCACAAAAATAGTTCTGCGTCGGAGAACGAATAGGGTGTGCAGAATTGCGATGCCAAATATTGGCGCTCGGCATTGTCCTCGAGATAGTTCATTAGGACGAAGGCATCGATGATCGTTTTGCCGATAGTGACAGCGCCATGGGCTTTCATCAAAGCGGCGGGACGGTCGCCTATGGTGTTGGTCAATGCCTTGGCCATTTTTACATTATTAATAGAGTCCGGTGAATCTAAGACGGGTAGCGGATAAACTAGAGACCCCTGGGCATAGACTGGGAGATACTCCTGTCCGGCGGTTGACAAAATAGTCGACCATTTGGGGTGGCAGTGGATTGCGGCGTCAATATCCGGTCGTGACTTATAAACGCCGGCATGAAGATGGAATTCCAGAGGCGGCTTACCATCACCCTCGATTAACTCGCCATCAAAATCGATGATACAAAGATCACCCACTGTTAAAGTGCTGCGCATCCGATTTCCAATATTGATGAGGATCCGGTCTCCTGGAAGACGAATGCTGGCATGCCCGTTGTAATCAACTATTCCGCTCCGCTCTAGCATCCGGATGCACTGCACCAGCTGCAGCTTTTGTTCCTGTAAGTCATTCATTTATAGGTCCCTTCTTCCAATCACCAGTTAGTTTCGGCACGAACCTGACGGCGCCACAAATCCCAAGCGCGCATGCAGGCACCATTGTTCGGTACATCGGCCAGTCGACCCTCTTCCTCATCAAGTGAGGCAATTGGGCTGCCGTTGGCGAGGTCCATGGTCCAGTGCTGTATTCTAGAGTTTACCTCGGTAAATACTGCGCGGAATACTGCCAGCTGTAATGTAGCACCACACGCGACTGAGCCATGGGCTCGCATTAACGCTATATCTTTGTCACCAAGACATTCTGCGAAGGTTTCCCCTTTGTCACCATCGCTGACCAGCATATCTGTGGCACCATACTTCTCGCTTATGTCAAATACTGGTACGCCCGCCGCTAGAAACGCCGCGTTATGGAACATTGCTTCAATTTTTGTATCAACTAGCCCAAAAGGGATAACCGATGGCGAATGGCTGTGAACTATTGAGTTGAGGTCTGGCCGGGCTTTAAAAATCTCGCCGTGAATAAAGCGTTCGAGAAAACTGCCCCGTCCTTCGGCATTTACCGGGTTGCTATCTAGATCATACTCTATGATATCTTCGGGGGTTGCTAATGCGGGAGCCTTGGCACGACACATGAAGTAGCGGTTTGCCACATCGGGATGACGTTGAGATACATGGCCAAAGGCGTCGACCACACCACGTTCTGCTAGGATCCGGCTTGCTGCCGCTAAATCGGCAATAAATTCACTGGACACCGGTCCACCTGATTTTGGTTTTTTGCTCATTTTGCGTTTTCCCGAGTAGGTTCAGCTTATATCGTTTAACGGTCAATTAAGTAGCAGTGGAGGTCTGGGCGAGCTAATTAAAATTGCATCACCCTTCTGCTAATATTGTTCCCGCAACTTTCTCCCCAACCATGATTGTCGGGAAGTTGGTATTAGCGCAGGGCACTGCGGGCATGATTGACGCATCGGCCACGCGCAGTCCTTTAACGCCATAGACCTTTGCCGATGGGTCGGTAACGGCACCAGGGTCATCTGGGCCCCCCATTCTATTTGTGCAAGATGCGTGATAATGGCCGAGTACAGTTTTATGTATCCATTTGGTCATAGTGTCGTCGTCTTCGAGAATGTCTCTGACGGTTAATCCATCGGAAATGAAGTTCCGGATGACCCACCGACGCAATGGCCCCGAGAGATCCATCGATTGCCCTCCAACCCACGTCTGAAACTTGTTAGAGATATTATAGACGGCGTAGCGCCGAGCCCGATCGCTATAGCTGATTGGAAAAACATCATGCAGTTTTTCTTGTAGTCCTTGTTTTTCGCATAGTTTTGCCATGAACCGAGTGCCGATTTTGAGCCGTTCTAGGTCCCGCTCATCAGAACACATGTTGAAGTCGACATCTGGCATACCCATCGGATCATCGGCGTGGAGCCTCACTTCACCCGTCGAATATGATTTATTGACCCACAGCATCATCAGTCCTACCCGCTCGCCGACCGCGTGCCAAAACGATTTGTTCATTGGGATCATATACATGTCACCCGCTGGGCATCCCTCCACACCGGAAGACCAGCGCATCCCCGCATACATTGGCAGACGCAGTTCAGGCGGTAGGCGAGAACCTTTTTTCATATAGCATCCAAAATTAACGCCGGGGTGTTCCATCAAATTTTTCCCGACTCCAGCGCGATCAGCCACTACATTGATACCCCTTGCGTTAAGTTCACTTGCCGGGCCCACACCGGAGCGCAGTAGCAGGGCCGGGGAGTGCAGCGCGCCGGAGCTGACAATCACCTCATTGGCCTGAATATCAAACACTTCCCCACGGCGGTGAACGCGCACACCGGTGGCCTGCGTTTCAGAGAACAGGACCTTCTCGACGCGGGCTTCACCAAGAATATCAAAATTGGGTCGCGCCCGAACTTCTTTCGTAAGGTAAGCAGTTGCCGTTGAGGTGCGCCGCCCTTCCTGATTGGCGACAGCGATTGGAAAATAGCCGTCGCCAAAAACAGCGTTTTTATCTTTCAAGTCGGTCCAGCCATCTTCTCTAGCCGCTTCAACGAAACCCTTGGTAAAACCCGGCCAACGGTCTTCAAAAATCCGTCGTACAGCCATTGGCCCATCCTGACCGTGCAAGGGTCCGTCGAAATCGACATCGGTTTCTTGCTTCTTAAAATAGGGTAGTACGTCCTCCCAGCCCCAACCTTTGGCACCGCGTTCAACCCATCCATCGTAATCCGTCGGTACTCCCCGAATTGAGATCATGCCATTGACCGATGAACCTCCGCCGATAACTCGCCCTTGGGCATAGCGAACTCGCTTGCGGGTATCAGGGGCGTTGCTGGGGCGTGGTCCCCAGGCGACGGTTTGGCCAAGCCAGGTAAAACGCGGGTTACTGTGGGCTGTTCCGGCAAAAGTGTCGCGGATTTCCATTGGCTCTGTGCCGGGAGGGAAATCCTCACCGGCCTCCAGGAGTAGTACGTTATTATTTGATCGCTCGCTTAACCTGCTGGCAACGACGCAGCCTGCTGATCCCCCGCCGACAATCACGTAATCGAATTTTTTATTCTCAAATTCAGCCATAACCGATCTACTCTTCTTTCTGGTTGTTCGCTAATATGGAACGGTAACGCGTAGTATCCCTAAGGTCCATTCAGAGCATCTAATTTGTACAACTAATACTTCAGGTTGGTGCGCTTTTTGGTTTTTATGGCAGTGCGTTTATCAAGAAAAAAATCGTCGCAGATAAAAATTAAAGCGCACATCCATAGAGGCGACATTTAGCTGTTATTTCCATAGTTTTACCAAAGGGGTCTCTTGTCCAAATAGACATCAATGCATAGGGTTTTATTATATAAAAACGAAAGGCAGGGTACATCATGGCTGAACATATAAAAGGTCCTCTATATTTTGAGCGAATGGGTCGGAAGGGGCCAGTCATCGCCTTTGTTCATCCCAACCCTATGGACCAGTCCTGCTGGCTCTACCAGATGGGCCATTTTTCTAGCTGGTATAGATGCGTTGGGATCGATATCCCCGGTTATGGTCGGTCGCCAACAGCTGATAAAGCGCTGACTATGGAAGATATGGCCCAGGGATGTTGGGAGGCGGTTGATGAGGCCGTCGGCAAGGGTGAAGATACAATTTTGGTTGGTTGTTCAGTTGGTTCCGCTATCGCTCCTTATATGTATCATCAGCGACCTGACAATACTTTGGCAATGATCCTGTCCGGGACGGGCTATAACCCTGGAAAGCCGTTCGCGCCGGGCCGGATAGAACAATATGAGACTAAGGGCGTCGATTATCGTTGGGAGTATACATTTCAGGATATGAGTGCCTCATTTCGAACAACGCCGATGGCTCATTACTTTGCTGACTTATTTACTGAACGAAATGATACGGCAGATGCCCAAACTATTATCTATCAGTTTGAGGCTATGATGGCGGAAGAGGCCGAGGCACATTTTTCTGGAATTAAATGCCCAACCATTATCCTAACTGGTAGTGAAGACAATTCGCATCAGAGGGCCTTTGCTTTGCAGGAACGTATACCGGGTTGTGACCTAAAAACTTTACCTGGCGCTGGCCATGCCTGTCAGCTCGAGCAACCTTGGTTATTTGACCGCTTCATGATTGAGTTTCTGACAAAAAATGGGATCCACCCGGTGTCATAATTTTGTCTTCAGCAACTCAGCTCGCTTCTAAGTAACAGAATTTTGAATTTTCAATTCGGTTTTGAAGGTCCTGCTCATCTTATTGAGGTCCTCATTTGGTAGAACGGTAATGCGAAGCAGTCTTCACGTTAAATTATCAATAATTAATGAGTTAATAACATGCAGCGCTGTTCACAAGTGTTATATTCACTTAAACACAGTGAAACGCTCAAAAACGAGGGTTGAAAGAAATTGGCTGAAAATAAACTGATCTGGCCCGCACGCCTGCATCACTTCGCTTTAACCACTGAAAATCCAGAAGTATTAGCCGACTGGTACGTAAAAGCTATGGGGTACGAAAAGGTAACCCATGGCAACAGCTGGCTTTTAAGTGGCGCTGAACGAAATATTATAATTTTACCAGGGAAGAAATCAGAGGTCGCATTTTCATCTTACGCTGTTGGAGATAGCTCGCATCTCTCTGACATTTCAAAAGAATTCGCGGCAGCTAAATGCAATATCGAAGAATTTAGAACGCCTCTATTTTGTGATAATGCGATCTCTATCACGGATCACGACGGCAATGTCTTTGTCTTTGGCGTTCCGTTGCGGGGCAAGGCTGGGAGGGATCAATTGCCTGGCCGTTTGCAGCATATCGTATTTGCAACTACCCAGTTGGCTGATCAGGTGTCTTTCTTTACCAACACACTAGGCTTTCGGAAGTCTGATACTGTTTTTGATTCTGATATGGACCCAA
>CAYZDH010000151.1:0-360 GCA_964477025.1 uncultured Rhodospirillaceae bacterium | reverse complement strand
ATTTTTGTTTCGAAAGTACCTTCTGGATTGACATCCGAGACTGGGGCGATCATTTTTCAGAGGAACGTATCCCCATCGTTTGGGGCGCTGGACGTCATGGGGCTGGGAATAATCTATTTATTTTTGTTGAGGATCCCGATGGTAATAAACTCGAGATCTCGGCGGAGATTGAATTAATGACCTGGGAACAAGAACCACGTGAATGGCCTCATGAGGAACGTACGTTAAACCTCTGGGGCACGGCTTGGCTGAGATCTTAAAAGTTGTTGGGTCTTACTTAGTTTTAAATTAAACGCCGCGACTTGATTTAGGCTGACGAAATTTGGGGAGTTTATTATGCGTTTGTCTTTCATTCTTATC
>CAYZDH010000150.1:0-6676 GCA_964477025.1 uncultured Rhodospirillaceae bacterium | reverse complement strand
GGCCTCATATAGGGCGAACCGATACGGCGGTTCTAAACACACTTAAATCAGAAGCTGTCGTTTGGAGAGCATTACAAACAGCCATCCGCGAACCGCTTGCCGTTAATGCTACAGGCGCCGGTGCCGGTATGTTTAATCTTCGCATTTCAATGCGCCCTCGCGTTCCCGGTGAAGCGCGGAACGCAATTGCCGCGGCTTTTGGATGTTTGGCCAACGTTAAAAATGTCTTTGTTGTTAACGACGACATCGATATTTTTGATAGTGACCAAATGGAATGGGCATTGGCCACACGGTTTCAACCTGATCGCGACCTAATTATTCAAGGGGGGATGCGTACCCTACCGCTCGACCCGTCACTTTATGGTGCGAAGGTTGGTGCGAAGGCGGGGTTCGATTTAACTATTCCCAACGACAAAAGAAACTCAATTGAGTTTACAGTTCCCGAACCACCTAAGATCGAAGGAAAAAAATTTAAATCGATCCGGGCAGCGCTTTTACATGGACCTAAAAGCTATCAAGAACTAATGGCAGCAATCGGAACCCGTGATGGCCGAGAAGTAATTCTGGCCCTCGACGAAATTCGATCGGAAGGAAATCTCAGCCGGTTAAAAGAGGGCGAATACTCTATAAGTGAGGAAGCCAATACAAAGCCATAAAGCATGCGGCGTTGGCTTGCATTAAACCCTCACCGCAACTTTCCTCCGTCTAGTAATAATCCGCCCAGTTATACGTGGTCTTCTAGCCAATCCATCAACATTGGCATTTGATGTACCCAACAGTCATGGGCACAGTGGACTGTACCGCCTACCTTTGGATCATCGAAGATATGCAGCGTTTTATCTTTTGCTCCAATCTCATCAAAGAGCTTTTTAGCGCCTTCAACATCCATTAGCTTATCCTTTGACCCATGGGTCATGATGGTCGGGACCTTGATATTCTTAGCGATGCCCGCCATCGAAAAAGCCTTAAGTTGCTCTTTAGCTTCCTCGTCAGTCACACCACCGAGTAGCCGCTGGCATGTGGGCTGAAGGTGATCGTAATGAAGATAAAGATCATCAAGAATAGAGTAGCAGCCACACCATGCCACGAGGGCCTTGATACGATCCTCAAACGCTGCAACGCGCGGGGCATAATAACCCGCCATAGAAATCCCCATCAACGCGACGCGATCGGGATCAATCTCTGGCCGTGAAAACAGGTAATCAAAACACGCCTTACCAGGCACCTCATAATCCGGACGCGTCGGAATATTTTTGACGTACATTGAGGAGCCGCGTCCGGGAGTGTCAACGAGCAACATTGCGTAACCACGCTCGCAAAGCTCGCTCCCGCCAAAATAGATTTCCTCGGCAAAAGCATCGGCGCCTCCAAGGAATAAAACTGCGGGCCATTTCTCGGTTTTTGGGTTTCGAGGATGGCAAAAATAACCCTCATAAACCTCGTCACCACAAGGCACCTCAATCACTTCAATTTTGGGGTCGTTATATTTTGCACCCGCCTGAAAGCACTCCTGCGATTTAATAAAACGTTCGCGCTTGTCATCATTGCGTTCAATCGTGAGCAAAACATCCGACATGCGCCAATACTGGTTAGCTGCATAGTAATAACTCATCGCGGTACGAGTATGACCGGCGGCTTCAGCTTTTTTTGCGCGCTCTTCCGTATCTTCGGCTTTATCGATCCAAGCCTGTTCAAATCCATCTTTATCGCCGGGTTGAATGTCCCGAAGAACACGAGAAATTTCAAAAATGTCGCCGCCTCCGTAGGCTGCCTCGGCGGCAGTACGAAGGGTCTGGGACCCCATGCCTTCGGTTGGAAATAAGAAGTCGATCATAACGCCTCCAAATTAAAAATAATTAGTCGTTCATTTCTATCCCGGAAGAGGTCCTACGTCGAGACGGCAGTCGAACGATTTTGATGAATGGCGTACCACAGGGTTGTCCCAACCGCCAAAGCGAGAAAAGGAATGGCACCAAGGTTAACAATATCCCAACCAAAAAAATGCACCAGCGCTCCCGACGAAAGAGACAACACCGAAACAAATCCATAAATTAAAAAGTTCATGGCCCCCTGGGTTTTAGCACGTTCTGAAACGGTGTAAGCCGTAGTCATCAAGGAGGTCCCAGCGGTGAAAGCAAAATTCCAGCCGATGCCAAGTAACAACATGGACAACCAGAAATGAGCAACCTCGACACCTATTAAGGCTACGCCGACGCAAAAAAATTGCAGAGTTAACCCCGTAATAATCATTTTTGTCTCGCCAAACTTATTTATCAGGTGGCCCGTCACAAAACCTGGCGCAAACATCCCAAAGATATGCCACTCGATAACTAAGGCGGTGTCGGAAAATTGGTGGTGTGCGTGAGCCATCGCGATGGGCGTGGCAGTCATGAGGAAGTTCATAACACCCTGCGAAATCATCGCCGCGGTTGCCGCAACCAAAAATACTGGCTGTTTCATAATTTGCATCATCGGTCGGCGGGGTCCAGCGCGTTCTTGTGGAGTAAGTTTCGGAATATCAAGAAGCAGAAGCACAAAGATAGCGAGAACAGTGACACCAGTTAAAATAAGATAGGCGCCAACGAAAGGTACTGAGGTCACCATGTGTTGCCCAATCTTGGCCGATTCCGGCCCCAGAAAGCCGGACACCACACCACCCGCCAGGACAAGAGAAATCGCCTTACTCTTAAAATCTTCGCTAGCGACATCTGCTGCGGCAAATCGATAAAGCTGGGCAAAGCCGGCGAAAAATCCGAAAAGAAGTGCCCCAAATGCGAACAACCAAAAATCAGAATGCAGAACCTCGTATGCACGCACCAGTCCACTAACTACACCGATCAATGACCCCAGAATAAAGCCCACCTTCCGCCCGACACGGCGCATAAACAAGGACGCTGGTATAGTCATTATTGCGGTTCCAACGATTACTAATGACGTTGGCAGGGTCGCCAACCCTTTGTGCGAGGCTATGCTGTAAGCAATCAACGGTGCTGTCACGATCAGGAGAGATCGACCGGTTCCGAACAGAACCTGGCAGGTTGCTAATACAAGGACATTTCTTTTTTCTCTGGTCATTGCCATATTCTCGTCGCGTTAATTTGGGAATCCAAACAAACGCGACGGATTATTTACTAGTATTGCTTCAGCCAGCTCCATCGAACCAGACCAGTCAATCATTTGCTGCAACAGATCGGCATCGTTGGGCATTTTTCCTTTGAAATTAGGGTGCGGCCAATTGCTACCCCATATCAGTTTATCCGGCCGGGCCTCTACCAACGCCTCGATGAATGGCCGCATATCTTCATACGGCGGCCCCGCAGCTGATTGGCGATACCAACTACTAAGTTTGACCCAGCAATTCTCGGAGTTCCGAATAAGATTAAGCAGCGCTTGGAAGCCCTCACAATCCGTCCCCTGCTTGCCCAGAGGTCGGCCCTGATGATCAATAACAAAATTAATAGGCATGTTTTCAAGCAACTGCATCTGTCCGATGATCTCATCGACATTCCCAAAATGCAGGAGAACCATCCAGTCAAGTTCCTGGGCTCGTTTTACCATAGTCTTCAGGTGTTCTGTACCGTAACCGGCCTTGGAGATTGTCGAGAGCCGCAATCCACAGATACCTGCCAACTTAAATGCGTCTAGCTCATTATCGGAGATGTCAGGAGGAACTAACACAACCCCCCTTCCCCGGTCGCCGAGCTTACCCACCGCATCGACGGTAACTCGATTATCATTACCGTGCGCACTACCCTGAACAATGACCGCACGGTCGATGCCCAAAATATCCATAATCTCTTGGTAAGTTTCGATAGAGCATTCCTCTGGCGTGTAGCCGCGTTGCTCCGATAAAGCAAACGTGTCAAATGGGCCCATGATATGAACATGACAATCACACGTTCCAACGGGTGGGCGCGTCGTGGGAGCACGCCAATTTGGGTCGGGCGGCTGGCAGGGATTTGTCATGACCTCATTTAAAGTATTATTGCGCAGGTTGTCGACTGTCAGAGGTCAATGCTACGATTTTTCAAAATTGGGCAAAAGATAGGAGCGGCTTCTAATATGACGGCAAAATTGAATTTAGGACTAGTGTCAGTTATGCCAGTAGAAATTAGGGTTACCAAAGGCATGCTCGGCATTAAAAATAGAATTTAAAATTATCCAAGACACTACCCCAATTACCATTAGCGAATCTGATGGTGCCTTTTCACCTCGAGATATAACTTAATGAAAATTACCGATATAAAACTCAAACCGTGCATCATGCGGAAGGAAGATCCAAGTTGGCGGTTTGCCTTGGGGGCCAGTCCTGTAACCGAAGGTGTCATCGTTTTCATAGAAACCGATGACAACCTAACCGGTTATGGATATGCCTCAGCCACCGCCCACATGGGGGCCAGCATGGAAGGCCTGACAGGAACCCTTGAGAGGTTAATTCCCCATGTAAAAGAATATGATGCGCTGGAGATGTCAGCGATCCGTATCAAGATGGATCAAGCCCTGTCAGGGAATAATCAAGCGAAAGCCGCCATCGATAACGCGCTCTTTGACCTAGCCGCAAAATCAATGAACGTTCCCTTAAATAGGTTGTTTGGGGGTGCGGTGCGCACTGAATTTCCTGTCCTTAGAATTCTCGCCATCAAGAGTCCTGAGGAAATGGCCGAACAAGCACAAATTTTATTCAATCAGGGCTATCGCTATTTCAAGATCAAGGTACACGGGGATGTAAATCTCGACATCGCGCGCGTCGCTGCTATCCGTAAACGTCTTGGCGAGGAGGCCAATCTAACGGTCGATGCCAATCAAGCCTATTCACCCAAAGACGCGATCGCAGCCCTCAGTGGTATGGCGACGTATCGCCTCGACCTCGTCGAACAGCCAGTCGCCATGGATGACTATAAGGGCATGAAAATAGTCACAGATTCCGTGCCGGTCACGGTGGAAGCGGATGAAAGCGCCGGCTCAATTCAAGAAGTAGCTCATCTAGTAGAAAACCGAATCGTTGACGCTATAAGCCTGAAAGTGCCCAAACTTGGTGGACTTTGGAACACACTAATTGCCGCCCAAATATGTAAGGCGGGCAATATTAGGTACCGGTTTGGCGCTCATGTGGGATCACGCCTTCTCAACGCCCATGCGATGCAACTCGCCTCCTCGCTTCCCGACCTCTGGTATGCAAGTGAATTTGGTGAATTTGCTCGGCTTCTCGACGATCCCTTTGAAGGGATAGATGTGGTGGGTGGCTTCATCCAAATACCGAACGCAGTTGGTGCAGGTGTTAAACCCATCGGAACGTGACATAGACGAGACATTCATTTCGGATAATATCAAATATCGAGACGGTGCATTTTACGAATAGGGTCTAATAAATAAGGGAAAAGATCATGCGCTTTACTTCCGTTCGCGGCGTAAAGATCAATTTTAAGATCGTTGGCAGGAAAGGACCCTGGGTATCGTTGAACCCTGGTGGACGGCGTGAATACAAAGAGGCTGAGCCTCTTGCTGAGTACGTGGCCGCCAAGGGCTACCGCGTTATGCTGCATGACCGCCGCAATGTAGGGGCCTCTGACATCTCTTTGAGTTATAAAGAAACAGAAGAAGCCGTCTGGGCCGATGATTTGCACGGGCTTCTTAGTCAGCACGATGCCCTCCCCGCCTTCGTCGGGGGGTCCGCATCGGGTGCGCGGATGTCTATGCTTTTTGGCCTACGGCATCCTGAAGCAACACGCGGACTATTGCTGATGCGAGTTACCGGGGGCGCATTCGCGGCTGGGCGCCTGCCAGAAAACTATTACGACCAATTCATTCGAGCTGCCGACGAGGGCGGCATGGCTGCTGTATGTGAGACCGAAGCTTATAGAGACCGGATCACTGCCAATCCGAAACATCGTCATACATTGATGGCATTGGATCCAGAAAATTTTATCAAAACATTGCGTGAATTGCGTGAGCTTTTTGTTGCCGGGGCCAACCTAAATGTCATGGGCATGAAAGATTCGGAGCTAAATTCAATTACCGCGCCGACCATTATTATCCCCGGCAACGACAATACTCATGCTGCTGAATCAGCGGGGAACGCCCACCGTCTCATCCCTGGATCAATATTACACAAACTGCCCCTGGAGTTTCAGGATGTTGATGTCGTTCCCTTCGATAAATGGGCGCCTTACTACAACGAAATTGCTGCAACCTTCGACAAATTTATGCAGAAAACGATCAAAACAGAATAGGTTGTGACGGTTTATTACAGACCGTAAAATGCCCTAGCGTTATCGTTAAGAATTTTATCAGCGGCTGCAGGAGAAACCTTCCCATCGTCGCGTAATTTTCGCAGCGCTTCAATCTCAGCCGATGTATCAGCATGGCCATAATCTGTGCCAACTAGAAGCGTATCCTCTCCGGAATATTTCAAGACCCAGTCGAGATCGTCCGTCACCTGGCAGGCCACATAAATGTTATTGTCTGCCATGATACTTGGGGAAAGTTCCTTGCCACGACGCCCAAAACGGATATCCATATCGTTCAATGCGTAGGGGATCCATTGGGCACTGACCTCGACAAACCCCCAACGGACAGTTGGCCATTTGGCGGGAACGTCATCCATCAATAAATTATGGAATGCGGAGACGACCGGTAGCTTTGATCGACCAAAGCCGCATTCCTTGGCGTAAATATC
>CAYZDH010000149.1:2396-6698 GCA_964477025.1 uncultured Rhodospirillaceae bacterium | reverse complement strand
TTTTTTTGAGTCAAAAGCTGCGATTAGGAGAGTGTTCGCGTCGGTTTTTGGCAGATCGGTAATTGGTTGTGCTGCTAGTCCCGCAACAGTGGTGCCAATTTTATCCCGATTTTGTACGAATGATTGAACAATGTTTATGCTTGATAAATCATAGAACTCGGCAAACCCGGAAAAGAAACCTTGCGGGTCATAGATCGCGACTGGACCAGAATTAGAGAGGTTCTCAATAAAGTTAAAAGATTTTTGTGCGGTCAAGGGGTGGCTGATTGCCTTATAAAACGAATTTCCACCTTCTACGTTACTAAAAGTCTCAATCGTTAGCGGCATATCCGAAATCCTAGCGTCTACGAATTAGAAAGAAGAGATTTTAGCCATGCCGAGAAACGATGCCGTTGTTTCTCATTCCGCAACACAGTTTTATCACGCACCCAGTTGAGCTGAATGACACGACGCTCGCCGATAAAGGGCTTGTGGCCATGAAAGGATCGATGGTCACGCCGGAAAGCGATTAGAGTACCTGCTTCGGGTGGTACCTCAGCTGCATGATCGTCAAGCGAATTGTTAGACCGCAAAACTCTTAAGCGACCGCCTTGCTGAGACCATTCAGTGTTCATATAAATAAGTACCGTAATCAGCTTGCTCCTACTATCATTATGGATTTTACCATCTTTGGCTTGGCAATGGCCTCGCGCTGTAATCATAGTCGGACGGTCTTTGAGGTTTAGATTGAATTTTTGTTCGAAGGCGTAACGAATTTCTGGACCCTCGAGCTCTGCAATTAGCCTTTTGAAGGCTGTACCATACTCTAGATTTTCTAGAGGAAAACTGCCTCCTTTTGTGATTCGCGGGTAGTCTCGGTCGATTGCTTCGATTGAATCCGCAGCAATAAACCCGGGGACAATTAAAAAATCATAGGGATCTTTTTTCAGTGGCGTTGAGTTAAAGCTGTCGAGGTCGATTGCCGACATCAGAAGATCCTAAAGAACGGGACATTGTATTAGCACTGTCTTAATGGTGCCACCGCTAAATTTCAATTCCTATACGAAGCCCATGCTTTCTCGATGGCATCAGCAGCGATTGTCATGTCATCTGTACCAGGATACTGCCAGTGTTCTATCCGGCCTTCAAACGGTCTAGTTTTATCTAATTCTTCAAGTTCTTTATGAAAACGATCAAATTTTGCATTACCGCCAGATAATTTAAAAATATGGACTGGTTTCCCTGTCGCTAGGGCCTCGGAGATCATATTGACAGAGTCCCCTGTTACGATTAGCGCTTCGGCGTGAGCCAGTATTCCAAAATATGGATTATTCCGCTTACCGTCCCAGATTTTGATGCCCACGTCGGGAAGGCCTTCTTTTATAATTTTTAAAATTTGAGGGTCTGTTCGGCGGGAAGGAGTGATTATCAGACTGCCCCCGCTATTATTTAATACCTCGCGGAGGAGCGTTACAAACTGTTTTCCTTTCGCGTCGGTAAATCGAAAAGTTTGGTTGCTCCCGCCAACCAGGACCCCGATTAGGGGCTTCTTAAGATCCCCATATTCAGCGGAAAATTCTTTCCGCGCACTTTTCAGCCGTCGTTCTGTGACTTGATGCAGAGCTCCAGATGTTGAAACAACATTTTCTCCAACTAGCTGGTCGTGCTGCGGGGCAATGACGATATCAAACCGGTTGAGCGCGATGGTTGGGTTCTGGATTTGAACCGAGAAAGTACCCGGGTTAGCTTTTTTAATTGCAAGGGCTAAGGCCACGGTTTGGCGACCTGTCGCAATTAAGATGTCGGGCCATGGAGGCTTAAACTTATCGCCTGCAGGCCCGGCAGCTAAAAACGGTTTTGCCCAAAGATGTGGCGGCAAAAAAGACCAAGGAAATCGCGGCGAAATTCTTTTGATTGTTGGCGCTAGACCTAGTCTTTCGGCAAGTCCAACGCACTGGCTTTCCATTCCCGCCTTACCATCCGTTACAACCCAACATTTAAGATTTTCGTTTAGCAAAGTAATAACCGATATTTCGGCCGCGATCGATGATTGCGCCCCGTTGAAAGATAATGTCTCATACTTATAATATAATTACGTCAACACATACACTAGCGAGGGGCAAGCAATGGTCCAAATCAAACTCGATCGGATCGATCTCAAAATCCTACGTGATCTTCAGGATAATGGAAGAATGACCAATGTTGAACTTGCTAAACGAGTGGGAATTTCTCCCCCACCATGTCTACGACGTGTACGAACACTCGAACAGACTAAGTGTATTCGCGGATACCATGCAGACGTCAACCCCGCGGCTCTAGGATTTGGTGTCACTGTATTTGCTCATGTTGGTCTTCATAGCCAAGCGGAAGCGGATCTTGTGGCATTTGAAGAGTTGGTTGAGAGCTGGCCAGAGGTCCGCGAGTGTCACATGCTTGCGGGCGAAACGGATTTTTTAATCAAAATTGTTGCTACTGACTGGGATAGGTATCAGCGATTTTTGACAAGCCAATTAACAGCCGCTCCAAATGTTAGCGTGGTAAAATCTGCATTGGCAATTAGAACTAAAACCCACAGGCCAGGTGTACCAATTGATCCTGAATGATGGATAGTCACGAAGTCAGAGGGGCTATTTAAAACTAACCTTAATTAATTCATAACCTTTACTGCCCTTAGGTGTTACGACCTCTACGGAGTCTCCCACCGTTTTGCCAATCAATGCGCGCGCTAATGGGGCATTAATAGACAATAAACCATTATTAATATCAGCCTCGTGTTCACCAACAATTTGATAGGAAGAATCTTCGTCAGTATCTTCGTCCGTCAACTTTATCTTAGCTCCAAACTTCACATTTTTGCCAGATAGTTTGGATACGTCGATAATTTCAGCATTAGCAATTTTGTTCTCGATTTCGCTAATCCGACCTTCATTAAAAGATTGACGTTCTTTTGCGGCGTGGTACTCCGCGTTCTCCGAAAGGTCACCATGTTCGCGAGCTGTTGCGATGGCTTTGATAATCTCCGGACGCTCAACTGTCTTGAGGCGCTTTAATTCCTCTTCAAGTCGCTCAAATCCGTCTAAAGTCATGGGAACCTTATCCATGGTTCACCCCTTTTGTTAAAAAAAGCAGACAAAAACAATAGGCCCACAATCGCAACTGTGGGCTTTGTTTAATAAGTTTTATTCAAAACGAGTTTCCAAGATAAGACTGTAATGGAGCAACTTCAAGGGTTCCAATGCGTAGGGCTGAAATTGCTGCAACTGCTGCGCGTGCACCAGCAACCGTCGTGTAATAGGGGATCTGGTTCAAAAGGGCTGTTTCTCGCAAGCTACGGCTATCAGAAATCTCTGCCACTCCCCCAGCCGTATTAAAAACAATATCGACGCGGCCATCAGTCATAGCATCTACAATATGCGGCTGGCCGTGCATGACCTTGTTAATGGATTCTGGTTCCATACCCGCAATCTTTAATGATTTGGCTGTACCCTCAGTCGCAAGCAAATTAAACCCCATCTCGACCAGTTGCTTCGCCAGTAAAACTATCGCTGGTTTATCAGAATCTTTTACAGATAAAAAAGCTGTACCTTGAACCGGGATTATTTGCCCGGCGCCCAGCTGGGATTTTGCGAAGGCGCGGGCGAAATCAACATCAATGCCCATAACTTCCCCTGTTGATTTCATTTCTGGGCCTAACAACGTATCAATACCGCTAAAACGGGCGAAAGGGAAAACTGCTTCCTTTATAGCTATATGGTTTCCGCTTCCGAGAACTGGATAGGACCGTAAAACAACATCAAGGTTTTCGCCCGCCAAAATTCTAGCAGCCACTTTTGCGACGGGCACGCCGGTGGCTTTGGCAACAAAAGGAACTGTACGGCTCGCACGCGGATTAACCTCTAAAACATAGATTTTATTGTTTGTTATCGCAAATTGCACATTCATAAGGCCGACAACTTTGAGTTCTTTTGCGAGTAAAATTGTTTGCCGTTTGATCTCTTCCAATAGATCTTCGGATAAAGAATAAGGAGGCAATGAACAAGCGGAGTCGCCTGAGTGAATTCCGGCTTCCTCAATATGTTCCATGATACCGGCGACATGGACGTTGCCTTGATTGTCAGACAGTGCATCGACATCAATTTCTATAGCGTCTCTCAAATATGAGTCGAGGAGTACGGGATTATCTTCTGAAATCCAGTTTGCATCTTTGAGATATCGTTGCAGCGCATCTTTGCCAAAAATTATTTCCATGCCTCGTCCACCAAGAACATATGACGGACGTATGACGATCGGAAATCCTATGCGCTCAATTATTTCCATTGCTTC
>CAYZDH010000149.1:0-2296 GCA_964477025.1 uncultured Rhodospirillaceae bacterium | reverse complement strand
GGTTCAAAATATAGACGATCAGAAGTGTCATAATCTGTTGATACGGTTTCAGGGTTGCAGTTGACCATGATTGATTCAAAGCCGGCTTCCTGGAGGGCGTATATCGCGTGAACGCAGCAGTAATCAAACTCGATACCCTGACCAATCCGATTCGGACCCCCGCCGAGGATTATAATTTTCTGCCTATCGCTTGGGTAAGCCTCACATTCCGCTGGACTGAGCCCATCACCTTCATAAGTCGAGTACATATACGGTGTCGTAGAAGGAATTTCAGCGGCGCAGGTGTCAATGCGTTTGAAAACCGGTGTTACCTTCATCGCGCGGCGTGTATCGGAAACCGCAGACTCATCAAGTCCGGTTAGCTCGGCAAGCCGAACATCTGAGAAACCCATCGACTTTAAGTATATAATTTCTTCGGGCGTTTTAGGCAGCCCGTTTGACTGAAGTTTAGCTTCTTCTTGCACAATGTCTTCTATTTGAGCCAGAAACCATGGGTCAAAATGACAGGCTTGGGCTATTTCCTTTAGGCTAAGTCCGTATCGAAATGCCTGAGCAATAACTAACAGGCGATCCGGTGAGGGCACTGCAAGGGCGGCGCGCACGGTATTTTTGTCGGGCGGTTCCGATGTTTCGGTTCGTTTAATATCAATTTCGTTAAGACCAGTTAAACCAGTCTCCATTGATCGCAGGGCTTTTTGCAAAGATTCGGCAAAGTTTCGGCCCACTGCCATCGCTTCACCAACTGATTTCATGGATGTCGTCAGTGTAGCTTCTGTTTCGGGGAATTTTTCGAAGGTAAAGCGCGGCACCTTGGTTACAACATAATCAATAGTTGGCTCGAAAGAAGCAGGGGTAACACCAGTGATATCGTTGTCCAGCTCGTCCAGCGTATAACCAATCGCAAGTTGTGCTGCGACCTTAGCGATCGGGAAGCCAGTGGCTTTAGATGCGAGTGCAGAGGAGCGTGAGACGCGGGGATTCATCTCAATTATGACCATGCGGCCGTCTTGGGGATTTATCGCGAATTGCACGTTAGAGCCGCCCGTATCCACGCCGATTTCCCTTAATACGGCGAGTGAGGCGTTGCGCATAATTTGATATTCTTTGTCGGTGAGAGTAAGCGCCGGGGCAACCGTAATCGAGTCACCGGTATGAACACCCATCGGGTCAACATTTTCAATTGAGCAAATTATGATACAGTTATCCGCCCGGTCGCGGACAACTTCCATCTCAAATTCTTTCCAGCCTAATACGGACTCCTCTATCAGAACGGAATGCGACGGTGACGCATCAAATCCACTCCGCACGATGTCACGAAATTGTTCCTTGTTATAGGCTATACCCCCGCCGGTGCCGCCGAGTGTAAAAGATGGTCGGATAATTGCTGGCAGGCCAGTTATCTCCAACGCTTTCCAGGCCTCTTCCATGGTGGTCGCCACCAAACCTCTAGCGCATTTGAGACCAATTTTTTCCATCGCTTCTTTAAAGCGTTCCCTGTCCTCGGCTTTCTCGATGGCCTCCAGGCTGGCGCCAATCAATTCCACACCGAATTTTTCTAGAGTGCCATCCTGCGCAAGCACAAGGGTTGTATTTAGGCTGGTTTGGCCACCCATTGTCGGTAGTAGAGCGTCGGGGCGCTCCTTTTCAATGATCCGCGCGACGAATTCGGGTGTAATTGGTTCTATGTAAGTTGCGTGCGCTAGATCAGGATCGGTCATAATTGTAGCGGGGTTAGAGTTAACCAGAATGATCCGAAAACCCTCATCTTTTAGTACTTTGCATGCTTGGGTACCCGAATAATCAAACTCGCAGGCTTGACCTATAACAATAGGCCCCGCGCCTATTATTAGGATGCTTTCAATGTCTGTCCGTTTGGGCATATTTTAATCTTTTGTCGAGCCGTTACAGAATTCGGCTGCTGCGGCCAACAGTGAATAAACTAATTATAACAACGTGTGTGTTTTCCACGACTCGGCGCGGCAGTGCAAGGGGCATCTGGCGACTAAGGAGAAAAATTTACCGATAGTTGGCTTGAGTTTATGTTAGAAGCCTCACGGGGACGAAATCACGCAGTTTTTTGTTCCTCGGCTATTAGCTGATCCAGGGTGGCGCGCATACTAATTTGGCCCGCATCCTCATTGATATCTATCATCTCAAAATTTGGATCAAATCGTTTCTGCTGACCCTCTATCATCCGGATATCTTCATCTAAGACCTTCATGGTGTGGTCATAGATTGCCCGTTCCTGATCTGGCGTCATTGAGTCTGATGGATAGGTGCTAACCCAAAAATAATG
>CAYZDH010000148.1:0-6740 GCA_964477025.1 uncultured Rhodospirillaceae bacterium | reverse complement strand
AAAACGGATGGGACCGTGAGGTCGATCTATTGGTTGCCGGCGCCGGACCGGGCGGCATGACCGCGGGTTTGGTGGCGGCGCTCGAAGGTCTGGACGTTTTAATTTGCGAGAAATCTGAGCAAGTCGGCGGCACTGGCGCAACCTCGGCTGGAACGCTTTGGATTCCAAACAATACCCAGAGTCGCGACGCAGGTTATTCCGACAGTGCCGATGACGCGGCAGCCTATCTCGATGCTCTGATTATTGATAGTGGTGCCGATGCACGGCGCACCACCTTCATCGCTGACGGCCCTCGGGTGATCGACGACCTTGTGGCTCGAACCGAGCTCTCTTTCATAGCCTGCGGCCACCATCCCGACTATCGCAACAACTTGCCAGGTGCCGCAATTGCTGGTCGAGCAATTATCCCTGAGGTTTTCGATGGTCGACTATTGGACGGTGACTTCGCCCGAATTCGGCCGCCTATTGATGAGTTTTTGCTACTGGGCGGGATGATGGTGGCCAAAAACGATGTCGCCCACCTACTTGGCAGATATCAAAACCTCGGGAATTTTATGCACACAGTAAAGCTAGTGCTGCGTTATTTCGTCGATCGGTTGAAATATACACGAGGAACACGGTTAGTGATGGGAAACGCGTTAATCGGTCGTCTATTTTATAGTCTTAAGCAGAACAGCGTACCGATCCATTTCGGAGCAGCGCTCGGCGACCTAATCATGTCGAAAGGGCGTATCGCCGGCGCTGCACTTAAAACCAAAGATGGAAATTTACGGGTGCGCACTCGACGCGGCGTCGTACTGGCAACAGGAGGATTTGCTCACAACCAAGCGATGAGGAAAACCTACATGCCGGTGCCAGTTCCAGTCCATTCCATGGCTGTCAAAGACAACACCGGCGACGGGCTTGCAGCGGGGAAACGAGCCGGTGCAGCCCTTGATCCACCGACCGATCGACATGGCGGCCTATGGACTCCCGTTTCTCGTGTCCCGCGCAATGATGGCACACAAGGTCTTTACCCGCACATTATCCTCGACCGCGCCAAGCCCGGGCTTATTGCAATCAACGCCGAAGGCCGTCGTTTCGTTAACGAAGCAGTCTCCTATCATGATTTCGTCGAAGGCATGTTCTGCGCCCACAAATCATCACCGTCGATCCCCTGCCAGCTAATCTGCGACGCACAATTCATTCGAAAGTACGGTTTGGGCAGCATTCACCCAGGAACAACGGACCTCACCAAATTCGTGCGCAACGGTTATATCCGGACTGGATCGACGCTCAAAGAGCTTGCCAGCGCTATCAATACCGACGCTCAGGTGCTCACAGAGACAATCGTCCGTTATAATAGTTTCGCTGTCGAAGGTAACGACCCAGACTTTGGCAAGGGAGACACTGAACTTAACCGCTTCAACGGCGATCCGGACCACCGGCCCAACCCTTGCCTCGGCCCGATTGAAGCGCAACCATTCGTCGCTCTCGAAATCTGGCCAGCGGAGCTCGCCTGTAGCACCGGTCTAGCAACCGATGCAGATGCAAGGGTACTCGACAAAGAGTCCGCTCCAATTCCGGGGCTTTACGCCTGCGGTAACGACATGGATTCGATTATGGCGGGAACCTACCCAGGCCCCGGAACGACGTTAGGACCAGCAATTGTTTTTGCTCACCGCGCGGCAACGCATGCCGCAAAACAATAACACGGACCTATAGATCATCAGCACTTCCCTAAACTGTTGGTTGGAAGACCTCCATCGATATTGCACCGGCACATCTCTTGGCGAACTTGCTCTCCTCCAAGCTTTCTGGTGTCGAGCCAAGACCATAAATTGCGGAACGCACTTACAACCCATTGGAGTAGAATTCAGGAGCTGTTGAAGGGCAGAGTTTATATTACTTGGGTGCCGTCCTCGTGAATGATTGGCGTTTAAGGATACAAATATACCAGGTTTCTAGGTTAGCAAAAGTTTCGCGCCATTCAGGAACAATTTTTCGAAACTCCATGTAACCTAGCGCACAGGCGACCGCAATTTCGCCCAATAATGGGGGATCGTTAAAATCACTTGCTGCGTCATCCAGAACCGAGAGCGCAGACATTATTTTACCTGTTTGTCGATCGACAACGCTTTGGGAACGATTTTCGTTCGGCCTTTGATTTTCTTGGGATACCGCAATCACTGCTTCACCAAGACCATCGCCCAACGCCTCAAGTGTAAGAACCGGCCATCGATTTGGTTTAGATTCCGGTATTAAATCTCTGCTACTAGTCAAACTATCCAGATAGGCGCATATCACCGGGGAGTCACAAACGATATCGCCGGTTTCAAGGCTTGCCACCGGTACTTTGCCAAGCGGATTGAAATCTTGGATATCACCACGTTCTTCACGCGTGATAGTTTTCCATTCGACGTCATCATACAGACCTTTCTCTAAAGCCACGATACGAACCTTGCGAGCGTAGGGTGAATTATTGGTTACATAACATTTCATTACGGGCCACCTCTTTGGTTTGAACATCGTAAACACGAAAACTTTTTAAAACGTTTTTATCAGTCAAAAATACTAAATTGTTGAAAGAACTAAAGATACCTCGTAGCCCAAAGGTACAGCAAAAAAGATTTTGTTTTACAGAATTTCAACGCATACAACTGGAAAGAAAGGCCGGGCCAGAAGTGCAGCTAAGCGGTTAATATTAAGTTAGTTTCGAGGGCGGGTCCTAAACCTACGTCCTTCAGATTATGACTCTGTTCAGCCCCTCCGAATAATCTTTTGAACACATGGTATTTTTCTTACCTGTCATTAGAATTTTATTCGTTCACTTAGGGAACTTTTCGGTAGCTATATTTATGGCAAACTAAATCAAACTTTTTGAGAGACACAAAATAAAAGTAGTAATTCTTTGAGATTAGGAGTGTGCATTGCCAGAAGGCCACACAATCCATCGCGCGGCCCGTGACCACCACCGGATCCTCTCCGGCCAACAGCTGACGGTTTCCTCACCTCAAGGGCGGTTTGCCGAGGGGGCCTCTATTCTTAACAAACAGCTTTGCCTCGCCGTCGAGGCGTTGGGAAAGCACCTTCTTTATCGTTTTAATAACAGAGATGTCCTCCACATCCACCTGGGACTCTTTGGACGGATCCGAAAACATAAATTGCCGTTGGGCGAACCAAAGGGAGCGGTACGTGTGCGTCTCGTTAGCGACACACATTTTATTGATATAAATGGCCCAACCATTTGTCAGGTTTTAGCTGAAAAAGAGGTTTTGACGTTAATTGATCGGATCGGTCCCGATGTGCTCCGCTCTGATGCCGACCCTGATCTCGCTTATAATAGAATTAAAAAGAGCAAGGCTCCGATCGGCCGTTTAATCATGGATCAGTCTGTGATGGCAGGGATAGGCAACATCTATCGCTCGGAGATCTTATGGCGCCAGGCAGTTCACCCCGAAACCCCCGGGAAAGCCATCGACAGGCAAACATTCGATCGAATTTGGGAAGATGCAAAATGGTTGCTCAGAATTGGTGTAAAACGCAATGCCATTATCACTGTTGATGCTGCACTTCCCTCCAATAGCCGCTATCGGGAGCGTGTGAACATCTTTGCAAAGAGCGTTTGTCCAACATGTGAGGGAGCAATACGTCGTTTGGAAATTGACGGACGCCGGACATTTGTCTGCGAAACCTGCCAACCCCTAATTACAGAATTTTCCAAATGTTAACAGCGCTGTTCTAAGATGATGATCGTATTCAGAGAAACCTTTAGCCGGCCTCCTTAAGAAACAGGGTAACCCCTCAAACTCTAACAACTTTATAATACCGCGAAAAAAACTTTTTATTCCCATTGCGAATAGTTATCATTTGCATTATATATTTGTTTGAGAATAATTCTTATTATCAATAAAGTCCCAAAATGCAGTCAAAAATTATCAAATTCGAAAAAAGAGCAAAAGCAAGGACAAATCTGAATCCTGAGAATACCTATCACTTGACACTTGAAAATCTAAACGCCGCAGAAAACTTTCTAGTTTGGATCACTCAATATTGGTGCAGGACATCAATAGAAAATATGGACCCGTTACCTTTAATGCGAGAAAGCGTTTTTGAAATTTTGAACAAAAATGATCAGGAAGATTTTGTTCAATATATTAATTACATTCTTTATCTCTTTTTAAACCTTTCGACATACCCTCTTACTTTGGGCTGCCAGCAATGTAAAAAGCTCGGCTCTTTCGAATTAAATTTGATGGCTTTGATCGGTTTTCAGCAAAACCAAGAGGACACCTTAACCAAAAATCTATTAGGCCATATTTTCGGGGTGAATTGTTCAGAAGACACCAAATTTTATATCAAATCTATCTCTGATATTTACATGGGAAACAATTTAAAATTGGCGCCTCGGCCGGAATACCAAGACCTTTTTCAATTAAGGTCGCCTTTAATGTCGTCAATTCCCAAAAAGGGGCAAAGCCTCAATTGACCAGACCTACTGCAAAATACTGAGAGCAGCACAATGACTATGATTAACAAACCTATACCTGAGTTTGATACAACAGCATTCCATGAGAATGAATTCAAAAAATTTTCTCACCAACAAATCAAAGGAAAATGGGCAATTTTTCTGTTCTATCCCAGAGACTTTACTTTTATTTGCCCAACCGAACTCCAGGACATGGCGCAGTTCTACGATGAATTTAAGGAATTGGGTGTCGAAATTTACTCGATTTCAACCGACAGTCATCACGTTCACAAAGCTTGGCACGATTCAAGTGAGGCCGTCGGCCAAACAAAGTTCCCAATGATGGGGGACCCCACTGGCGTAATTACCCGAGGTTTTGATGTAATGATAGAGGAAGCGGGGGAAGCACACCGTGCAACTTTTCTTATAAACCCAGAGGGCATTGTTAAAGTTGCCGAAATTCATGCCGATAATATTGGTCGTAGTGCAAAAGATTTTTTACGCAAAGTAAAAGCGGCTCAATACGTGGCCGCCAGTGATGGAGAGGTATGTCCAGCCGCGTGGGAGCCGGGGCAAAAAACCCTAAGACCTGGAATAGACTTAGTGGGGAAAATTTAAATTTGGTAGAACCTAAGAATTTTGGTCCTTGTAGAGGATTACTGGAACTACGGAGGTTAGATAAACTCTCACTATCTAAAAATAGTATTAATATATTCTTGTTTTTATTTATCTATCTAATCGTTTTTATACTTATTTGGTATTTTTTATATTTTAATTGAGTTTTTACGTCATGGTTAAATCATTAAGCTATGAAAACCTTCAGGAATACCAGAAGGCTGGTGCGGAACGCCCAAAAATAGGGGAAAATAAACACCTCTCCTGGAAAGTTATAGCTGTCAAAAAGGACCCAAGAAACTTTTGGATTCCGACAGAAGACTGCCCATATCTTGATCATCGCTACCCACTAGAAAAAGTTCGTTTTGCGGCAGAACAGGGCAACTTAATAATTGCGCAAAAAAAGCTTGGGCCATTCCATTACGAATTATGGGCAACCGAACCTAAAATAAAAGCCCAACATCTCTCTACAATTTAGTCGTCGGGCCTTTTTGGTGTTCGACACCTAAGTCATTCATATTGTTGGTTGCGGGGGTAAGATTTCAACCTACAACCTTCAAGTTATGAGTATTACGTCCACATAAAAAATTCAACAACTGACGTAACAAGGGTATAAGTTTGGAGTATAACTAATTGACGGATTTTGCAGCTCTTTCTTGGGTCGTCGCCAAGTAAAGAAAGCCCAAACGAGGACGTTATCGTCTCTGGGTTGGCTTTTCAAAACGCAAAATTTTAGTCACACTTTCTATATGAAAAATCTACTCACAGCACTGGCGATTATCGTCTCAATGGGGACGGCGGGTTCTGTGTCCGCTGATTCAACGAGTTTGCAGGTTCATCTGCGATTGTTGGATCGCCTCGATCGTCCCGAAGATGGCTATTGCGTTGACATATTAGGAACACCTGGAAACTTGCGGATCGACGTGCCGCTATTTGCGCATAATTGCAAGCCCTCTTTGACGAGCGATAGCGCTGTTGTGTTTACTTCCGACGGATTTATTAAGTTTCCCGCTGTTGACCGCTGCTTGACTGTAGCAGGGGTCAACTCCGCAGCATTACCGGGCGCTTCCATCCTGCTGCGCAAATGTAATGAATCGGTACCTTTCTTCGAAACTTTGATTCTACAGCGCTTTACCCATCAAAAGGATGGGAGTTTATCAGTTTTAGGGTCAAAGCTATGCCTCACCGTTGGGGGACAATCGGCTCCGACTTATTCCCCATACCATCGCTGGCGCACGCTCTTTGTCGCTGATTGTTCAACGGTAGAACCTACCCTATCCCAATGGGAGTTTGTAGTTCCTGTCCAATAAATTATACCGTGATCTAAATCGATCGGTGTTGCTGCCCTTTCTTTGGTTGTTTCAAAGCAAAAAAGCCCAAACGAGGATGTTATCGTCGCTAAGTCGGCTTTTCAAAAGGTCAATTATTGGTCACACTTTCGATATGAGAAAACCGACCGCCACCCGCTGCCTGAGGATTGCTCTTCTTTGAGTAACGAATTACCCCGGATTTTGGAATATGTGGAAATTGGCTTAGGCAAAGAGTGTGAAATATAAATTATCAACAATATAGAGAACTAAAATGTCAACTTCTGAAGTAAAGGATTTTGTTTTGGTGCATGGCACCTCTCACGGGGGTTGGTGTTGGAAACGGGTAGTTCATTTTTTGCACTTAGCCG
>CAYZDH010000147.1:0-6769 GCA_964477025.1 uncultured Rhodospirillaceae bacterium | reverse complement strand
CCTCACTGAGTAACGGCGCTGGTTCTGCATCCTCCAAACCTTTGTAATGAACCCCTGTAAAGGCCGGCTTGCAGCGCAATCGAACGAAATAATCTTGGAAAAAGAAGTCTCCTTCTTCTGTGTCGACGATAGTGCCCACACGATGATCTGTCATTGGCACGATGGAGTGAGCAACATTATGTTGTTGGCATAACGCGCGAGTGACTTCAGAGAGTGTTTGGCCTTCGGTCAGACGGCGAGTGCGTTCGACATGCGTGGCTAAATCCTTGTCTCCGACCTGGAACCAATCTTCCCCACCAATTTTTTTAAGCGATTCCATGAAATTCCAGGTTTCATCCCGAATTCCCCAACCACGTTCCGTGTCGTTGATGCCCGCGAGTTTGTATAGAACAGAATCTAAGTCGGGACAGATGAAATAGTCGAGATGCAAAAAGTCATCACCGGTATTAACAGCTATCACTAACTCTGATGGATCTAAGATACGGCTTAACCCATGTGCTAGTTTTGCCCCACCCACGCCACCTGCTAGTGCTAAGATCATATTGTTACTACGTTTATCAGCGGAACAAATCCTGTTCCTGAGCGCGGATTAAATCCTGAGCAGTGCCCTGACCCAACTTGGATTTATAGCCTCGCACATGAACGATAGGACGGCCTTCGTCTGCTTGCCCCATAACGATCGACGCCGCAGCAGCCAGCTCGTCGGCAAGCCCTACTTGCGTCGCCTGCAGAGGCCGTTCAAATAAATCTGGGCGGCCGTTGAGGTCGAGAAGTGCCTCTATTCCCGCAGTACCGATCGCCATCCCAACGGTGCCGTTCCGCCAAGCCCGGCCGACGCTGTCGTTGATGATGACAGCGATATCTGCACCAGTAATTTCGCGAAGTGTCTCACGGAGGGCTTCGCAGCTGGCATCAGGATCTTTGGGCAATAGTAATACTTGCTTTGGCACTTCGGCGCCATGGCTACTCCCAAGCTGCTCGACATTAGATGTATCTATACCCGCGTTGGCCATGACGATCCCGAGATTATGCTCGACAATAAGAATGCCCTTTCGTTTCCTGACGATGCCTTTAGATTCCGATAGAATAAGTTCTACAAGCCGTGGATCTTTCTGCACATCTTTAGCAAGTTTTATAGCTTTTTGACTTGGGATTACGGAATCGAGCGCAGCATATCGCCCCTCAGACTTTGAAACGATTTTCTGGGCTAAAACGAGGATATCACCGTCTTGAAGTTTTAAGCGGCACCCCGTCAAACCATCGCAAATAATAGAAGTCAGGTTATCTCCGGCGCTTACCAGCGGAATATCTGGTAAAGGGGTTATAGATAAATGGCCTTTGGTTTTAGCGGCTGGCCTGTCATCCCGACTGGCTGGGGCGGCATCCATAATTTAATCTTCCAACTCTTCTGGCGTGCCCGTGATGCGAATGCCGGAGCCCGGAATCTTGTGAGCCCGATTGATAAAGATCAAAACCGATGTCATTGCCTCCGCGGCGGCGGCGTTTGCTAACGGTCCTGCATGCCAGGCGGTCATTCCGGCGTCATTGGCCAGGGTGATCGCAATTTCCCGTGCCGCTTTCTTGTTGCCACAGACGAGGACGTCGCAGTCAATCTCGTGATCCGGGTCGGCAAGATGTTGAGCTGCTATGTTTTGAAAGGCGGCAACGACCGCTACATTTTCGCCAAGCATTTCCTGAGACTCGACAACAGCGGATCCAGCTTCAGGCAGTTGCACAGTACTAACTTTGGGTGGTTTTAGTGGCGCGGTCACGTCAATCAGAATTTTGCCCTTTAAAGCATTAGAGATTGGTTTGAGCGTATTAATCTGATTGGCGTGAGGAACTGCTAAAACAGCAATTTCACACTCCATCGCGGCAGAAAGATTGTCCGTACCACGGACATTTCCCCACTTATTATTGCTCGGAGCTATAGCAGTAATTTCGATGGCGGACTGCTTAGCCTTGTCGCTATCCCGAGATCCGATTATCACAGGATATCCGGCTTTGGCCCATCGCATCGCCAGTCCTGAGCCTTGGCTCCCAGTACCGCCGATTACAGCGATGAGGGGTTTAGTGTCAGTCATTAATTTCCTCCTCAGGCAATCGTCACAAGCGGTCTTGCATTATAGGATACCCTCTCACGCTCTGATGTAACTTTTTTATAAAGTGTCGTCCGTTGGGAGGGGCACCGCCCAGCATTTCTAATGATTTTCTCTATTTCTTGCGGATTCCATTCCTGCCCATGGACCGTGCCTGCCGCTCGTGAAATGCTTTCATTCATTAACGTGCCGCCGAGATCGTTGACCCCAGCATTCAGGAAGGCCTTGATGCCTCTTTGGCCGATCTTCACCCAGGAAGCCTGAATATTGTTAATGACCGGATGCAAGACGATCCGTGCGATTGCATGCATCAAAATCGTCTCGCGAAATGTCGGCCCCCGACGCGCAAATCCCCTGAGATATATTGGTGCTGCCATATGAACAAACGGCAGGGGTACAAATTCAGTAAACCCGCACGTACGCTCCTGCAACGCACGTATCCTGATCAAATGGCGTGCCCAATGAACTGGTTGTTCCATATGGCCATACATGATTGTGGCTGTTGTGCGAAGGCCTAAATTGTGGGCAATTTCCATAACCGACAACCATTCGTTTGTATTTATTTTGTCGGGACATAGTGTCGCTCGGATGTTGTCATCAAGAATTTCTGCGGCGGTTCCGGGTAAGGTTGACAGACCCGCATCCTTAAGACGTGATAAAAAGTCTTCTATGGTGAGATTTAACGTTCGGGCCCCTTGAGTGATTTCAAGGGGGGAGAAGGCATGGATATGTATGTCGGGCACAGTATCTTTGATGGCTGCGCAAATTTCTAAATAGGTGTCGCCGGTAAATTCGGGATGGATACCACCCTGGAGACAAACTTCGGTGGCCCCGCGGTGCCAAGCCTCAGCTGCGCGCCTTGTAATTTCTTGCGTATCTAGGCGGTAAGGCTTATCGCGTTGGCCTTTAGCGGTGCTGCCCTTTGAAAAGGCGCAGAACGTACAGCGATAAGTGCAGATATTAGTATAGTTAATATTGCGATTAACGACATAGGTAACTTCGTCGCCATTACTCTCCCGTCGGAGGGCGTCGGCTGTCCTGCAAACTTCGGTGAAATCGATATCACGCGCCTGAAAGAGCCGCGCGATATCAGGTTCGTTTGGCACACCTCCTCTCGAAAATTTTTCAAGAATTAGACGGATATCGGGTGTTAGGGATGACCGGCGTGTTGAGATAGTGGGTGGCCTGGTATTGATACCTGGTGACCAGTTTTCGGTTCGGGCAAGCCCATCCGCGTCACTGGCACGGATAGCAGCCGTCGCCAACGCCGACACCATCCAGTGTGATGCATCGCGTATATAAGACGGATAGACCGCTAACCTCTCGACCAGTGTCTTCCCGGTTTCCGCAGACCTTTGCGCCAACGTATCAATTTCGGGCCAAAATGCCTCTGGGTTCACGTGATCTGGTGTCACCGGGGAAATTCCGCCCCAATCATTTAAACCGGCCTCTACCAGTCTCTGATAAATATCCGGACTTAGGTTGGGAGGAGCCTGAATATTCATGTCTGCACCGAAAATCAGGCGAGCACAGGCTATAGTCCACAGCAGGTCATTCAAATTAGGTTCCGGCGCATTAGCCATGCGTGTGGCCGGTTTGGCCCGGAAATTTTGGATAATGACTTCTTGGATGTGGCCATACGTTTCGTGTAGCCCATTGATCGTCAGCAGGTCTTTAATCCGCCGTTCTCGTGTCTCTCCAATCCCAATCAGAATACCCGTAGTGAAAGGCACCTTAGCTATGCCTGCATCTCTCAATGTATGGAGCCGCACTTTGGGTAACTTGTCGGGGGACCCGTGATGTGCTCCGCCGGGTTCATACAAGCAGGGTGCCGTCGATTCTAGCATCATGCCCATTGAGACGTTAACAGGACGCAAAATTTCCAATTCTTCCAGGGTCAAAGCCCCTGGATTGGCGTGCGGCAGCAAGCCAGTTTCTTCATAAACTAGACGACACATCGCCGCTAAATATTCGATCGTTGAGTTGTAGCCTAGTTCAGATAGAAATTTGCGCGCTGCGTTGTAGCGCAGCTCTGGCTTGTCACCCAAGGTAAACAGCGCCTCCTTGCAATCCGCCGCTTTGCCATCGCGGGCAATTTTAAGAACCTCGTCTGGTAAAAGGTAAGGGTTGGGAAGGTGGCTTGGCGTTGTTGCAAAAGTGCAGTAGCTGCAACTATCACGGCATAAGCGCGTCAGTGGAATAAAAACCTTGCGTGAATAGGACAGGCGGTCTGTGTGGCCTAAGTCACGCAGTCTGGCTGCCCGCGCAAGCAATTCTGAGAGCGAAGCATTTAGTAGATAGTCAGTCGAAATCGTTTTTGCGCCCAATGAGGCTGTCCTGATGCGGATGAAGTGAGTTATATATTCGATTATACTGCGTTAACGGGGCAAGGAAAAGAAGACCTATGGGAGAATGATGGTTAAAAGTATTGCAGTATTAGGGGCCGGCCACGGTGGCTGCGCGGCAGCAGCGGATCTAACCGCACGCGGCTTTGAAGTTCGCTTGCATGCGCGCCGAGAGGAGACCCTTTCCCCTTTGAAGAAACAAGGTGGGATAAAGGCCACAGGCGTTCAGGAAGGGTTATTCCCGGCTCGCTTGCTGACCACTGATGTTGAAGCTGCCGTTTCCGGTGCCGAAATTATTATGCTAGTGGTGCCATCAGTGGCGCATGGTTTCTACGCCCAAGCGCTGGCGCCGCTCCTAACACCAGATATTCCAATTTTTTTAAATCCCGGCCATACCGGCGGCGCTTTGCATTTCGTGCGTGAACTGCGTCGTTACGGCTATGTTGACCCTGTAAAGACATGCGAAACTGTTACGTTGACGTATATCGCCCGTAAAACAGGGCCTGCTGAAGTTGATATTTTTTCTTGCACCAAAGAATTAAAATTTGCAGCCTTTCCTGGCAAGTACGCCAGTCAAATGTTTAATTTTATAAAGCCTTTGTATCCGGAAATCACAGCGGTTAGCAGCGTCTTGGAAACTGCTCTGACAAATATTAATGCTGTGTTTCATGCCCCGGGGATGTTGATGAATGCAGGCTGGATAGAAAATACTGGTGGCGATTTTCTTTTTTACCGCGAAGGCATTACTCCTGCTATAGGACGGGTAATTGCTGAACTGGACGCCGAGCGTATGGCGGTGGCTAAGGCGCTGGGTGTGCCGGCTGCAAGTTTTCTCGAGAATTTTTATCAAGCTGGTTTAACTACAAAAGAAGCGATGGTATCCGGTGATATTTCGCGTGCCTGCGTTGAAAGTGAACCGAATTGGAAAATAAAAAGCCCGCCCTCCTTAAATCATCGCTATATCCACGAAGATGTAGGCTATGGATTGGTACCGTTTGCGGAGTTTGGCCGTCTGGCTGGTGTTCAGACGCCGACTATTGATGGGATTATTCACGTCATATCGAAGATGATGGATATTCCCTATGGAACGGAAGGGCTCACTCTCGAGGCTATGGGGCTTAGTGGACTAGACCCGAAGGGCGTTCTGAAGTTTGTCGAGGAAGGTTTTTAGTGACCGGCACCTCCCCTGTTAAACGGATAGCAATCTTTGGCGCTGGTGGCGGAGGAACCTCCGCGGCAGCGCATCTGACAACGCTGGGGTTTGAAATTCGCCTCTATAGCCAGGACCAAAGTGCGTTGGCTCCGCTACAAGAAATTGGTGGCATCGAATTTGAAGCACCGTTTGGCAGGGGCTTAGCAAAAATACCAGTGATTACATCTGATGCCGCAACGGCCATGGCCGGGGCAGAGTTGGTGATGATTGTCAGTCCAGCTCATCTGCATGAGAAATGGATTTCCGCTGCTGCACCCCATTTAAAGAATTCTCAAACATTATTTGTCTCGCCTGGTCATACCTTGATGCTGATTCCGCATATCCTGCGGGCGAATGGCATTAAGGGTCCGGTTTTTTGCGAAACAGCGACACTACCGTATCTGTGCCGCCGCACTGGTCCCACAACTTGTCGTATCTCGCGGGTTTCAGATTTTATGGTGTTTGGCGGCTTTCCGGGGCGAGAAACTAAGCGTCAATTTGACATTGTAAGCACGGTCTATCCAGCTGTGAAGAAATTTTCCAACGTCCTAGAAACAGTTTTTCCCTATGGTAATGCTATTCACCATCCGCCTGCTTTCCTATGCAACGCGGGGCGCGTTGAGGCGCCGGGCGGGAATTTTCGACACTACTATGATGGAATAACGCCCTCCGTTGGCCGACTGATTGACGCGGTGGATTGCGAACGCGTTGCGGTCGCCGATGCGCTTGGGGCCGAGACCATGCCTTTTGTAGAGCTGTTCTTTCAGATGGGCTACACCACTGAGGCAGCCCGCGAAAGTGGTATCGCCTATGAGGCATTTCATCAGAGTGAGCCAGACAAGTGGATCCCGGCGCCACAGCAGCTCGAACATCGTTATTTTCTTGAAGACGTGCCGTATGGCCATATCATTTATACCGAGCTTGGCCGTCTGGCCGGAGGTTCAACCCCAACGATTGATCACATCATTCATCTGGCCTCGGTGTCGTTAGGACGCGACTTGTCCGCAGATGCGCTGACATTGGAAAAGATGGGTCTGGCCGGGGTGACGAAAGAGAAATTTCTTGATCTGCTGGAAAACGGATTTGATGACTAGGGAGAGAAAATGATGTCGGTTAGGCTTGGAATGCTGTTT
>CAYZDH010000146.1:0-6842 GCA_964477025.1 uncultured Rhodospirillaceae bacterium | reverse complement strand
TAATACAGTCGGGCAATTAGAATGCGGACGCTACATTATCCTCGCAGACCCAAATACTGGCACTAATAAGGCCATCGTTGAGGAGCATTGGACTTATGCTATCCGTAGTGCCGCAGCAACTACTTTGCCACTCAAATGGCTTGGCCCGAAGGATCCAAAAGTGGTTGGTATTGTCGGGGTTGGTACAATGGCCACAAACGCTTTGCGCTGTCTTGACGAACTTTATGACGGCATAGAAGAAATACGATGCACTTCGCGTAACCCACAAAACCGCGAAGCGTTCGCCGACAAGTGGTCTGCAAAACTCGGCATTAAAGTGATCCCGAAAGACTCCGTAGAAGAAGTTGTGCGCGATGCAGACATCGGTATTGGAGGCACCACCAGTGATGAAATAATGTGTCGTGAACCTTGGCTTAAACCAGGAGCAACATACGTCTCCTTTACAAGGCGCGAATTTGATCCAGCCGGTTGGTCTTTAGTAGATAAGGTTGTAGTCGATAGTTGGGAAATGAATATGCTGATGAAACATTTTCGGGCTTCTGCAGAAGCCGGCATTTTCACCCGCGACATGTTACATGGTGAAATTCATGAGCTCGTTCGCGGCCAGGTAGCGGGACGCCAAAGTGATACCGAGCGAAACCTTATTCATACAACTGGGTTAGTGGCCCATGATATTGCGATGTGCCACTACGTTTATGAAAAAGCGTTAAATAAAGGCGTGGGCGTTCGTCTGCCCTTCACTGGCATTGGCAACCCAGGACCCACTGACTAGAGAACGGAGAGAAACCTGAAATGTCAAAGAACATCCCCCTGACTCTCGCTTGCGGCGACTATGCAATAACTCGTCCATTAATTGACGGTATCGTAAAACCCGATGGTATAGACTTAACTGTCCTTACCGATATGGATTCGACCACAAGACATTGGCGATTTTATAATAATGAAGACTTTGATATGGCCGAAGCTTCGTGTTCCACCTATCTCGTTGCAAAGGATCAAGATAAACCCTTTGATGCCATTCCTGTTTTCCTACATCGACGGTTTCGTCATGGATTTATATTCATCAATACTAAAGCGGGAATCAAGAAACCCCAGGACCTGATTGGCAAGAGGGTAGGCATCAAGCATTGGCAGGTTACGGCTATCATATGGATGAATGGTATCCTTGAACACGAGTATGGCGTTCCGCACCGCTCCATCGACTGGTATCAAGAATTAGATCAAGATATCCCCGTCGAATTACCTGACGACATCAAACTACAAACCCTTCCAAACAATAAATCTGTCGAAAAATTGTTAGTTGAAGGCGAGCTCGACGCCTGTATCCATTCGGAAATTATCAAACCATTTTTAACTGGTGACCCTCGTATCGCTCGACTGTTTCCCGACTGCAAGAATGAAGAGATCAATTTCTATAATAAAACTGGTATGTTTCCCATCATGCATATCACCGGTATAAAAAAGGAAATCATCGAGCAGTATCCTTGGGTACCAATCAATATGTATCACGCCTTTAACAAGGCTAAAGCCATTGCCATGCGGGAGATGGTTAACCCCCGAATTGTGCCCCTTGCTTGGTACCGCGAGGCATGGGAAGAGCAGGAAGAGCTGCTCGGCAAAGATCCATGGGAATACGGCCTCAGTGAACAAAATTGCAAGACATTAGAGAATATGGCTAGTTACAGTTATGAACAGGGGCTAATCAAGAATAAGTTGACAGTCGAAGACTTATTT
Organism: uncultured Rhodospirillaceae bacterium; assembly: GCA_964477025.1. Classification (GTDB taxonomy): domain Bacteria; phylum Pseudomonadota; class Alphaproteobacteria; order MPNO01; family UBA2964; genus UBA2964. The sequence continues at coordinate 5,108 of CAYZDH010000146.1, read as the reverse complement.
ATTGATGTTTCGCAAGGCCGAAAGCGTGGTGAAGAACTTCAAATTTAGAACTTTAAACAACACCCCTTTCATAACCTCTAATTAATGCAAACATCTTCCGGCTTGACGTTACTTCATCACGGTGCGACATAGCGCGGCGCATTCAGGAATTAAGAAATCATTATGACGACGCTGCCAGCCCCCGTCGCCCGCCGCCGTACCTTTGCGATTATCTCGCATCCCGACGCGGGAAAAACGACACTCACCGAAAAGCTGTTGCTATTTGGCGGAGCGATCCAACTCGCTGGCGCCGTAAAGTCTCGGGGTGAACAACGCCGGGCGCATTCAGACTGGATGAAAGTAGAGCGGGAGCGTGGAATTTCTGTAACTGCATCGGTAATGACATTCGAATACGCTAGCAAGACCTTTAACCTGCTTGATACTCCTGGGCATGAAGATTTTTCTGAGGACACCTATCGGGTCCTCACAGCGGTCGATTCGGCTGTGATGGTTATTGATGCCGCTCGTGGGATCCAGGCGCAAACTCGTAAGCTTTTTGAAGTTTGCCGATTGCGCGATATGCCAATCACAACCTTTATCAATAAAATGGATCGTGAAGCACAGGATCCATTTGATCTTTTAGACGAGATAGAACAAATATTACAAATCGACGTAACCCCGGCCGCCTGGCCCATCGGAATGGGGTCACGTTTTTTAGGTTGCTACGACCTCCTAAACGACCGTCTTGTATTGATGGATAAAGCGGGTAGGGGTAAAAAACCTCACCAAACTGAAACTTGTAACGGGCTCGATGACCCGAAGTTGGATCAGCTCTTACCCGTAGATGCGGTCGCAGAGCTTCGTGAGCAGATAGAGATGGTTAGAGGTCTGTGTCCAGAATTTAACCTAGACGCCTATCTAGAAGGTAATATGACACCAGTCTTTTTTGGTAGTGCAATAAACTCGTTCGGGGTCGACGAGTTGCTTAATGGACTTGTTACCTATGCGCCACCGCCGCGCTCACAACCATCTATCGAACGTGAAATTACCCCCGAAGAGAATAAAGTATCAGGTTTTGTCTTTAAAATTCAGGCAAATATGGACCCCAAACACCGCGACCGTATCGCTTTTTTGCGTCTCTGCTCGGGTCACTTCAAACGTGGCATGAAGTTACGCCATGTCCGTACCGACAAACAGTTAGCTTTAAACAACGCGGTACTTTTTTTAGCGCGGGATAGGGAACTGGCAGAAGAAGCTTGGGCTGGTGACATTATAGGTATCCCAAACCACGGTAACCTCCATATCGGGGATGCCCTAACAGAGGGCGAAACCCTCCATTTCAAGGGCATACCCAGCTTTGCGCCAGAATACTTGCAAGCAGCACGACCTACCGACCCCATGAGAGCCAAGCACCTGGGCAGAGCACTGCAACAGTTGGCCGAAGAAGGAGCCGCTGCGGTTTTCAAACCGCGAGTAGGCTCCGACTGGATTGTTGGCGTTGTTGGTGTACTTCAATTTGAGGTGCTGGCCGATAGGATCAGGACGGAATATGACATTCCAGTGCGGTTTGAGCCAACTAGCCTGATAACAGCTCGTTGGGTTGAAACTAATAATGATGCTCTTGTGAAAAAATTTATTAGAGCCAATGAAACAGCTTTGGCTGACGACCATAGAGGTGACCCGGTCTTTCTGGCTCGCAACACATGGCATCTCGACCGCGCTGTTGAGGAATGGCCAGATATTAACTTCTTAGCGACGAAAGAACAGGTGGCATAACGCCATGACCACTCAAATCCAATACTTACGTAATATCGCAATTGTAGCGCACGTTGATCACGGCAAGACCACCATGGTTGACTGTATGTTGCGGCAAACCGGCGTCTATCGCGAAAACGAGCAAGTCCAAGAGCAAGCACTCGATACAGGGGATTTAGAGCGTGAAAGAGGTATTACTATTCTTGCCAAGTGCACATCTGTTGAATGGCAAGGAAAGCGTATCAATATCGTTGACACCCCTGGCCATGCTGATTTTGGAGGCGAGGTAGAGCGGGTCCTATCCATGGTGGATGGGTGCCTGCTACTTGTCGATGCTGCCGAGGGCCCGATGCCCCAGACGAAGTTTGTTTTATCAAAGGTCCTGTCACAGGGGCTAAAGCCTATCGTAATAATTAACAAGGTAGATCGCGCAGATGCCCGGCCTAACGAGGTGCTCGACGAAATCTTTGACCTTTTTGCAGCCCTCGATGCTAATGAGAACCAGCTAGATTTTCCAGTACTTTATGGCTCTTCCAAACAAGGGTGGCTTGCTATGGAGCCAGAAGGGCCGAAAGACTCGCTCGACCCTCTATTTAAGCTAGTCCTTGACCATGTGGCACCTCCCGATGTGGAACCAGACAGCCCATTTCGAATGCTAGTCACAACCCTTGAAGCCAATCCATATCTTGGGCCTATCCTTTCGGGCAGGATCCTAGCGGGTTCAATCGCTGCAAATAACGCTGCCAAGGCTATTACACAGGATGGTCAACCAATCGAGCATACACGGATCACAAAAATTCTTGCCTATCGGGGGCTTGAGCGTGTTCCGCTTGAACGCGCAGAGGCAGGCGATATCGTTGCGCTAGCGGGATTTCAGAAGGCTACGGTTGCAAATACTATATGTGACCTAAATGTAAATGAAGGTTTAGCGGCCAAACCGATTGACCCCCCAACCCTCGCCGTAACGTTTTCCGTCAACGATTCCCCGTATGCAGGACAGGAAGGGGACAAAGTTACCTCACGAATGATTCGAGACCGGCTTATGCGGGAAGCTGAAGGTAACGTCGCCATTCAGGTAACTGAATCCGCAGACGGTAACGGTTATGAGGTCGCTGGTCGCGGTGAATTACAGCTTGGTGTATTAATAGAAACGATGCGCCGTGAGGGTTATGAGATGTCAATTAGCCGACCACGCGTAGTGTATCGGACTGATCCTGATACAGGTGCTCGGATTGAACCTATTGAAGAGGTCGTCATCGACGTCGATGAAGCCTATTCAGGCGTTGTCGTCGAAAAGCTCTCTGCGCGGCGCAGCGAATTGATTGAGATGCGTCCTTCAGGTGGTGGAAAACAGAGATTGATGTTTCATGCCCCCTCGCGGGCCTTAATTGGGTATCACGGTGAGTTTCTGACCGACACACGTGGAACTGGCGTGATGAACCGTGTTTTTTACAGCTATGAGCCGGATCGTGGTGTAATTGAAGGTCGCCGTCAGGGAGTTATAATCTCGACACTAAAAGGTAATGCCGTAGCTTACGCACTATGGAATCTTGAAGAACGCGGCCCGCTATTCATTAGACCAGGAGAAAAAGTCTATTGCGGTATGCTCATCGGAGAACACAACAAGGGGCAAGATATTGACGCCAACCCGCTTAAGTCTAAACAACTGACTAATGTCCGAGCATCCGGCTCTGACGACGCCATTCTCTTGACACCACCTGTCAAGCTGACACTTGAACGTGCTATAGCTTATATAGCAGACGACGAGCTAGTTGAAGTGACACCGGACTCCATCCGACTTCGAAAGCGTTTTCTTGATCTAAATGATCGCAAACGCGAGGCACGCCGGCTGGCAGCAGAGGCATAAAAATTAGAAGCCTTTATCTGTAAAATTGGCATTGGTTTTGTCCACTTATTCAACTACTGCTCACTTGCACAATTTAAAGAAAAAGTAAAAAACCACGTTATCCGTGTTCGGGATATAAATGACTCAAAAAACAATAATCAGGAAACTCAGGTTAACTCGCCCTTTGTGCACAATGAATACACATTGGTGTTCCTGGGTCATTTTGTAATCTTTTTACGGCGATGGGTTCACCACAGGCCGTGCAATAACCATAATCGTCACTTTCTATCCGACCCAAAGCCGCTAAAATTCTTTGCAAATCTTTTTCTCGACGACGAGCTGTTTCATCCTCCATAGCCTGCTGTTGAATTGCATCCATTCGCGAGAGCCTGCCGATCCGCTGTTGATCAAGATCATTATCAGTCCTGTTTTCTTTACCCGCATCGAGCAGCATCAATAGTTCGTCTCGTCGCTCTACAAGAAAACTTTTCATTTTTCTTCTATCTACGCCGGGAACCTTGCTCATGGGCTTTCCCCTTATCTAGATGACATTCAATACTTTAACGACTTTTCTTAAAAAGTTGATAGGAATAAATATATGCAGCTCGCGAGGCCCGAGATACTTAGTATCTAAACTCAAGACGTATCGCCGCTTGCACTGTGATAACCCATATATGTATGAATCTTTTTGAATTTAAAAAGCCGAACAGTCCTTGACCGACAGCCACTAATTTCCGACCATGACCTTTAAGTTCGCGTCATTTTAAAATGATAATATATTAGGGAGATCGTGAGATGCAGGAATTCAAAAATAACTTTAACCGCCGACTATTTTTAAAGGGGGCCGGCGCAGCTGCCGGGGCAGGCGCCCTCAGTATGACGCCCATTCAAATGGCATTTGCTGCAGCTTTCCCTGAGCGCAATATTCAGATATTTGTGCCGACCCGTGCCGGTGGCGGTGCTGACCGGAATATGCGAGCTTTCACTAGTGTCTGGAAAAACTATCTTAAAACAAATTTTGAGGCTGGATTCTATCCTGGTGCAGCCGGCCGCGTAGGCTATGAGACATATATGGGTAAAGCCAAGGCTGATTGTTATAATCTAATTTTCGGCAACATGGGCCCAGAGGTTCTTAACTGGGTTGTAAAGAAACCTACCTTTGATCTTAACAGCTTCCTTTACATCGCGCAGGTAGATCAAGATCCAGGAATTGTTTTTGTTAGCAAAAAGAACAAAAAACTTAAAACCATCGACGATATCGTCAACGAAGGAAAAAAGAGAACATTAAATGTGGGTGTCAGTCGTTTGGCGCACCCTGCCTCTCTTGGTGTTGTAGCGCTTGGCCGTCATACCGGTGCAAAATTTAATTTGGTTCCTCTCTCTGGAGGTCGTAATACGCGTGCTGGCGTAGCGACAGGCGAGATGGATTTCGGCGCCCTGCCCTCAGGTAGTGTCGTCCGAAAACAAAAACAATTCGATATTGTTGCCGTCTTTGACAAAGAAAATCCCCTTCCTAAAAGAATGAAAA
>CAYZDH010000145.1:0-6842 GCA_964477025.1 uncultured Rhodospirillaceae bacterium | reverse complement strand
TTCCGACGCAGTTCCTGAAAGTTTTCGATGATACCGTTATGGACTAGCACCACCTTGTCGTCAGCGTGGGGATGCGCGTTAACCTCGCTAGGCGCGCCATGTGTTGCCCAACGCGTATGACCAATCCCAACCAAACCATCTAATGGCTCGTTCTTCAGGCACGCATCTAAATTCTTAATTTTACCTTCCGCGCGGCGCCGATCAATTTTGCCGTCAACTAATGTGGCAATACCGGCGGAATCATAACCGCGATATTCAAGGCGCTTAAGGCCGTCCATTAACTTTGATGTGACAGCCTTTCTACTAATAATCCCAATAATACCGCACATATAAGTTATTCCGCCTTTTTCTCCATCTTGTCTTTATACGCCTGCTTGCGCAGTCGATATTTTAAAGCCCAGCCCTTACGCTCTTCTTGAGGTGCGCGACTGATGGCCAGGGCATTTTCTCCGACATTTTTGGTGATCACAGACCCTGCCCCCGTAATCGCTCCGGCACTTACTTTCACAGGCGCAACCAACAACGTATTGGAACCTATAAACGCACCAGCGCCAATTTCGGTGTGGGATTTTAAGAAACCGTCATAATTACAAGTAATTGTACCTGCCCCAATATTAGCTCGAGCACCCACCCAGCTGTCGCCGATATAACTAAGGTGATTGGCCTTAGCACCTTCATCAAGGCGGGCTTCTTTCACCTCCACAAAATTCCCGATTTGTACATCAGGCCCTATATCAGCCCCCGGCCTCAATCGCGCAAAAGGGCCAATAATTGCATTGGTATCAACTGTCGCCCCTTCGATATGACAGAAAGCTCGAATTTCCACATGATCACCAATTTTAACGCTGGGACCAAAAACAACGTTTGGGCCAATGGTGACATCTTTACCAAGCTGGGTATCGAAACTGAACCAAACTGTATCAGGGTCTTTTAATGTCGCTCCGCTTTCCATAGCCGACAGCCGCATCCGATACTGAAAAGCTGACTCAGCTTCCGCTAGGCTTGTACGGGAGTTCACGCCCATCACTTCGTCCGGGTCATCAGTTTCTAATGTCACACATCCCCAGCCCTTTGACCGGGCAATACTAACTATGTCAGTAAGATAAAATTCCCCTTTGGCATTCTCATTGACTACCTCTTCAAGTAATTCAAACAGACGTGCGCTGTCGATCGCCATTATTCCGGCATTACACAAACCAATTTTGCGTTCGCCTTCCTTTGCATCGCAAAATTCGACGATTTTCTCCAACCCCCCATTTGGGCCGGTCACTAGCCGGCCGTATTCGCCAGGATCATCCGGTGAGAAGCCTAGAACAACGACCGCTGGATTATTCTTGCCACGTCTCGCCTCAACCATTGCTTGAATGGTGTCTTCAGTGAGAAGCGGTGTATCACCGAAGAGCACCAAAACATCGCCGACAAAGCCCTCGATAGAATCGCGCGCTGCTAGCACTGCATGGGCAGTCCCAAGTGGCGGGTCTTGAACGGCTATCTCCACAGAGGGAACGATCTCAATTTGTTCTTTAATATCCGGGGACGTCACAACAACAATTTGGTCTGCCCCAACAGAGGTAAGCCGATCTAACAAATGGCTGACCATGGGTTGACCGGCAATCGGATGCAAAACCTTTGGCAGGGCCGATTTCATTCTTGTTCCAGCACCGGCAGCTAAAACAACCGCAGCTATATTAGTCTTTGTCATTTGTCTTCAGGCTCCGTAACACGACAATATTCAAAGCCTCATTTATTAACATAAATAGGCTGCATCCCCCCAAACTCCATTGCCCTATCTTCCTAAATACTATGTAGATGGTGTAGACACCAGAATTTTGGCGGACTATCTCAATCTTGTGTTAAAGAGATATTCTAATTTTCTCAGAAATTTATCTTCACGCGGTTAGACCGACTGCAAACGCGCTAAAGTTTGTCTTGATCACATCGTCATTAACGACCATTAATTAATTAGAAGATATTACCAAGGGAAGCACCGCCTATACTATTTAAAACCCCTCCCGCGACGGCATTCATAATTCAACTTAATTCTTATAAAAATTGATATCTCTCTGGTGAAAGTAATTAATATTTAGATCAGCCTACAAATCATCTTAGCCAGCAATGGGCCTGTTACAATTACCACAAATAAGCGCACAGTTTGAAGAGCTAGGACGAAGGAGATATCAGCGTTGCTATCGACCGCAATTATTGCAATAGCATCTAGTCCGCCGGGCACCGTAGCAAGAAATGCAGTCAACGGATCCGTCTCAACTAACCACACCAGCATCACAGCAGATAGACAACACAGCAGTATCAGCGTCAATGTACCAACTAGCATCACCGGTAGTGCCCGTAGGGCATAAAGAACAGTTTCTTGAGTAAAGCGCAGACCAACCCATAGGCCAATGATCGCAAAGGCTGTAACCAGCAACCAAGGCGGTAAAATGATGCTTAGAAAACCCATCCCTTGCATGGTTGCAGCACAAATAAGCGGGATAAAAACTGCTCCGGAGGGAACTTTTAGTAACCGCGCAGCAAACCCGCCAAAAATAGCAATGCCGAGAGTTTTCAAGAGATCTGGCAGTTGATCGGCAAAAGGTATTAGCGCTGATTGGGACTCGTTTTCCCCCGCTGTCACCCCAAAAACCAGGCGCGATACCAAGGTCGCAACGATCACCACCATAGTTACGCGCAAAAATTGCATAAAGGCGACCAGTCGTGGGTCAGCTCCAAACTCCTCAGCCATCGCCACCATTCCAGTGGCAGCGCCTGGCGAACAACCCCAGGCGGCAGTCGTGCCGGGCAACAGTCCGGTGCGCGCGATCATCCAGCCTGCGAACGTACTTGCGATCACAGTGGTCGCAACAACCAGTAATATAGCTGGCCAGTCTTGGGCAATAGAACCAAGGATATCAGGATCAAGGGCCCGCGCCACGAGGCAGCCAACAACCGCTTGTGAGGCAAGAAGGTAAGGACGGGGCACGCTAAGATTTGCACCCCGCACGGCGAATACCATTCCAACCAGCAATGGTCCGATTAGAAACGATGCCGGAAAACCTAAAACCTCAAGGATAAGGCTGCAAATCGCCGACACAGAGATGAGGAGAATCCAAAGAGATATAGGTTTATAGGAACTCACACAAATCCTCGAATGCCAGACAAGCAATTATTAATATTTGTATGCAACAAGAAAAACTCTATTGCAAATCTTCCTAATTATAAATTTACCAGAGGTTTTTGACCTTCTCGGTATCGTTGGTCGTTGTCCGTTTATACAAAAACAACCATAAAAAAAGCCATCAATCGCCTGCTGAGACTTGGTGTTTCAAGGAAACTTCGCCTTCGCCGTTTGCCGATTGGACCACCGCCATACAAGCTTCAAGGGTGGCCCGTCCCCACTCGCCGGTATGGATGGGCGCGATGCCATCCAAGATCGCTGCGCTTAGTTCATCTATTACTTCGGCACGGGGCACCGCCGGAGGTTTAAGATGATGTTCAATAGTCTCTTCATTTGCATAAATTCGGACACCGCTTGGCATTGGACGTATATCGCAATCGGTACAACTGACTACTAAAAACCCAAAGTGTTCATGGGTTAAGCCCTGCGGAGGAGCATTAGGAAGCTTAGATGAGGAGCGCCCACCGAACGCCCGATCTGCTTTTAGTTTCCCTTCATCTGAATTACTGCGTAATTCACCCAGTGCTCGCCGAGCAGCACCATAATTTTTCGGATCCTTAGGTTTTCCAGTTTCGCCACGCCAGTCACAAAATTCATCTGAGTCAAAATGGCCATAACCAGAAAAGGTCAGGTTAGCGACTGCCCCGCCAACAAATTTTAGGATTGCACTATACGCTCCCTCGGTCGGACGGGAAGAGTCATAATTCCCAGTAGTCGCATAGACAGTATTGATCAAGCCACCACACAAAAAGCGTGCGACATCAATTTGATGTGCTGCCTGACTATAAACAACACCACCGCCTTGCGCAGTATTGAGCTCATCGGGTCGGCGTGGGCGGTAAATAAAATCGGTGTAATTAATGCCAGCGACCAAATGAAGCTTGCCATATGAACCGCTATCAATGATCCGCTTTGTTTCTATGATTGGTAAGTCGTAGCTATGACTGGGGCCCACTAAAAGATAAACATTCTCGGCGGCGGCAGCCTCGATCATGCGTGTACAGTCTTCAAGGCTCAATGCCATTGGTTTTTCAACTAGAACATGTTTACCCGCCCGAGCTGCAGCAACGGCATGGTTTGCATGGCAAAAATGGGGCGTCGCGATATATACGACATCTATGTCAGCCTTCTCGCACATTTCTTCGATAGTCACAAAAGCCTTGCCGCCAAAGTCCAATTCAAACCGATCGCGGGCCTCTGCTCGTATATCGGCGGCAGCGATAATTTCGAGACGCGGATGAAAGATAAGTGTCGGCAGCAATACAGTGAAACCGCGCCCCAATCCTACAATGCCTAATTTTAATTTCCGTTCCATGGTTAATAACTTCCGCTTAGCTTGCAAAGATTGGCCGCTCAGTTTTGACTCACTATAATTAGTAACTAGTATTATGTTCTATAGTTGAATTATTAGAACATAAGGTACTGATAATGGCGCCATTCGATGCCGACGGCCTAAGCGAACTTGTAAAAACCGACCGGGTTCATCGTGACTTCTATATCAACCCTGAAGTTTTCGAAATGGAGATGGAACGCATTTTCGGCCGCATATGGCTGTTTGTAGGTCACACGAGCCAGGTGCCTAAGGCGGGCGATTACATCACAACAACAATTGCCCGCCAGCCAGTTATCTTGAGCCGTCACAGCGATGGCCAAGTCCATGTTGTTTTCAATCGTTGTACCCATCGTGGCGCTCAGGTTTGTTTAGAACAGAGTGGCAATACTCAACGCTTTGAATGCCCGTATCACGCTTGGGTATTCAATACCGACGGCAGCTTCGCGGGGGCGCCCTACCCCAAGGGTTATGAAAAAGGATTCCTCGAAAAAGAAAAGCTAGATCTCGTAAAAATTCCCCGAATGGAAATCTATCGAGGCTTTGTGTTTGGTAGTCTCAGTAGTGATGGCCCCGATATTGACGAGTTTCTCGGCCCGATGAAAGAGCATATAGATGCCTTCGTAGACCGCGCGCCCGATGGCGAAGTTGAGGCCTGTGCTGGCGTCTTTCGATACCGTTACCAAGGTAATTGGAAGCTTCAAATGGAGAACCAGACCGACGTCTATCACATCATGTTCACCCATGTCTCAACGACAGATGATGAGGGTAAACAGTTCCGTCGCGAAGGAGCAGAAGAGGATGAAGCGGGAAAGGTTAAAGTGCTAAATAATAGTCAAACGCTCAGTGACCAATGGGAAAGACTACCACTAGGAGGTCACCGTCACGGCCATGTTTATATGGGGCGATTTGCCATGGATAAAGAAAACCAGGGGCCCGTGTATGACCGCTACAAATATGCAATGGAAAAAGCCTACGGTGCTGATGCAGATAAAAAGATGATGGTTAAAACCCATAACAGTATTTTTTATCCCCACTGGTCAATCCAGCACCTGACCCAGCATATCCGAGTGATGAACCCCATTTCTGTCGACTGCACAGAAAACATCATAATTCCATTAAAACTCAAGGGGGCGCCTGAGGAAATGTGGCACGCCTCACTTCGTAGTAATAACAACAGCCATTCGCCATCCGGCATGGTTATGTCAGACGATATGGAGGTCTGGGTCCGTTGTCATGAAGGACTGAAAACACAAAGCACAGACTGGGTCGTTTTAGCGCGAGGCATGAACGAGAAATTTGGCGACAACAATCAAGGTTCCTACGAGTCTGGTGGCACCTCTGAATCTGGCGCCCGAAATCAGCAGCTCGCTTGGGTAAATTTCATGTGTGATAAAGACTGAAGCGGGAAAATCAACCTTGGAAGATCAGATTGAAAAATTTTTGTACCGTGAGGTTCGCCTTCTCGACGAACGGCGCTTTGAAGAATGGACAGATCTTTTTGCAGAGGATGGCTTTTACTGGGTGCCAGCCTATCCTAACCAAAATGATCCATATAAAGCCGTTTCTCTTTTTTTTGATGACAAAAACCTCATGAGGACGCGCCTATCCCGGCTTGACCATCCAAAAATTCATGCCCAAAAGCCTCCAAGCCGGACAGTCCACGTTGTATCAAATATAGAAATTGATCAAAACCACGAGAGCCCAGGTGAGATACTCGTTCACTCCACTTTGCAAATGATGGAATTTCGTCTCGACAAGCAAACGATATATGGCGGACGTGTCCAACATCTACTGCGAAAAAAGGAAGGCGCCTTTGAACTCGCATGGAAACGCGTCGATTTGATCAATTGCGACGGAGTATTCGAGCCTCTCGCCATACCGTTTTGAGGCATCAAATTTAAAATTTTTTTAACTCCCTACGGCTTGGTTATTAGTTAAAATTAGGTATGCTATCGCAGAAAATCGGAAAAAGCTGCGTGTAATACTTTTAGGGAGATAAAAATGGCCACAATCGATGCAGATGCCCACGTGCTCGAGACACCGATTACCTGGGAACATATGGACCCAGAATACAAAAAATTCGCACCAGTGGTAGTCACACAGTCAACAGGTGAACAAGTCCAAGGTTCCAGCGGAAATATCATGAAAGAATTTTGGGTCGTTGACGGCCGAATTCATAACAAACAGTTTAACGTTGGACTCGATACGGCAGCGGAATCCCGCGAGATGCGTGATGTTCAGGCCCGCATTGATCATATGCACGAGCTTGAAATTGACGTCCAGGTTTTATACCCAACTCTCTTTCTGAGGCCACATACAACTAACCCTGAAATCGAC
>CAYZDH010000144.1:0-6918 GCA_964477025.1 uncultured Rhodospirillaceae bacterium | reverse complement strand
CGGCGTTACAGCGACCAAGCTAAAGAGAACGACTAGCCGGGTATGGATTCGTGAGCCAACAGCACCACGCCGCCTCTCCATCCACAAATGCACCAAACGACGGGCTACGATAGCCCCAAGTATCAAAAAAAGAGCTAAATCTATGTTGAGCAGAATAAGGATACGCCTAACATTCTTTTCACTCGTACCGAATGACGCCCACCCACTAAGTACGGCATAAGTCAGGGCAGCCATACCCAGTGCAGCAACAATTAATGCAATTACTAATTTACGACCAAGCGCAACGCGTCCCGCCCATTTATAAAGACGGGTAACTGGTGTTCCACTATTCATAGCCCTTTCTGCGGTCATCGAGACTCTCCGTTGAAACCTCTACCTGTAAACACGGCACCACTTTAATGTGTTCCTCTAACAACATCGATATCGAGCTCTTTGATTTTTTTTCTTAGCGTATTCCTATTTATACCCAACATTTTTGCTGTTTTAATTTGGTTTCCCCTGGTTGCTAAAAGTGAAAGTGTAATTAGTGGTTTTTCTAATTCTTTAAGAACTCGGTCATAAAGGCCCGGCGACGGCAACTCACCCCGGTGCGCATCAAAATAGCGAGATAAATGTTTTTGAACTGCTGCACTCAAATTTTCTTCCTCGACGTCTTGTCCATAAGATTCGGACCTCCCCTGGTCGAGTTCCACTCCGATTATATTGCTAGTAATCACGTCGTCTGTGTATAAGGCCCCCACGCGATGCACTAGATTTTCAAGCTCTCGGACATTTCCCGGCCAATCATGATTTTGGAGCAGTTGCATTCCCCCGAGATCTATAGCCTTAATAGATCCTTCTTCTCTTTGGATACTTTCAAGAAAGTGCAAAACCAAATCTCGAATATCTTCCTTACGTTCCCGAAGAGGGGGCAAACGCAAAGGTACGACATTAAGTCTGTAGTAAAGGTCCTCACGAAACTGCCCTTTCTCAATCAAACTTTTCAAATCACGATGAGTAGCAGCAATGATACGCACATCTGCTTTTACAGCTTTCCTTCCACCGACGGAGGTGAATTCTCCTTCTTGCAGGACGCGCAACAACCGAGTCTGAGCATCAAGGGGCATATCCCCGATTTCATCTAAAAAAAGCGTTCCATGCTGCGCCTGCTTAAACCTCCCCATGCCGGCAGTTACAGCTCCTGTAAAAGCGCCCTTCTCATGTCCAAACAACTCACTCTCAATTAATTCCCTAGGGATGGCTGCCATGTTCAATGCAATAAAAGCTCCATCCTTCCTTTTTCCATATTCATGAAGCGCACGAGCAACTAGTTCCTTCCCAGTACCAGACTCCCCGGTAATCATTACCGTAAGGTCTGACGTAGTCAGACGCGCAACTGTTCTATAAATATCCTGCATCGCAGGAGATCGTCCAATCAAAGGAAGTTTCTCATCAGAAGGAAAATTTAATTTTTCAGAATCTATCTTTTCCTGCTTGGGTTCTTTAATTGCCCGATCAACAATTGAGGTTAACTCATCAAGGTCGAAGGGCTTTGGGAGGTACTCAAATGCGCCACGCTCTGCCGCCTTTATAGCAGTCAACAACGTATTCTGGGCGCTCATGACTATGATCTTAAGGCCTGGTCTCTTTTTCTTTATACGGGGAATCAAATCTAAACCATTTGAATCCGGCATCAGGACGTCTGTGATAACAAGATCACCCTCTCCCGCTTCAATCCAATCCCATAAAACTTTTCCACTTTCCGTCGCTCGGACTAAATATCCAGCTCGCGAAAACGCCTGTTCAAGCACCACCCTGATCGAACGATCATCTTCAGCAATTAATATTGTCGCCTTACTAGTCATTTTCGTCCTTTACTGGACGAACCAATTCAAACATCGGAAAATAAAGCCGGAAACATGTTCCTTCCTTATCAGTCGCAAACTCTATAATACCCCCGTGATCATGAACTAGTTTAGCTACCAGTGCGAGGCCCAACCCCGAACTACCGGCCTTTGTCGACACAAATGGGTCGAATATATTCTGTAAAATATCTGGTGCTATACCGCTTCCATTATCCGCAACTGATATCATCAAGGGCAAGTGTGCTCGCTCGGTGCTTCCGGGCCCTGTTAGACGAAGCCCTCGACGAAATCCAGTACTTAATCGGATCTCACCTTCGCAACCCGACAAAGCCTCTACGGCATTTTTAACGAGGTTTAAAAATACCTGAATGAGTTGATCTTTATTAGCCAAAATAGATGGTAGAGATGGATCATAATCAGTAATAAATTTTACTGTCTCCGAATATTCTGCAATGGTTAATTTATGAACCCGATCCAAAACCTCATGGATATTGACCTCTGCCCGTTCTGGAGGGCCATCCTCCCCAAATACCCCCATCTGATCGACTAGTTTACATATTCGATCCGCTTCTTCCTTAATCAACAGCGCCAGAGATTGGTCTTCGGGGTCAACTGCCCGCTCCAATAACTGCGCTGCGCCTCTAATACCGGATAATGGGTTTTTCACTTCATGCGCTAATAATGATGCCATAGCAGTTACAGAACGAGCTGAACTACGGTGTACAAGTTGCCTTTCCATACTTCGAGCCTTGTCGTGAGAATGGAATGAAATAACGACTTTATCTGCATCCTCAACTAAGGGAGACGCTTGGATACTTACAGGCCAACTACCACCTCGCGTATCAGAAAGAATAATATCGTGTTCAAAAACACTGATACCTTCTGACCTAACCTGCTGTACTAAAGAAAATACTGGACTATGTTTTGGAAATATTTCCTCGAGGAGGACCTCCTCCAAAAATGATTTTCCTTGTTTTAAAAACTGCTCCGTCGCAGAGTTCACATAAATTATTTTATTTTCCTGTTCTAAAACTAAAATCGGGAATGGCAAAGAACCCAGAACAGATAGTTCTTTTGAAGGGATAATACTTTGAGAAATTTGAACTACGGCTGACATATCTATGCTGCCGAACGTGACAAAACAGCCTCATAGTATGTTTCAATTGCCTTCAAAGCATTCTCAGCCTCAGGAATCATATTAATTTTTGATCGAAATTCTGCCGATTTCGGGAGACCTTTTGTGTACCAACTGACATGTTTTCTTGCGATACGCATCCCCGTATAAGCACCGTAATGGTGCAACATTTCAAGATAATGCTCACGAACAACTTTATATTGCTCTTCTAGGGTTGGCTCTGGAATACGTTTCCCTGACTTCAAAAATTCAATAACTTGTGCAAGGAACCATGGTTTCCCATAAGTTCCACGGCCAATCATCACGCCATCAGCGCCAGATTTGGATAAAATTTTCTTAACATCTTCAAGCGTCGTTACATCTCCGTTAGCTATAACCGGAATAGAAACAGACTCTTTAACCTTTTGAATGAATGACCAGTCAGCAGACCCATTATAAAATTGACATCGGGTCCTTCCGTGGACCGAAATCATTTTAATTCCGACTTCTTCGGCTACCTTAGCGAGAAACGGGGCATTTCTAGTGTCGTCATCCCAACCTGTTCGCATTTTAAGCGTAACTGGCAACCTAACGGCACTGACGACAGCTTCCATAATTTTTGCGGCTTTTGCTTCCTCCCGCATTAATGCAGATCCGGCCTGTCCATTGACGACCTTTTTGACGGGGCATCCCATGTTTATATCAATTATCGCAGCGCCGCGGTCTTCATTTAATTGAGCTGCTTCCGCCATAATTTTTGGATCACATCCAGCAAGTTGAACGGACATTGGAAATTCTTCCGCACAGTTAGTGGCCATTTTCATGGACTTCTTATTTTGTCGGATCATGGCCTGACTGGCGATCATCTCTGAAACCACAAGACCAGCACCAAGTTTTTTTACCAGCCGCCGAAATGGAAGATCTGTAACTCCAGACATCGGTGCCAGAACGACGGGTGCAGTTAAAATTAACGAATCTATTTTTATGGTCACTTCGTAAGCACCCAGAACTGATTGCCTAATTATTAGGCGAACTTACTGTAAACCATTCCTGGTTTGCAACGAAATTCGGGAGACCCTAGACTAACAAAATATCAGTTACAAATTTTACACCAGGATAGGCCAACGTAAGCGTCAGATATGCTAACAAAGCCCACCTTGCGGCCTTAATTCCTCTTAGTCCAATGATTTTTCGTGCGACCAATAAGGTTAGAATAATTCCGAAGGTTCCTACTGATAATAAAGTTTTATGAGTTAAATGAAAAAAACTACCTGTTTGCATAAAATGCACGGTTATCCCGGTTATTAGTCCAATTGTTAAAACTACCGCACTCAATTCCAATAAACGGGACTCGAGATCCTCAGATGAAGCTAGCGTGGGGAATGCAACATTAAGAAAAGTATATTTTTTTGTCTTTAGACTCCGCTCTTGAACAAAGGCGGAAAAACCAGCTATAGCGGCTAAAGTCAAAAGTCCATAAGTCGTCAGCGAAAATATGATATGCGACATAACCCAAAGCTGAGACGCATTTGTTAAAATCCTCCCTTCCAACTGACCCTCCCAAATGAACGATAAGATTCCCAGTAATAGCAAATAAGGAAGTAAACCAGCGGCTAATTTGTATCCCTCATTATAAATTGCGGCTATAGGTAGATAAATTAATAATGTCGCAGTAATCGTTACCCAGAGTGCCGGTGCAAACCCCGTCTTCCATCCCTCTGCAAACATAACGATGGTCCACGACCCTGAGCCGGAAATTGCAACAGCTAAAAAGCACCAGAAAAGAAAACGTCGACCATTTGGAAACCGGAAGACGTAAAACATTAACGGCAGTAATGCAGTCAAGGCAGAGAAAGATAAATACGAAGTCATGTTTTCTACTCGACTATAAACAACATATCTAAAATTGGAGAAAATTTCTTATAAAACTTGCCATCATGGCATATTAAACGATAACACTACCTTACCATTTAAATGGCTTTTGATGCTATAAGCCCTTAATGCAGCTAAAGCGAGGCGTTAATGACAGGGTGTGTAGTCCTAATTCTCTCGGGTGGAAGTGGTACCCGTTTTGATAGCAAAATACCAAAACAGTATTTCAAGCTTGGTGAAAAAACGATAATTCGACACGCTATTGATGCCTTCTTAGAACACCCTGGAATTGATAAAATCCGTGTCGTACGCCGTCCTCAGGATAAATATTTATACGAAGAATCAATAATTGGGATTTCAATTCTTGAACCTGCAGATGGAGGGAAAACCCGACAAGATTCTGTTCGCTTGGGACTTGAGAGCTTAAAGGATATAAAACCCAAATGGGTCCTGATCCACGATGCCGCTCGCCCATTTCCAAATAAAAGCTTAATCACCCGTGCATTGAACGGCCTTAATAAAAATCCTGCGGTCGTCCCCGTCTTACCATTGTTGGACACAATCAAAGAATTAGAAGATGACTATAAAACGATAAAAAAAACATTAGATCGTAATAAACTTTGGAGAACCCAAACTCCTCAGGGCTTCCATTACAAGGCTATACTCAGCGCGCATCGCAAAACGGCCCAAGAAGAAATGACGGACGATGCAGCCGTTGTTGAAATGGCTGGGGTCCCGGTAACAGTAGTTGATGGGCATAATGAGAATATTAAAATAACAACCCAAGAAGACATCCAACAGGCGATTAAGATGCTGAATTTTTCTGATTCTGTAACCCGCGTCGGTACCGGCTTTGACGTCCATCGATTTGGACCCGGTAACCACGTCATCTTGTGCGGAATAAAAATTGGTCACGAGTGTGGGTTAGAAGGCCACTCAGATGCAGACGTACCAATGCATGCCTTAACAGATGCAATTTTGGGCGCAATTGCTGCTGGGGACATTGGAAGCCATTTTCCTCCAACTGATGAAAGGTGGCGAGATGCCGCCTCCGATCAATTCCTAAAATATGCGACAAAGCTGGTGAGGGATCTTAAAGGAAAAATTCTCAATGTAGACATAACCATAATCTGCGAGAGCCCTAAAATCAGCGCTCACCGGGAGGCCATGCGGAAAAGAATTAGTGAAATTATAGAAATTCCTACTTCAAGTGTAAGTGTCAAAGGTACAACGACCGAGCAACTAGGTTTTACAGGACGTGGGGAAGGGATTGTTGCGCAAGCGATTACGTCAATTTTATTACCGGCTTCAAAAGATTAAATGAATGTCCACAACCTACCCTCGTGAAGGGCTTCCCTTTTTTCATCCTGCGTCGCTAATTTCAACTTGTTTTGGCGTGGGTTATTTACCCTTCGCGCCAGGCACTTGGGGTTCCCTGTTAGCACTCCCGTTAGCCTGGTTGTTGCTTTCCCAGTGGACCCCACACATTTTGCTTATTGTCGCTTTCGTTTTATTTTTGGCGGGAATGTTAGCGAGCGCTATTCATCAAAAACGAAGCGAAGATGAAGACCCCAGTTATATCGTTATAGATGAATTGGTTGGACAATTATTTATTCTTTCAATAGTCCCCTTAGATTGGGGTTACTTTTTTATAGCTTTCTTACTTTTTAGAATTTTTGACATATACAAACCCTGGCCAATATCATGGGCCGACAAAACCATTAGGAATGGCTTTGGGATAATGTTTGATGATATTTTAGCGGCCGGGTACACCGCAGCAATTTTTTCTTTTTTATTAGTCCTAATGAAGTAAAATTTAATGTTACATCCAGATATCCTCGAGCGCGCATCAGAAGTCATTCAACTTTGCCTGTCCAAAAATTGTAAACTTGCAACTATTGAATCTTGCACTGGAGGACTAATTTCGGCCGCGCTAACAGCCGTATCAGGCGCTTCAAATGTAGTTGACCGGGGTTTCATTACCTATAGCAATGAAGCTAAAAACCAACTGGTTGGTGTCCCAGAAAAACTCATAGAGACATACGGCGCTGTTAGCGAAGAAGTGGCACGCGCTATGGCAGAGGGCGG
>CAYZDH010000143.1:2540-6939 GCA_964477025.1 uncultured Rhodospirillaceae bacterium | reverse complement strand
ATGCAGCCTAATGCCAAAATATGGATACCCTCATAACGTTTAATGAATTCGGGAAGTTTGTTATCATAAAGGTTAGTGTCTATGACCCCCATCAGTTCAAGGTATCCTTTCTGAAGCATAATGCAGTAATTGGCGCATCCCCATTGCACAACTTCGCCACCTGCCTTTAGCGAACCCGAATGTTGCGAAATTGGCGTGAGACAAAAACCCAGTCGTTTATATGCCATTGCTGACGAATGGAGGTCCCGCACCATTACCGCAGCATGATCAAGTAAGTCGATAGCATCAGTCTTACGGCCAGTCATTTTCTATTTCTTCGCAAAATTTTAAGCCCGATCAGTTTGCACGATTATCGGAAGGGCGGATATGCTGGCATTTGAAAAAATTAGGAGTACTGGATGCAATATAACTTCCGCGAAATGGTCGATAAATTGCGTAAGCAAGGTCATGTTGAAGATATCTACAATTCAGTTGATATCCGGCACATTGCCGCGCTCGTTGCCAAATCTGATAAGGCTCTCGTCTTCCACAATGTAAATGATTACGCGATGCCGGTCGTATCTGGGATCTCGAATGGTCGGGAACGCATCGGTGCGGCCTTCGATTGCCCCTACGGTGAAGTATACAAGCGTATTGATGAGGGGCTTAGCAATCCGATACCCCCTGCAATGGTTAATGACGGGCCGGTGCAGGAAATTATCTTGACGGGTGAGGATGTTGATTTGTTTGAATTGCCAGTACCGTTATTTTCCATCCACGATGGTGGGCCAATGATAACGGCTGGCGTAACAATCGCGAAAACTGAAGATGGCTCTCTGAACGCCGGGATCTACAGGTTCCTTGTTAGAGAAAAAAATCTAACCGGTATCGATATTGTTACGCCCAATGATCTTCAAAGACTCGCTCTAGCAGCCTTTCAAAAGGACGAAGTACTCCCCATAACTATCAACCTTGGAACACATATGGCGGTAAATATTGCGGCAACATATAGGGCCCCCTTGGGGTTGAACGAGTTGTCTATTGCTGGGGGTATGGCGGGTGAAGCCGTGCGCCTAATGCCAGGACGGACCAGTGATGTGCCCTTTATCGCTGATGCAGAGATTGTCCTTGAGGGGGAAATTCTACCCATAGGTTGGACGAAGCCAGAAGGCCGTTTCGGCGAATTTACTAGGTTGATGGGTGGTCTGCACTGGAACCCACATGTGCGCATCAAATCAATTTCAACCCGCAAAGACCCACTGTATTATGCCCTTCATATGCCGTGGGAAGTTATATTACCCGGTGCGGCCAACCGCGAAGCCGCAGTGCGACGCGCCTTTATGCTCGCTAATCTTGATTTAGTTGATGTGAATATCACTCCTGGAGGATCTTGTTATTTCCATGCGGTGGTATCGATCCGCAAGCGACCAGGCGAAGCAAAACACGCTATCATGGCGGCTTTAATTTCGTCAGATATTAAACACGTCGTCGTTGTAAATGAGGATATTGATGTCTTTAACGGCGATGATGTCGAGTGGGCTTTGGCTACTCGGGTCCAAGCAGATCGAGATATTATTACAATTCCAGACGTTCGCGCAAAACCACTCGACCCTAGTCTAAGAATTACGCCGGGCGTAACGCCGATTACGACAAAATGCGGTATCGACGCGACAATCCCTGATGATCTGCCCCGCGAGCGTTTCGAGCGGATCAAATATGCCTATGCCGAAAGCCTCGATCTTTCTGACTACATAGGCTCTAGGGAAGAAGCGTCCGGTGAAACGGTAGATATCGATGTTGATGATCTGGCTTCCAGAGTAAAATTGACGCTTAAAAAAGAACCAGTTTATTTTGCTGCCTTGTCGGAAACCTTCGAAAAAGAAGGCTTTAAAGCGTTGGCTCGTTCACTGGGTAAGCTGCACGAAGCTGGAGAATTATGGCAGGATGAACAGGGTCGTCTTTGTCTCGCCAACTCAAAATTTGCTGCAAAACCACCGCCCTCCATATGAATAAATTACGCTATGTTTTGTCTATTCATCGAACCGTTCTTTGAGCCAGTGGTGCAGTGTTTCGATGGCATCCGCGCGTGCTGTTTGATTTGAGCCGATAGTTACTTTGCGTTCTATTTTTTTCCATTTTGAATTACGGCTGATTCTCGTTCTCGTTGGCAAGTTAGGGTGGTCAAAAGCGTGATAGGCATTTTTATAGGCGACATATCGGGCCACAAACCCGTCTTCTGCCGCTTGGCGGATTAGTTTTATACAAGGTTTAGGCCATGTCCAATTATCTGCCAAACCAACAAAGACCAACACCGGAGCGTAAGGTTTTAAACGATTGTTAACTCTTCGGCGGAGAGTGATGCAGCCGGGGTAAAATGCAGCGACAGCCTTAAATCGGTGCCCTTCGCCGAAATATTCAGCCTTATTTTCGCGTAATCCTGACAAGGCTGCCATAGCCCCATTCGACCATCCTATCAATATAATTTGATCTTTTTTGATGAAAGGTTGATTTTTTAGCCAAGCCAGCCCGCCATAAGCATCAAAGGGCCGGTCATCGAGCGCATGTAATGGGCGTTTTTGTTTGCCGCACATCGAACGGAAACCACGAGGGGTAAACCCGTCCACCGCTAAGACAACGTGGCCCCATTTTACAAATCGACTTATCCAGGCTGCGGAATTGGTCTTTATTTCTCCAGATTTTTTGTAAAGCCCGGAACACCCATGCATCATAATTATTGCACTATAGGGACCTACTCGATTTGGCTTAAATAACTCACCACGGATTGGGGTCTGATCAACATCAAAGCTATGAAAGTAGACTTGACGCCTTTCATTTGCCTCGGCAATTAATGTTGGCAAAGTTGTGAGGCATACAACCACAAACGATAGAAAAAAGCGCATGACCTGCCCTTGGCGATTGCTAGTGTTTTCCGTTTTCCTAGATCAAATTAATGCATTTTAATTTCGATTTTTTGGACTAAGTAACCAGCCAAAAACAATAGTGGCCAGGACTGCCCCAATAAGCTGAGAGGCAACAAAGCCTGGCATGTCTTCGGGACGAATACCAGAAAATGTATTTGTTAAACTGCGAGCAATAGTGACAGCTGGGTTGGCGAAGGACGTTGACGAGGTGAACCAGTAGGCGGCTGAGATGTATAGACCAACTGCGTATGGAACCGCTGAGACGCGGAAACGGATACACCCAAAAATAGTGGCCAACAATCCGAACGTGGCAACAACCTCCGCAACCCACTGTTCCGGCCCCGTACGAATATGAGTTGAGGCCTCAAGGAGTGGTGCATTAAACATGAAATGAGCGACTACGGCGCCAAAGATAGCGGCAGAAATTTGGGTGCTAATAAAGATAATCGCTAATCCTGGCCTAATTTCACGCCGGATCAAAAAGGCGAGGGTAACGGCCGGGTTAAAGTGAGCACCTGATATTGGACTAAAGATTAGGATTAAAACCGCAAGAATAGCGCCTGTTGCCGCTGTATTAGCAAGGAGGGCAACGCCAGGATTTGATGGAGATAGGTTTTCCCCCATAATTCCAGATCCAATTACGGCGGCTAGAAGGAAGGCCGTACCAAAGAATTCGGCGATAACTTTCCGGAGGGTGTCAAAATGTTCCATGACTTTTGCAATATCAAAATAAAATGATGACTACAAGAAAGTCGTTTCGATAACATAACTTGCATCGATCGAAGGGTTATATGATATATTATAACTTATAAAAAATTGGAGGAGTTGATGGGAAGATTGAAGAAGGATGATAAAGTTATTATCCCCTTTCAGCCCGACCGACATGATCATGGTCAATGTATTTCGGAAGCCATTGCCGCCGCTGAAACCTACTGCAAGAAGCACGGGCTCAGTTTTACCCCGTTACGACGTCAAGTGTTAGAACTAGTCTGGTCGAGCCACGGCCCCATTGGCGCGTACGAGTTACTTGATAAGCTGCGAGTTAGTCGAGGAAACGCTGAGCCGCCAACTGTTTATAGAGCCCTCGATTTTTTTATTGAACATGGTTTGATACATCGAATCGAATCTCTCAACGCCTACGTTGGATGTGGAGATCCTGCGCGGCGTCATGGCGGACAGTTTTTAATTTGCCGCGATTGCAAATCTGTCGCCGAGCTCGACGATATTGCTATTGCTCGCGCGGTATTCCGCAGAGCTGATGCACTGGGTTTTGAAGCCGAACAGCAAACCGTTGAGGTTGTTGGCCGATGCTCCGCCTGTTCTGGTGAGATAAAAAATGGTTGATAGAGTGGCAAAACAACTTTTAATCCGGGGGATGGACTTAACGGTCACCAAGGGCGGGAAACCAATCATTGATAGGGTTAGCCTTGCCGTCAACGCCGGCGAAATTGTTACTTTGGTTGGGCCTAATGGGGACGGGAAGTCGACATTAATTCGTG
>CAYZDH010000143.1:0-2481 GCA_964477025.1 uncultured Rhodospirillaceae bacterium | reverse complement strand
CCGAATGCGATACTGGCAGCATCGAGCGTAAACCCGGCTTGACAGTCGGGTATGTACCGCAATTTCTTGAAATAGATCAGACATTCCCCCTCAACGTACGCCGTTTTCTGCTCCTCGGTGCTCCCGAATCTAAAAATAAAATCAAAGCAGCCTTGGAGGAAGTCGGAGTGGCCACAGTGCTCAATACGCCAATGCAGGGGCTCTCGGGGGGTGAGATGCGTCGCGTATTATTGGCAAGAGCATTGTTACGTGATCCAGATTTATTGGTTTTAGACGAGCCTACTGCAGGCGGCGATTTCAGTGGTCAGGCAGAACTCTACGAGATTGTCCGCACAATTCGAGACCGTCGCCATTGCGGTATTTTACTTGTTTCTCACAATCTGCACCTCGTGATGGCTGCAACAGATCGCGTACTTTGCCTAAATCAACACGTCTGTTGCGAAGGAAAACCTGAGATGGTTACCCGCGATCCATCTTATTTAACCCTATTTGGGTCAGAAGCTACAGCCTCGGCAATGGCGGTATATACGCATCAGCACGACCATCAACACGATCTAACGGGCGCCACGGTTGATTTAACCACAGAACATACCAATGGATGATTTTCTTGTCTTAGCATTGGCTGCTGGTATCGGGGTATCAATGGTCGCGGGGCCATTGGGATGTTTTTTGGTGTGGCGCAGGATGTCATATTTTGGTGCCACTCTCTCCCATACCGCATTGTTAGGTGTCGCGCTGGGTATTTTATTCGGCTTCAATCCTCTAGTCGGGGTGGTGGTGGCCTGCATGGTGGTTGCCGTTGCTGTTTTCTCGATGGAACGCGATACTCGATTTGCTTCGGATACAATTTTAGGGATTTTAGCGCATGGTATGCTGGCAATAGGGCTCGTCTTGATTGCTTTTATAGAAAGCTTTCGAATTGACATAATGAGTTATTTGTTTGGCGATATTCTGGCAGTGTCTGAAGGTGATTTGATATCGATTTATGGAGGTGGGGTTGTTTGTCTGGCGTTATTAGCATTCATTTGGCGGGGTTTGTTATCTATGTCGGTAGATGAAGAGTTAGCACTTGTTGAAGGTATACAGGTCAATTCGATACGTTTGATTTTTATGTTAATGATCGCATTTGTGATTGCTGTAGCAATGAAAATTGTTGGCATCATGCTTATCATCTCGATGTTAATTATACCACCGGCGACAGCCCGGCGATTTTCTCGCACACCTGAACAAATGGCGGTCTACGCTGCTCTCGTGGGCTGTTTATCAGTGATTGGAGGTCTGACTGCTTCTGCGACTATCGATACACCTGCAGGTCCTTCCATCGTTGTCTTTTCGATGATCTTATTCTTCATCACGGCAATGCCTGGTTTAGCGCGGTATCGCGCATAGCTTACGTAGCCCTAAAGCGTCTCCAGAAATGTATTAAAATAAGCGATATGGTATGTTATTTCTAAGAGTTCAAATTTCAGTGTCGGGAATATTGCGATGAACAAAGACCTAAGATCTTTTATCGGGGAAGCCCGCCAGTTGGGTTCGGCCTTTTATGCTAATGTTTCCAAGGCAGTGGATCCTATATTTGAACCCTGTGTCATACAGCAAAAATTGGCAGCGGAAGGGCGGTATCCAGTTATCCGGTGCGAAAATGTTAACGGGTCAGAACTTCCCCTGTTGACCAATCTTTTTGGGAATTACGATTTACTAGGGCTAGCGTTGGGTGTTGATCCGGATGAACCAAAAAGCGCTATCCTGCAGAGGTTTATTGACCGCGAAGCCAACCCGCTCCCCACTAAAACAATCAGCCCTGCAAATGCACCAGTAAAACAGCGGGTGCTCTTAGGCGATGATGTCGACCTGTCCAAATTGCCGATCGTGCACCACGCAGAAAAAGATTCAGGTAAATACATTACTGTTGGCGTGTTGGTGTTGAGAGACCCCGATAGCGGCATCCTGAACGCAGGTATGTATCGGCACGAGCTACAGGGGAAAAATTTGCTCGGCTGTATGTTTAACCCTGCACATCATGCTGCCTATATTTATCGGCGCTATATAGAGCTTAATAAGCGTATGGAGGCGGTTCTATTCATTGGCCATCATCCGGCAGCTCTTATTGGTACTTTGTGCGAAGGACCGATGGATCTGAGTGAACTGGAGGTTATGGGAGGTTTGCTTGGAGAATCTCTCGAGGTTGTCGATGGTGAGACAGTTGATATTCCCGTCCCTGCCTTTGCAGAGATTGCAATTGAGGGATATCTCGACCCTTCTAATCAAACTAAAGACGGACCATTTGCTGAATTTACAGGTTATTACGGGCCAGCCAAAGACCCCGTTGGCATGATGAATGTCACAGCGATTACTATGCGCAATGATGCTATATATCACGATCTCGACCCAGCTCACCAGGAACATAATCTTGCTGGAGCACTTAGTCTTGAAAGTACGGTTTACGAAAGCGTAAAGCACCTCTGCCCGACCGTGACTGCA
>CAYZDH010000142.1:4308-6953 GCA_964477025.1 uncultured Rhodospirillaceae bacterium | reverse complement strand
ATTACTGCTGGCATCGGTCGGGGAAGATAGCATAATCCTATTATTACTTTTGACCGCGGTTGTTTCAATCTTGCTGTGGATGGGTATGCCAACCTCGGCGATTTATCTATTGCTCGCCACCATGACTGCACCATCTTTGGTAAAACTTGGTATTCATCCAATTTCAGCACATATGTTCGTACTTTATTTCGGTCTTATGTCCATGATTACACCGCCGGTGGCTATAGCGGCCTTTGCTGCTGCGACATTATCGGGGGCAAAACCGATGGCGACTGGGGTTACAGCAGTGCGACTTGGTTGGATCGCTTACGTCGTGCCATTTATCTTTGTCCTGTCCCCGGCGTTACTTTGGCAGGGAAGCACCTTCGCTATCGCTACAGGAGCTATTACAGCTTTTGTCGGCGTGTGGCTGGGCTCGTGTGGGCTAATTGGCTTTATGTTTGGCCCGCAAAGCTCGGCAGGCAGAGCTATTCTATTCGTTGCGGGGATACTTCTGTTGATCCCTGGAGATGCGATAGAAAATGGCCTGTTGATTAATGGGGTCGGTTTAGCTTTAGGCCTCGCTTGGGTCGCTAAAGATTACTTAGCTAATCAGAAAGAAAATTCTGAAGCCAGTATTAAAGAATAA
This sequence comes from uncultured Rhodospirillaceae bacterium, assembly GCA_964477025.1. Classification (GTDB taxonomy): domain Bacteria; phylum Pseudomonadota; class Alphaproteobacteria; order MPNO01; family UBA2964; genus UBA2964. The sequence continues at coordinate 6,325 of CAYZDH010000142.1, read as the reverse complement.
AAATCCGCTTCAAACTCAGTTAGAGGTTGGGCCTCTCTTTCACTAGAGTTTTACCTTTCTCGAAGATTTCTTTGGGCCAAGGTGTCGATTCTCGCGCGATGGTATCCAGTGACACGCATACCTGATCGTTAATTGCACAAATTTCGTCAGTACATGCATCGATCATCACACCCCAGACATGCAGGCTTTTGGGCGTAAAATTGATGAAACACGTTCGAATCTGAATTAGATCACCGGGCATGATCTCACGCTTGTATTCAAAATTTTCTGTTACGGCAGCCATACCACGGTCATTCGTCCTCATATATCCTGGTGTTATTCCAGCTGTCGTAAAAGTGAAATAGGCTGCTTCGTTGAAAGCCCGGCTGTAATAACGAACATTTGCATGGCCCATATGGTCCGTTTCCATCGGGTAAAACATGCCCTGATAGGCGATGTTAAAATCTTTAAATTGTTCTAGGGACGACATCTTCTATAGCACATGCTTTGTTTGAAAATCGTCGCGAACTATAGTCGGACGGAAAAGCCTGTCAATGATGAGAGTAGTTCAACCTGTTGATACAGTGCGTTTGGCGGCATAATCTCTATCGGATATTTAATTATTGCGTTTAAGGAATTTTGTATGATTAAGCAACTTGGCGTTTCCGCCACTACCCCCTGTACGCATCCTGTAATGAGAAAAATCCTCACTGATGCATATCCTGATGCCCGGTTAGTAGATGATGAAAGAATTACTGATGAAGACCGTTTGATAGAGTATTTATCAGGATGTGATGCTGCTATTGTCGGTTTTGAACCTCTCACAGATCGGGTGCTTAATGCCTTACCAGAACTGAAAATAATTTCTAAGTTTGGCGCAGGGTGTGAGACGATAGATTTTGATGCCTTGAAACGCCACGGTATACGATTTGGCTACACATTTGGTGTCAACAAGTTGTCCGTTGCTGAATTAGCGCTGAGCTTTATGGTCAATGCTCTGCGCTGGGTTACGCCCCTCAATCAGGCAATGAGGGCAGGGGAACGACCACGATACCGAAATGGAGAACTTCTGACCGGCCGCACGGTTGGCATTCATGGTTGCGGTAATATTGGTAAAGAGGTTGTCCGGTTGCTTAAACCATTTAATTGCAAAATCCTTTCTTGCGACTTAAAGGATTACTCAGAGTTTTATATTGAAAATAAAATAACGCCTGTATCATTTGAGGAGTTATTGCATCAATCTGAGGTCCTCACACTCCATTTACCAAAAACCCAATCCACCCGAGGTCTATATGCACGGACAGTGCTGGAAAGCATGCGTCCCGAAGCCGTTCTAGTAAATACGTGTCGCGGTGAAATTGTCGACGAAGAGGCGCTCGCTGACCGGCTTGAAACTGGAGCGTTACGCGCAGCCTGTTTTGATGTTTTTGCTGTAGAGCCGGCGGAGAATGATCGGCTACTCAATTTGCCGAATTTTCTTTCAACGCCACATATTGGTGCAAGTACCGAAGAAACCCGAGTTGCTATGGCACAGGCCGCACTCCGCGGGCTTGAGGAGAACGAGTTTGTAAATCCTGAGAAATTTTATGATAATTAAACAACCGGCGATTTTCCACCGTCAACGTTTATTGCCGCGCCCGTGATGTATCCGCCTGCCTCTGACGCAAGAAATAGCGCTGTATTGGCAAATTCCTCAGCCTCTCCAATTCGTCCCAACGGAATATTTCGGACGTCCACCATTTCTTGCAGGAAGTCTTCATACGACTGATTTGGCTGCTTATCGTTATAAAGGCGTTCCCATTGGCCGGATTTGATAAACCCAACCAGTAGAGCATTCACAAGGACATTGTCGGGTGCTCCAGTATTCGCAAGTACTTTAGTCAGTGATAACCCTGCTGCCCTAGCAACTGCAGTAGGCGCGCCATTAGCACTGGGAGCCTTGGACCCAATATTTAGTACATTGATGATACGTCCCCATTTTCGCGAATGCATAGCGGGAAGTGAAAGACGGCAGAGGCGGATAGCGGCAAAAAACATC
>CAYZDH010000142.1:0-4298 GCA_964477025.1 uncultured Rhodospirillaceae bacterium | reverse complement strand
ACTTCAGTTCAAAGTCATCATGCCATTCCTTGTCAGTAATATTGAGAAATGGTCCAGCTTTTGAGGTGCCTGCATTGTTGACCAAAATATCGATTTTACCCAACGCGGCCTCAGCCTTTCTAAAGGCGTCAGTTGTTGCCTCTTGGTCCATCAAGTCGCATGTGATAGTCACAACTTTTCCATCTCCGGCGACTTCAATCTCTCTCTTCGCCTTATCAAGCATTTCTTGTCCTCTGGCAATGACTGCGATATCAGCCCCTGCCTCTGCAAATCTTAGAGCCATACCTTTACCAAGCCCCTGACTCCCGCCAGTGATTAATGCAGCCTTGCCGTCTATCCGAATTTCCATGCTAATAAATCCAATCACATAACTGTTTATAGAAAGAGTTTGCGGGATTGGATGTGTCCCCTCAACCCTGAAACCAGCGTTAGGCCGAATAAAAATATATCCTAAAACCTCAAGGCTACCGATGAATTGGCGTCGAATTAATTCGGAAATAAGACCAAACTGAAGACGAACAAAAAGGTCATTTTATAAAAAATGACTTTATTGAGAAAATGTTTTTTTCAGCGGATTCTATAGGTAATTTTATCAAGATTTTTCTCTTTTCACGGCCCGCCATCCGATATCATGGCGGCAAAATCCGCCTGGCCAGTCGATCATGTTAATGCCCTTATAAGCATTGTTTTGTGCATCGGCGGCGTTCTCTCCAAGTGATGTGACGGCTAAAACCCGGCCCCCAGTTGCAACTGTTTCGCCATTCTCACCAATCGAAGTCCCTGCATGAAATACCTTTAAGTCCTGGAGATTGTTCGCATCGTCTAATCCTTTAATGATACTTCCTTTGGCATAGCTTCCCGGATAGCCGTTGGCAGCCATGACCACTGTTAACGCGGTTTCTTTATACCAGCGCAAATCAAAGTCTTTTAATACACCGTCGGATGAAGCTATCAGCGCGGGTAATAGGTCTGACATGAGACGCATCATGAGCACTTGGCATTCGGGGTCACCAAATCGGACGTTATATTCTAGAAGCTTAGGCTGATCATTTTCGATCATTAACCCAGCATATAGAACGCCTTTATATGGCCTGCCTTCTAATTTCATGCCTAACATAGTCGGCTGGATAATACGCTCCATGATTTTTTCGGTCATTGACTGAGTTATAATGGGGGCCGGGGAGTATGCACCCATACCACCGGTGTTGGGTCCCGTATCGCCATCGCCGACACGCTTGTGATCTTGCGCTGAAGCTAAAGGGAGAGCAATTTCACCGTCGCATAGGACAAAAAAACTGGCTTCCTCTCCACCGAGGAATTCTTCGATTACTAGCTCTGCCCCTGCCGCACCAAAGGCGCCACCTTCTAACATATCGTCAACGGCTGCATCTGCTTGTTCAATTGTCTCCGCGATTATCACGCCTTTCCCCGCGGCTAATCCATCAGCCTTTACAACAATCGGCACACCGTTTTCGGCGATAAACTCCTTGGCCAACTCGCTATTGGTGAAACGCCCATAGGCAGCGGTTGGAATATCGTGGCGCGCGCAGAAATCTTTCATGAAACCCTTTGAGCCTTCCATCACTGCGGCGTCGGCGCTGGGCCCAAATGATTTGACATTGATTTCAGCAAGCTTATCGGAAAGGCCGGCAACTAGGGGCGCTTCTGGACCGATGACTACAAAGTCGATTTGGTTGTCTTGTACGAATCGAATTAAGCCATCTACATCCTCAGCAGCGATTTGGACACACTCTGCTTCTTGAGAAATTCCTGCATTTCCTGGGGCACAATAAAGTGCGGTAACCAGTGGGGAGCCGGCGATTGCCCAACATAGCGCATGTTCTCGCCCACCACCGCCTACGACTAAAACCTTCACCTCTAAACTCTCCTTAATTATATTTGCGCCCATAACGCTGCTGGTCTGTCCGCCCGAGTTTAGCATAGAATGTGAGTCGATATGACTGACAACAACATCGAAACCACATTGCCGCTCGATCCTGGGCCTGCAGTTTCAGTAGAACCTGAACACAATATTAATGAATTTTCAGTTGGCGAAATTTCTAATGCCGTTAAACGCACGCTTGAAGGAGCTTTTGGCCGCATAAGGGTGAGGGGAGAAATTTCGCGACCGAACTATCATGGCTCTGGGCATCTTTACTTCACGTTGAAAGATGAAGACGCCGCTATGGATGGTGTCTGCTGGCGCGGTTCAGTTGGTAAGCTTGGCATCAAACTCGAAGAAGGTATGGAGGTTATCTGTACAGGCCGAATTTCGTCTTATCCACGAAGCTCCAAATACCAAATTGTTGTTGATTCGGTTGAGCTTGCGGGCGAAGGAGCCCTTCTTAAACTTTTAGAAAATCGTCGCAAAAAATTAACAGCGGAAGGATTCTTTGAAACAGATCGTAAGAAAGAATTACCATTTTTGCCGGAGGTTATTGGGGTTATTACCTCTCCTACCGGCGCGGTGATCCGTGATATTTTGCATCGGCTATCTGACCGTTTTCCGCGCCGAGTTCTGTTATGGCCTGTGATAGTCCAAGGCGATGGTGCTGCGGAGCAAGTCGCCGCAGCGATTAAAGGTTTTAATGCCTGTGATTCAGATGGTTTGGTTCCACGTCCCGATTTACTAATTGTTGCGCGGGGAGGGGGAAGCCTCGAAGATCTCTGGGCATTTAACGAAGAAGTTGTCGTGCGTTCCGTCGGAGAGAGTGATATCCCATTGATATCCGCCATCGGTCACGAAACCGATACGACGTTGATTGACTTAGCCTCTGATGTCAGGGCGCCAACTCCAACGGCGGCGGCAGAGATGGCTGTTCCGGTGCGCGCGGACCTCGAGGCTCAGATTTTTGACAACCAGCGGCGTTTAGTCGCCGGACTGGAGCGGTTTTGGGAGGACAAAAAAATAAAACTTGAGGGGCTGTCGCGTGGTCTACCGCAACCAGACCATCTTCTTGACGAAGCTGTCCAGCGCCTAGATAGCGAAACAGATAGGCTTGATTTATCATTAAAAAATTGTCTTGACCAAAACGGCGGACGCCTTGACGGGCTTAATGCGCGGTTACGGCATCCCGGTGATGTCATAGCCACTACTAGTGACCGACTTATCCAAAACCTCGAACGTCTTGATTTGGCAATTCTGGCGAAGCTTCAAGATAATATACGCCGGTTTGAAGGACTTGATACAGGGGTTCGGTTGCCAAATTCTATCTTACGAGTATTCGAGACTAGTCAAGACTGGCTTGTCGCTCAAAGCCATCTACTGGAAAGTCTTTCTTATAAGGGGGTTTTAAATCGTGGTTTTGCGCTCGTGCGCGACGGTGCGGGTAAGCCGGTAATGCGGGCAGAGAATTCTATTGCCGGTGGTGGAATTGAAATTGAGTTCGCTGACGGGAAACGCGGAGCCATTTGGAGCAACGGAGATGAGAAGAAAAAAAAATCAAAGAAATTAGATAAAGACAAGACGAGGATCAAAAAGGGTGCGTCTTCAACGGACGATACGCAAGGTTCCCTCCTATGATTAGAGCATTTTTATTTGCTATCACGCTTTTTTTTAGTGTGGAAGCTATTGCGCTACATCTGAAAGGACAATTTACGCAAGGAGCTTTGATAATAGGAACAGCTGAACCGGAAAGCTCGGTAACGCTTAATGGTAACCCCTTGCCCTTATTGCCGAACGGAAGATTTGTCTTTGGATTATCGCGTGATTCCGAACCCGCTGTGTTGCTTGTGGCGCGCAACAGCAATTGTGAAATCAAGAAACGAACGCTGAAGATTCGGAAGCGGGTTTATAAAGAACAGAAAATTTTAGGCTTGCCGCAACGCAAGGTGACCCCCGACAAACGGGATTATAAACGCATCGCACACGAACGGGGCCTAATCGATGTTGCGCGGGGTATCATGACTTATGACGCCAATTTCGATGATGGTTTCGTTTGGCCGGTATATGGCATTATTTCTAGTGTATATGGCAGCCGGCGTATACTAAACGGTGAACCTAGAGCGCCACATTTAGGTGTCGATATCGCTGCACCATCAGGCACCCCTGTTGTGGCCGCCGCAGATGGGGTGGTCTCTCTTACCCACGAAAACATGTTTTTTACGGGTAAGACAATCCAACTTAACCATGGTTTAGGTGTAGGAACGATATACATTCACCTCAGTAAAGTTATGGTAAGTAAAGGTCAAAAAGTACAGAAAGGTCAGGTCATTGGCCGCGTAGGGAAAACTGGACGCGCGACAGGTTCGCATCTGCATTGGGGACTTACTTGGAGAACGTTGCGACTAGACCCGTC
>CAYZDH010000141.1:0-6972 GCA_964477025.1 uncultured Rhodospirillaceae bacterium | reverse complement strand
ATCGCCACAACTATACATTGCGTACCGAATTTTTCTGCAGCTTCCCTAACCAATTCGGGTCTTCGTACAGCCGCCGAATTAATTGATACTTTGTCCGCCCCGGTTAGTAAGAGCTTGCGAATATCGTCCGTCGTCCGCACACCACCACCAACTGTAAGAGGCATAAAGCATTGTTCCGATGTGCGCGAAACAACATCAAAAAGTGTGTCGCGATTTTCATGAGAGGCGGTGATATCAAGAAAGCACAACTCATCCGCTCCCTCCCTATCATAAAGCCGCGCCTGCTCTACCGGGTCCCCGGCATCTACGAGATCAACAAAATTAATGCCCTTTACAGTGCGCCCCTCTTTAACATCGAGACAGGGAATAACTCTCATTTTCAACATTAGAAACCACCCGAAGGTTGGGTGTCCCGTAACGTTGCAATTGCCTTTGCCGGCTCAATACGGCCGTCATAGAGCGCGCGCCCACAAATTACTCCCTCTATTCCAGCTTCGGTATTTTCCTTGAGTTCTTTAAGGTCTGCTAAAGAAGAAACCCCGCCGGAAGCTATGACTGGTGTTGTCAGGGCAAAAGCAAGATCTACAGTGGCCTCGATATTAACCCCTCCCATCGCGCCATCCCGATTAATATCGGTATAAAGGATCGCTGCAGCACCACTATTTTCAAATCGCAAAGCAAGATCTAATACCCGCACACCAGAGTCTTTAGTCCAGCCGTCAATTGCAACCTTGCCATCTCGCGCATCAATCGCAATAACGATTTTGCCCGGATGGTCATCACAAGCCTTGTAAACAAAATCGGGATTAGATAGCGCCGCCGTCCCCAGAACAATGCGGCTAACGCCTATATCAATCCAATGATCGAGAATCTCTTTGTTCCGAATACCGCCACCGAGCTGAACCGGAATATTAATAGAAGAAACTACTTCACCCACAATTTCAGCATTCATCGGTTTGCCCTCTATCGCCCCATTTAGATCTACTAAATGAAGCCACTCAAACCCCGCCGCTTGGAATTCTTTTGCCTGCTGAACAGGATCAGGATTAAAAATCGTTGCCTGACCCATATCGCCACGCAGCAAGCGCACACATAAACCGTCTTTAAGGTCAATCGCTGGAAACAAAATCATTTCTTACGCGCCTTTTTAGCCGAAGCCTTCCTCGTCAGAGATGTTTTAGTAGAAATTTTCAACTTGGAATTCTTCCTTAGATCTTTCGTATAATAGTGGCCAGCGATTTTTTTGCCATTAACAACCGCGTAATTAGGATTTGTGCCCCAACACTCATAACCAAAAGACTCATAAAGCTGAATTGCTGCTTGCTGAGTTTCTCGAACATCGAGATTAATGAACCGGACGCCGTGCCGTTTTGCAGCGCCTTCACATGCCATCGTAAGGTCCCGCGCAAGACCGTGCCCGCGTGCCCAAGGCGCAACAAAATTTGTTGTTATCGTTGCGATTCGGTGTTGCGCTTCGTTGTTTTTAGGCGGTCTTACCAACTGGGCGGATCCAACAATTCGACCATCGAAACTGCCGACAAAAAGCTCTCGCTCCGGCACGAGAAGAACCCCCCGCCAATAACGCTCAAGCAACGCACGCGGTGGAGGCTTAAGCCAGCCAAAGCCGCCACCATCGAGAATTGCCGATTCCGCCGCGTCACACAGATCGGCGACGTCGGCATCGGAAAGCTCATAGGCTTTGGCGACCGTCCGGTTTGAAGCGGTTTTACTCATCTTGTTGCCCTCTGTAAAGCGGCCCGATCATGGGCGCCATTGAAGGAAATTTCTTAAAATCGAAATTCCAGTTGCTTGGCTTTTTTCAGGATGAAACTGAGTCCCGATCAAATTATCCCTTCCAACAATTGCCGCTATCTGGCTGCCATATTCTGTTGTCGCCAAAACGTTTTTGCGATTAGAGCATTTCATCGCGAAGCTGTGGACAAAATATGCATGGTCACCATTCGTTACAGAATCGAGAACTGGGTGGTCTGTCGAACCCGGGATTAATTGGTTCCAACCCATATGTGGAATTTTTTGCCTTTTATCAGCCTGGTCGATGGGCAGAACATCACCGCTAATCCAGCCAAGACCAACAAAGTCGCCGTGTTCCGTGCTGCGTTCGGCCATTAACTGCATCCCAACACAAATACCCAAAAAGGGCTTTCCGCCAAAGACAACAGCATCGTTAAGGGCTTCCATCAACCCGTTTATTGCCGAAAGCCCACGGAAACAATCTCCAAAGGCGCCAACTCCCGGCAAAACAATATAATCTGAGCAGCACAATATCTCAGGATCAGCGGTGACGACCACATCATATTCTCGGTTAATATCCAAAACAGCCAACGAGAGGGCTTTTGAAACGGATCGCAAGTTTCCCGACCCGTAATCGACAACAACGACTTTCATAACTAATCCGCCCCGAGCAGAAAGTTTTACCTACCAGCAAAACTATGCCGATCAAACCATCGGCGCAGCGCAGCTTCTAGCGTAGGCGCCGCTACTAAGCCGTCCAATGAGTAACCCCGCCTCAACAAAGAAGAGCTTAGCCAGTCATGAGCACCAAACCCAATAATAATAGAAAAACTCACAGTCATGACTAATCGCAGCTCATTTAGAGCGCCTATAAAGGTCAGCAAAATTTCCAGCAAAACCCAGCCCCCAAAGATCAACGCAGACACAAGCCACATCCGGTGCCAAAGAGCCCAAAACCCCGAAAAAATAAACGCCATGAAGGAAAATCCATCCTTCAGAAATACCGGATCAGTATTTGGGGTGACGTGAACTAAGTAGATCCGCATGACTAGCCGCCGAGCGAGCCTTTGGTAGAGGGGACTAGATCAGAAACACGCGGGTCAATTTTTATAGCCATTCGCAATGAACGCGCTAAGCCCTTAAAACAAGACTCAACAATATGGTGATTGTTTTCGCCGTAGAGATTTTCGACATGTAAAGTAATTCCGGCCGCTTGTGCAAATGCCTGGAACCATTCTTTAAACAACTCTGTATCCATCTCTCCAAGTTTCGGTTTAGAAAAATCAACCCGCCAAATTAGATACGGCCGCGCAGAAATATCCAACGCTATCCGCGAAAGTGTTTCGTCCATAGGAATATAGGCGGAGCCAAAACGTGTTATCCCGGCGCGATCCCCCAGACCCTTATTAATAGCCTGGCCAATAGCTATTCCTGTGTCTTCCGTAGTATGATGAAAATCAATATGCAAATCGCCCTTAGCCCGAACATACAAATCCATAAGACTATGCCGGGAAAGTTGCTCCAGCATGTGATCTAAAAAGCCTATTCCCGTTGAAACGTCATAAGCCCCTGTTCCGTCGAGGTTTATACGCACGTCAATTGACGTTTCTTTGGTTTTGCGGGTGATGCTTCCTTCGCGCATATAAAAATTCCTCTTGCTCAGCGAGCGCTGTTTTAACAGGACAACACAGTTACGGCTAGCGTTTCGGTGGAGACCATAATAACTTATAGCGTCTTTCTTGGTAGGTTTTAAAAGTTTTAACAATATCTAAAACGATGAGCTGTCAAAACATGCGCCCTTTTCCTCGTCACCCCTCGCCTAGGCACCATGTTTCCGGTGACTCAAAATGAGAAATGGGGTGTTTTTATCTCCGTTGAAACCAGAAATCACGCAGATTGTTGGGGCCGAGCCTATAGCGATCAAATATTTTCCATTTTTAGTAGGGCGGGAGTCCTCGAAATTATCAGACGCGATGTCACCCCCCGTTAAATTGGCTGTTCCCGATACAGAGCCCTTCCAAATGTCGCGGCGTCATTTCACCATTGAACAAGAGGGAGATAGTATAATTGTTCGTGATTTTGGCAGCCACAACGGTACGATCGTAAATGGTTTTATGTTGGGAGGAGGCCGCACATCTTTCTGCGCTGTTTTAACCCCTGGGGAAAACGATATAATTGCAGGCACGCTTATTTCGGACTTCCGGTTTACTTGTCTAGTTTGATTAAAAATTTAAAGGAAATAGCCTTGAACCAAAAGCGGCAACAACCACATGTGAAGCGGTCGTCTCTTATTCATCAAGGAAATATCGTATAACTTAGGCGGCAAAAGGAAAAGGAAGAAGATGGCCAGTAACGACCCAGATATTTGGCACGGCACCACGATCCTGTCCGTACGGAAAAACAATGAGGTGGTCATTGCGGGCGACGGACAAGTCAGCCTAGGACCCACAGTCATTAAGGCAACCGCACGCAAAGTTCGGCCACTCGGTGACGGGTCAGTTATAGCTGGTTTCGCAGGGGCCACGGCCGACGCTTTCACGCTTTTCGAACGTCTCGAAGCGAAGCTCGAACAACATCCTGGACAATTAACACGCGCCTGCGTCGACCTGGCTAAAGACTGGCGGACGGACCGTTATCTTCGACGGCTTGAAGCCATGATGGCGGTTGCGGATAAAGATGTGTCATTGGTAATGACAGGAACAGGCGATGTGCTTGAGCCCGACCAGGGTCTCATTGGAATTGGATCCGGAGGCTCATACGCCCTTGCTGCAGCCCAGGCACTGCACGACCTCGAAGGGTTAGGGGCGGAAGATATCGCCCGCAAAGCCATGGGTATTGCCGCGGGTATATGCGTGTATACAAACACAAATTTAACAATCGAAAGTTTGTCAGAAGGTGAGTAGTTTTAGCCCCCGAGAAATAGTATCCGAACTAGACCGTTTCATTGTTGGCCAAGGAGATGCCAAGCGAGCGGTTGCTATCGCACTCAGGAATCGGTGGCGACGGCAACAGCTCGACGATGACCTTCGCGACGAGATCTTACCTAAGAATATTCTTATGATTGGGCCCACAGGCGTCGGGAAAACCGAGATTGCCCGGCGGCTTGCCCGATTAGCGCAAGCACCCTTTGTTAAAGTAGAAGCAACTAAATTTACAGAGGTAGGTTATGTCGGCCGGGATGTTGAACAAATTGTCCGTGACTTGATGGAGGTCGCGATCCACGAAACCCGGGAACGGATGCGAAAAGATGTCACAGCAAAGGCCGAGCTCGCTGCCGAAGAACGGGTGATTGAAGCGTTAGTGGGAGAAAACGCTGGCGAAGAAACACGTCAAAAATTTCGTAAGATGTTGCGTGAGGGAGCGTTGGACGATCGAGAGATTGAGCTCGACCTAACCGACAATTCTGGCGGCGGTTTACCAACATTTGAGGTCCCCGGTATGCCGGGAGCACAAATGGGCATGCTCAATCTCAATGATATGCTCGGGAAGGCTTTCGCTGGCCAAACTAAAAAACGCAAGCTCACCGTATCAGAATCGCACGAGGTGTTAGTCGCGGACGAAAGTGATAAGCTCCTAGACGAAGAAACGATTCTCCGCGAAGCCACAGTTGCTGTTGAGCAAAATGGGATTGTTTTTTTAGACGAAGTTGACAAAATTTGTGCAAGTAGCGAACGCCACGGTGCGGATGTCAGCCGGGAAGGCGTTCAACGGGATCTCCTGCCCCTTATCGAGGGAACAACAGTCTCAACAAAACACGGGCCGGTTAAAACTGACCATGTCTTATTTATTGCTTCGGGCGCCTTTCACGTTGCAAAGCCGTCAGACCTGCTTCCAGAGCTGCAAGGACGCTTGCCCATCCGTGTGGAATTAAAAGCGTTAGAAGTCGAAGACTTGAAAGCAATCCTTGTGGAACCAGAGGCGAGTCTAATTCGTCAGTATATTGCGCTCATTAGTACTGAGGATGTTGCGCTTGAATTTACCAATGATGCCATTAATGAAATTGCTTCTGTAGCCGCTGAAGTTAATCGGGCAGTGGAGAATATCGGCGCGCGGCGGCTGCAAACCGTGATGGAGCGGCTATTGGATGACATAAGCTTTACAGCGACCGATCGCGGTGGCGAAAAAATTGTAATCGACGCAAAAATCGTTCGTGAACGAGTAAGCGACCTCGCCAAAAACGCAGACCTCAGTAAGTTTATTTTATAATCATCGCGCGCGGCGCAACAACACATATAGTGCGCCGACGCCACCGTCCCGGGGTCTTGCCGTGGCGAAACCAAGAACTCGTGACCTTGCTGTTGATGAGTTTAGCCATCCCGGTGTTTCCTTGCGCAAAATGCCACCGCCATCCCTCATTCGCCCGCGACCAGTGATTACAATTACACAGCGTTTACCGCCCGCCTGAGAAGCTTCTAAAAAAGACATTAGCGAAGGATACGCCTGATCCTGTGTCATTCCGTGAAGATCAAGGCGCGCCTCGGGCCGCAGGAGCCCGCGCCGTAGCCGCTCTAAAGTGCGTTTATCGAGATCAGCAGAGCGTCCCGCAGCAAGGGGCGCAATATTTCGATTGGGGCTGATCAAAGGGGAGTTGCGGTTAATATCAGGGTTTCTCGACATGATCGTTTTGGGGGCTGATGGCCCTGAATAATGGTGCTTTTTTGTTGTTTCGCTTTGGCGCTGGACACCCTTCATCACCGAAAGAAAAAGCTCATCATCATTAGGATTTAAAACAGGCCGTGGGGTTTTTCTCTTTCCGTCTTTTTGGTTTCTATTTTTCATATCCCAACTTTACTTTATCAAGCATCACCCCGCCAAGAAATTTGGGCTGAGGAATCAAAACGTAGTAGCGGCCCCGCCGGTTCATATATCCTGCTCGTTTAGCCGCCAGCTTCCCGTGACCAAAAAATATGTCCCCCCGCACTGTCCCCTTTATCGCGCCTCCGGTGTCCTGTGCAATTAATAAACGCTGCAGAGGCCGTTCCGCTGCCAGCGCCGCCCTGGTATCTAACCAAATCGGCACACCATAGCCTATGAACCTAGGATCAACAGCCAGGCTACGCCCGGCAGTCAAAACTACGCCCTGCGCACCCACTGGGCCACCACCCTTCATAACCCGAAAAAAAACATACCGAGCATTAAGATGCATTACCTCCTGCGCTTGAACCAGGTCTCGGGCCAACCAGGCGCGAATTGACTGCATTGAGATGTTGGCCTTGGAAA
>CAYZDH010000140.1:1581-6998 GCA_964477025.1 uncultured Rhodospirillaceae bacterium | reverse complement strand
AATCCCAGACAATTCGTTGGTCATGGGCTCGCCTGGCAAGGTAATTCGCAACGTAGATGACAAGGCTATTGCAATGATGGCCCGTAACATAAAGTAATACGTAAATCGTGCTGAGCGATATAAGTCGGAGCTAAAACTAAAAGACTAGCACCGATTTAGTTTTCCAATCAAACCCCACTGTCTGAAGTTCTTAACCAGCGTTGACGGATAGAATATCATTTTAGGATGGTTTGACCGCATGCGCTTCGATTCATATAACTACGACTGAAATAGAAGTTTGTTACCAGGGACCCTACAAATGACCGAGACAGAAACCAGAGCCGACCAGCCGCCTTTTTTGCACGACAGCTATCTTGCTTGGTGCGAGGAACAACCGGTTCCGATGATTGAGGGTTTCGGTATGGATCTTGCTAAACTCAAAACCGAGAAATGGGACCTTTACGGCATGAATGGAGCCATCTGTTTGCTTAAGGGCCGCGATGATTACAATTCAATTTTTTGCTTTGAGTTAACACCAGGGTCTAAGTCACGTGAACTCCATCATCTCTATGAAGAAATTATATACGTGATTGACGGCTATGGATCGACACAAATTGAAACACCCGATGGCAGTAAGCATTCTTTCGAGTGGGGCCGTAACTCCCTATTTTCCGTTCCTCTAAATGCCAAATACCAGCATTTCAATGGCTCTGGTACTGAGCCCGCACGCTTAGCCTCGGTTCATAACTTCCCCTTCCTGATTAAATTATTCAGAAATGAAGATTTTATCTTCAATACAGAGCGTGACTTTTTCGAACGGCTTGGCCCAAATGGTTATTTCAAAGGCGAAGGTCAAATGATCGAAATTCGTCCTGGTCGTCATCAGTGGGAAACCAATTTCGTTTCCGACATCACCAACTTCGAGCTCAAGGATTGGGCTGCCCGTGGTAAAGGCTCGTCGAGCTTACGTTGGGTTTTGTCGGATAGCACCATGGGATGCCATACCTCTCAGATAGTGCCCGGCACATACAAAAAGGCGCATCGTCACACTTGTGGTACAAACGTATTCACTATAGACGGCGAGGGCTACTCAATGCTGTGGTATGAAGGTAAAGAAGATGAACGCGTACGGATCGACTGGGACCATGGCGTTGTCGTCACCCCACCAGAACAAATGTTCCACCAGCATTTTAACACCGGTACAACGCCATCGCGTTATCTCGCCGTCCAATTCGGCACCGTTCGCTACCCAATGATTTCGGCCAAGATGAAAAAATGGACGTCAGGCAACGATACGTCTGTCAAAGATGGTGGAAATCAAATCGAGTATGAGGATCAGCCCGCCGACAACCATGCTATATGGCTGGAAGAAATGGATGGAAAGGGTCACCGATCGGAAATGGGCGAGATTTTTGAAGAAGATCATATCCGTGCCTCAAACTATGGAAGATCCGCTCCTAAGTGATGCTTGAAGCCTGCTTTAAGGCAATCAGAGCAACACGGTCGCCATGGGCGTAAAATAAGGCTAAACTGCTTAACAGAAGATTTAGTCTACTCTGCCTTAGACCTTTGTGGAGGAAATATATGTCCATTGATATGCATGCACATTGGCGGCCAGCCGAATTAGTCGACGCACTTCGTTTGCGCACTTCAGACCCGCGGGTTTTTACAAATGACCATGGTATTGAGGTCTACAGAGCCCGTAGCGGTGAACAGCCGATAAGCGAGGCTTTTGACAATGTCGAAACGCGTCTTGAAGAGATGGACCGCCAGAATATAAGCACCGCTGTACTTTCCCTGCTTAGTGAATTTACCTGGATAGAGCGCCTGCCACTGGAAGAGTCTTTGCCCCTGGTCCAGCTCTATAATAATAGCATTTCCGAACTGTGTAACGCTAATGCGGGTCGGTTTACCGGACTTTGCGCCCTACCCCTCGCTGATGTCGAAGCAGCAGCCAACGAGTTTGATAGGGCTATGAGCCTCCCTGGCATCGTTGGCGCGCAAGCTCCAGGAAATGCGTTCTTGACCTATCAGGAGGCTGATGCGTTCCGCCCGGTGATCGAAATCGCTCACCGTCACAAGGCCGCTATCCTAATTCATTTTGCGCCAATGCCCGGTGATACCTGGCCGCGTATCCCAAAAGGTACAGATAATGCCCGCCGCAGGATGGGGACTTTAGATATGCAGGCGAGTTTGTCAGCCAATATGGTTACGCTAGCAATGACGGACATTATGGATACATATCCAGACGCGATGATGATACTCCATAACCTTGGGGGAAATATTCCCTTCGAAGTAGAACGTATGGATCATAGGTGCCTGTTAGATACACCTAATGAGGAACTGCCATCGAAACGTTTTCGTGAAGCTAACGTATATGTTGATTGCAACTCCCTCGGGCCACACGCTATCGAGGCTGGCGTCCGGCTCTACGGCGAAGATCGTATTTTGTTTGGGACTGATGGCACCGAATTCGGGGGCAAGTGGACTAACAAAGCGTTAGATGATGCAGATCTCAGCAACCGTGCAAAGGATCAAATTCGCGACGGAAATGCTGTTAGAATGTTGTCACATTTAGCACCGCTGGCAAACTATAATCAGGCTGCAGAATAGGTATTAGCAAAACTTTGACCGGACTCTGAAGGCTCTCTCAAAGTCTTCGGGAGATCGGGATGGATTAGCGTGCTAATTTTCATACCTTTTTGCTAGCCAAAAATACTTTAATTTGAACCGCGTTTACCCCATTTTTTCTCGGCAATAGCCACTACGATACCTCGGAGCGTGCGTACTTCCTGTTCTGTTAATTTTGCACGATTAAAGATATTACGAATGTTACGGATCATGCGTGGGCGTTTTTCCTTCACACGAAGGAAACCAGCCTTATCCATTTCATCTTCAAGATGCTCATAAAAAGTAATTATCTCACCTTGACTAGCAAGTGCGGCTCCCCGGCCCTTCCGACGGATTTCAACTGGCACTTGAGCGCCACCGACCATCTGCCACTCATAGCCTATCAGTAACACAGATTGTGCAAGGTTGAGCGAAGAAAAGGCGGGGTTAGTCGGTACAGTAATGAGGGTGTCAGCGATTGCTAAATCATCATTGTGTAGGCCTACGCGCTCTGCACCAAATAGAATGCCGCATTTGTCACCTTGACTAATCGCGTCGCGCATAGTCTTAGCCCAACCGCGAGCATCCTGTACTGGCTTAATCATATCCCGTAAGCGCGCCGTCGTGGCTCCCAACCTATGTAAATCGGCGACAGCTTCGGCTGTCGTCTCGAATATTTTTGCATTGGTCAGCACTGCGTGGGCACCTGACGACGCGTTAATTGCTTTGGTATGCGGCCATTTGCATTTTGGGCGCACCAGGCGGAGATCGGTTAGACCGAAATTCATCATTGCCCGCGCTGTCATGCCTATATTTTCGGCAAGTGATGTCTCTATTAGTATAATAGCAAGCCCGTCGCCTGGGGTTCTGATTATCGCTTCGCGTTTCGTAGGTTCGGGATTTACCATTATAGTGGCGTAATAAAGTTACGCTTCAGCTCCATCACGAAACAATTTATATGTAATTGCTTCATTTAGAGCGTTGTAGGACGCGTCTATTAAATTAGCTGACACTCCCACTGTTGACCAACGTCTCCCCTTGCCATCGACACTCTCGATCATTACTCGGGTGATCGCCCCGGTGCCGCCATCTGGCGTGAGAATACGAACTTTGTAATCAGTTAACTTCATATCTTCGAGTTGGGGATAAAGTGGATCAAGGACCTTCCGAAGTGCATTATCTAATGCATTTACGGGCCCGTTACCCTCCGCGACTGTCATAAAGTTCTGATCACCAACTTCAATTTTAAGCGTTGCCTCCGACAAGGTAATCAATTCATTCTTAGCGTTCCATCGCCGTTCATCCATCACCCGAAAACTTTGCAGCCGGAAAAATTCCGGCACGCTGCCCAACACCTGGCGGGCTAATAATTCAAAGCTTGCCCCCGCACCATCATAAGCATAACCCTCATGTTCTCTTTGTTTGATATCTTCAAGGAGTGTAATGATTTTTGGGTCCTTGGAATCAATCTCGATACCAATCTCATGAAACCTTGCTAGCACGTTAGATCGACCGGCCTGATCCGAAACGACGATATGACGTTCATTACCGATCACTTTCGGATCGAGATGTTCATAGGTCTTAGGATCTTTAGCAATGGCCGAAACATGTAAACCACCTTTATGGGCAAAGGCACGCTCACCAACATAGGCAGCGCTGGTGTCTGATGGTCGATTTAAACGATCATCTATAAAGCGTGAAAGATGGGTCAAGCGACTAATATCTTCCTCATTCATCCCAGTATTAAAACCCATCTTAAAAGCTAGGGAGGGTATGATCGAAATCAGATTAGCGTTTCCGCAGCGTTCACCCAGACCATTCAGCGTTCCTTGCACTTGGCGTACCCCTGCGCGCACTGCTGCCAAAGAATTAGCTACCGCATTTCCGGTGTCATCATGACAGTGAATTCCGAGATGGCTCCCGGGTACATGCTTGACGACCTCACCAACAATTTTCTCAATTTGATGCGGCAAGGTACCGCCATTTGTGTCACAAAGGACAATCCAGCGCGCACCGGCTTCAAAGGCCGCCTTAACACAAGATAATGCGAAATTAGAATTTTCCTTATACCCGTCAAAAAAATGCTCGGCATCAAATATCGCTTCTTCAGCTTTTTTCGCCGCAAGGCCAATACTATCCTTGATCATCTCGATATTTTCATCGAGTTCTACACCTAGCGCGACCTTAGCATGGAAGTCCCAAGTCTTACCGACCAAACAAACTATTTTTGTTTGGGCGTTAAAGACTGCCGTAAGACCGGGGTCATTCTCAGCACTTCGGCCTGACCGTCTGGTCATCCCAAATGCTCCCAAACGGGCACGAGTTAGCGTGGGCGGGTTACTAAAGAAGCTATCGTCTGTGGGGTTAGCACCCGGCCAACCACCCTCAACATAATCAATACCGACCTGATCGAGCTCCAGTGCAATTGCAGCCTTGTCTGCCGCAGAAAAGTCGACCCCCTGCGTCTGCGCGCCATCTCGTAACGTCGAATCATAGATATAAACGCGTTTCTCACTCATTACTTTTGTTCTCTAGCCTCTTTACCTAGCTTCGTTTCCAGCTAGTACCACTGGCACTATCTTCCAATACTATCCCAGCTGCTGCTAATTCGTCCCGAATTCTATCACTTTCGGTAAAATCTTTCGCGTCACGCGCTTCTTTACGTTTAACAATTAACGCCTTTATTTCGGCATCATCAATATCGCTTGCGCCCCACTTAAACCAGCTTTCTGGGTTTTGTTGCAGTAAGCCTAGCATTGCCCCGCCAGCCAATAGAGCCCCCTTAGCAGCACTATTCTTCGGGTTTTTATTAAGCAATGAAGCTAAAC
>CAYZDH010000140.1:0-1571 GCA_964477025.1 uncultured Rhodospirillaceae bacterium | reverse complement strand
ATCGCCTGGGGTGAGTTTATATCATCCTCTAGGGCCTGCTGAGCGCCAGTACCCGCGATGCTATCAGCTTTTGTGTGCGCAGAAATTCGCAATGCGGTATAAAGACGATCCATTCCGTTCTTCGCCTCATTCAGCGCTCGCAGGCTAAAATCAATAGGTTGCCGGTAATGAGCTGAAAGCAGAGCCAATCGGATTGCCTCCCCTGGTGTGTGCTTAAGCAAATCGCGTACCGTATGGAAGTTTCCGAGGGACTTGTACATCTTTTCCCCATCATCTGTTAAATAACCATTATGCTTCCAGTATTTTACAAATGGAGTTCCCCCATGTCTGCAAACCGACTGTGCTATCTCATTTTCATGATGCGGAAAAATCAGATCCTGGCCACCGCCATGAATATCGAATGTCTCACCAAGATGTTTGGCACTCATCGCAGAACATTCAAGATGCCAACCTGGCCTGCCACGCCCCCAAGGGCTTTCCCATCCTGGTTGTTTTTTAGTGGAGGGCTTCCACAAAATAAAATCTGCGGGATCTTTCTTGTAGGGAGCAACCTCAACCCTTGCCCCAGCCACCAATTCATCCCGAGAATGGCGAGAAAGCTGACCGTAGTTCTCCATTGCCCCGACGCAAAACAACACATGGCCTTCAACTTCGTAGGCGTGCCCACTTTCCAAAAGAGATGAAATCATCTCAAACATTTCGGGTATGTGATCTGTCGCTCGCGGTTCAACATCTGGTGGCAGAGCATTCAGCTCGTTCATATCTTGATGAAAAATTTCAGCAAACCTGGTCGTGATGGAACCGATCTCATCACCGCTCTTCTGCGATGCATCTATAATCTTATCATCAATATCGGTGATATTACGAACATAGGTTACGCGTGGATAAAGTGTTTTGAGTAACCGGTACAAGACATCAAACACGACCACTGGCCGCGCATTACCAATATGCGCATAGTCATACACTGTGGGTCCGCAGACATAGAAACGAATATGCCTTGGATCAACTGGAACGAAGTCCTCCTTTCGGCGCGACAGGGTATTCGTAATCCGCAAGGCCAAGTCAGCTCTCCCGAAACCCGTTTGTGATTGGATAGCGACGGTCTCGTCCAAAAGAACGATGCGTAATCTTCACTCCCGGTGGAGCTTGACGACGTTTATATTCGGCAAGCAATAACATGCGCCAGATGCGCTTTACTAACTCTAGATCGTGGCCCTCTCCCGCCGTGGCTTTAGTGCCAAGGTCCCTCTCTATTAAACACCCTAAAATAGCGTCTAGCTCTTCATAAGGCGGCAGGGTATCTTGGTCGGTCTGATCGGGTTTCAATTCAGCAGAGGGTGGTTTGGTAATAATCCTTTCAGGAATTACTTTTCCTTTTGGACCCTTACTGCTTTTAGGAAAATTGTCATTGCGCCAATGGCACAGACTGAACACCGTCATCTTGTAGACGTCTTTAAGGACAGAAAAACCACCACACATATCCCCATAAAGCGTCGCATAGCCAACAGACATTTCTGACTTGTTGCCCGTAGAAACTACCATCTCACCCGTTATATTCGATAGTCCCATTA